>DASSAL010000081.1:0-10307 GCA_035685405.1 Actinoplanes sp. | reverse complement strand
GATGATCTCGGTGGGCGGGGCCGGCAGCGTCGGCCGGCCGGTTCTCGGCCCGGTCGGCGCCGGACCCCAGGTCCGCGGGCCGCCATCCGGGGGTGGCGGCCACCGGAACTTCACCAGAAGCCTTTGCCGTCCGTCAGGTCGCGCAGGCCCGGGCGGACGTCGAGCAGATAGATCAGGGCCGCGGCCACGCCGATCAGGCCGAAGATGCCGGTGGCGCCGCCGCCCACACCGAGGAACGTGAGGATGAAACACACCGCGAGGATGGCGAGCCACGCGCCCTTGGGCAGCGTGCCGATGGCCTGGAAGCCGTCACCGCGCTGGGTCACGCAATGAACGAGCGCGACCGCCTGCACGATCAACGACAGAATGAGGACGACGATCGAGATCAGTCTCGCCACGTCGTCGTAGAAGATCGGCGCGCTGTAGAGCATGACGTGAAGTCTATGCCGGAGGCCCCGGCGTCCACCGGGGCCTCGACAGCCGTCCCTACTTGGTGGTGGTGCGCTTCGCCGGGGCGGCCTTGGTGGCGCGCTTGCGCGGCTTCGGGGTGGCGACCGTGGCCGGCGTGGCGGCGTCGGCGGCCTCGACCGCCTTCGGAACCTCGGTGGTCTCGATGTCGGCGTTGACCACGTCGGCGGCCTCGATCACACCGGTGCCGACCACCCGCTCGCCGCGGGCGACCAGGGCGGTGTACGCGGCGACGGCGCGCTCGGTCGCGGTCGTGGCGAACGCGATGGCGCTGGCTGCCGCGGTGTCGCGGATCTTGTCGAAGTCGGCGGTGCCGGCCTTGTCGCGCAGCCGGACGGCCTTGTCGCCGGCCTGCTCGTTGGCGAACCGCAGCGAGGCGGCGGCGCGCTCGCTGAGCTCGTTCACCCGGCCGCTCAGCTCGTCGAGCACCGCGGGCAGCCTGCGGAGCTGCTGGTACGCCAGGTCACCGGCACCGGCGGCGGCGTAGAGCGGGGCGGGAATGCGGGTCTTGGTCTGCTCGGTCATTTCGTCTCCTCCTTGGCGGTGGTCTGTGGTGGCGGCGCGGCGCCCGCTTCGACCTGGGCGATCTGCTCCAGCAGCGCGTCGTCCTCGGACACGTCGGGCGCCGCCGCGGGAACGTCGGTGGTGGCGTCCGTGCCGTGCCTCCGGTTCTCGTTGCGGAACGTCTCGTAGATCTGCGAGAGCGCCTGCTTCTGCGCGATCGTGAGATCCGGGTCGACCGCGATGGCGGCCAGCACGCCTTGCTGGCCCTCGCTGTCGAGCAAACCGGCACGCAGGTACATCGCGGGCGTCGACACCCGCAGCGCACTGGCGATCTGCTGCAGCACCTCGGCGCTGGGCTTGCGCAGGCCCCGCTCGACCTGGCTCAGGTAGGGATTGCTGACCCCCGCCTTGTCGGCGAGCTGCCGGAGCGAGATCTTCGCGGTCTGCCGCAGGTCACGGATGAACGTCCCGATGTCCTGGGGCAGTTCTTTGTCGGCCACGCTCCCGACAGTAGTCGGGTCTGCTAGCTCCTGCAAGCGAAATGCTTGCTCTAGCTAGCGTGAAACGCATCACCACACGCTGCGCACCACCCCGACCGGCGCACCGCCGCCCAGCACCGGCTCGGTCATCTCCGGCACCGTCACACCCAGCTTGCGCAGGGCGGACAGCAGCACCGGGGTACGGGGGCGCATGGCACCGTCCTCGATCTTCACCGCCACCGCACCGACGCCCGGAACGGCCACCGCCACCACACCCTCCGCGCCACCCTTGGCCAGCAGACCGGGCACCGCTCGCATCAGCAGCGTGTCGTCGGCACCGGTGCCGGCCACCAGCTCCGGGTGGGCGCGCATCTCGTCGGCGACCCGCCGCTCCGGCGTACCGGGGGCGGCCTCGACCAGCCGCTGGACCGCCCGGGCCAGGCCGGTCAGTGACAGCGCGAACACCGGCGCCCCGCAGCCGTCCACGCCCGTGGCGGTGATCGGCTCACCGGCCAGGTCGGTGACCGCGGCGGCGAGCGCCTTCTGCACCGGGTGCCGGGGGTCGAGGTACGACTCCAGCGGCCACCCGTTGACCGCACAGGTGGCCAGCATCCCGGCGTGTTTGCCCGAGCAGTTCATCAGCAGCGGCTCGGGCCGGCCGCCGGAGCGCAACCAGGCAACCCGCTCGGTCTCCGACAGCGGCAGCGCGGGTGGGCAGCGCAGCGCGGTCGCCGGCAGCCCGGCGCCGGCCAGAATCTGCCGGACCATCCGGACGTGCATCGGCTCGCCGAAGTGGCTGCCGCTGATCAGCGCCAGGTGGGCGCCGTCGGTGACGGCCAGGCCGGCCCGCAGCATGCCGACCGTCTGCATCGGCTTGTTCGACGAGCGCGGGAAGATCGGGCCGGTGACGTCGCCGACCGAGGCCACCCCGGATATCACGACCGAACCGTGGTGCACGCTCTCCACGAACCCGGACCGGACCACCTCGGCGACGATCATCGCGGGATGCCCAGCAGCGCACGCGCCTCGGCGGTGGTCAGCGGCGGCCGCTGGGCCAGCTGAGCGAATCCCACTGCCCGGGCCACCAGCTGCATGTTGGACTCGACCGGGCGGCCCCTGGCGTACGTGACCGTGTCCTCCATGCCGACCCGCAGGTGACCGCCGGCCGACAGCGACGCCAGCATCACCGGGATCGTGCTGCGCCCGATGCCGGTGGCCGAGAACGTGGTGCCCGCCGGCAGGTCGCGGATCGCCTGCTCGCACGCGACCAGCGCGGCGGCGGTGCCGGGCATCCCGCCGGGCACGCCCATCACCAGGTCCACGTGCACGTGCCCGCCGGCCGGCAGCCCGTACTTGCCGAGCAGCCGCTGCAGCGTGGTGAGCTGGCCCAGGTCGAAGATCTCGTACTCCGGCACGACGCCGCGCTCCTGCATCCGGGTGTGCAGATCGACGATGAACTCCCAGCGGTTCAGGAACACACCGTCGCCGAAGTTGACCGTGCCCATCGTGCAGGACGCCATCTCCGGCCCGCAGTCCAGCACGGCCAGCCGGTTCGCCTCCGGGTCGGTGACCGCGCCACCGGAGGAGAGTTGCACGATCAGGTCGGTGGCTTCGCGCAGCGCGGCGACGGTGGCCGTCAGCCGCCCCCGGTCGAGAGTGGGCTGGGCGTCGTCGTCGCGGATGTGCACGTGGATGATCGCGGCGCCGAGCGCTTCGCACTCCTTCGCCGTCGACACCAGCTCATCCAGGGTCACCGGCAGCGCCGGTACGGCTGCCTTGCTGTTCTCCGCGCCGGTGGGCGCAACGGTGATCAGGGTCCCGGTCATGGGGGTGATCCTGTCAGGCCGGATCGATCTGCGCCGCCGACTCTCCCACCCACAGGTGCGCGTCGTCCGCGACGTTGCGCTTGATCACGGCCAGAGCGATCATGCCGAGCTCGTGGTGCCGGACCGCGGTGCCGACGAAGCCGACCGGCCGGCCGTCGAGCGCGACCGGCGTCCCCCGGACCGGCGGCTGATCGGTGGCCACACCGTCCAGGTGGAGCAGCACCAGCCGGCGGGGCGGGCGGCCCAGGTGATGCACCCGGGCCACGGTCTCCTGACCCCGGTAACACCCCTTGTCCAGATGAACGGCGTTCGCGATGAACCCCGCCTCGGCCGGGATGGTCCGGTGGTCGGTCTCCCAGCCCAGCCGCGGGATCCGCCGGGCCACCCGGATCGCCTCGTACGCCCACAGCCCGGCCCGCGGC
Source organism: Actinoplanes sp. (assembly GCA_035685405.1). Taxonomy (GTDB): domain Bacteria; phylum Actinomycetota; class Actinomycetes; order Mycobacteriales; family Micromonosporaceae; genus Actinoplanes. The sequence goes on along the minus strand of DASSAL010000081.1, from coordinate 6,608 downwards.
ACGTCGAGGTCCGGCCGCTGCCCCTTCGGCACGAGCAGGTCCACGCCGAGCGGGACCCGGCGGGCCAGGACGCCGCCGGGGAGCTCGCGGACCGCGTACAACGCTGTCGGTCCCGGCGGCACCGTGCCGGCGGCGAACTTCGCGCCCGGCACCGCCGCCACCCTGGGTTCGGCCAGACCCGGGACGACATCGGCGGCGCCCGGGCCGACCAGCGACCAGACGTCCCGCTCGGCGGACGCGTCGCGCGGCTCGACCCGGGTGAAGAAGCGCATCATCTCGAGGTATCTGACGAGCCCGGCGCCCGCCCGGGGCTCGGTGTCCAGCCAGGCGGTGGTGCCGTCCTCGGTGACGTACGCGTGCTGCTCGACGTGCCCGTGCGGGGACAGCACCAGCAACTCGCTGGCCTGCCCGGCCCGCAGATCGGTGAGGTGCTGGGTGGTCAGCGTGTGCAGCCAGCTCGCCCGTTCCTCGCCGGGCACCGCGACGACGTCCCGGTGGGAGCGGTCCACCAGGCCCACCGCGGTCTCCAGCAGCCGCTGCTCGCGCATCGGGTCGCCGTAGTGCGCCGCGACACCGGCGTCCGGGGAAGCCGGATCCAGGTCTTCGATCGCCACGGTGCTCATGGTTGATCCTTGCAATCGGCGCACTCGCCGAACAACGAGACGTGGCCCACGTCCACCCGGAAGCCCTTCTCGTCGCGGAGGCGGTCGGTCACCGGCAGCATCACCGACGGGTCCACCTCGCTGATCGAGCCGCAGGCCCGGCACACCAGGTGGACGTGCTGGTCCGCACCGGCGGCGTGGTAGGTCGGCGATCCGTGCGACAGGTGGGTGTGGTTGACCAGGCCGAGGTTCTCAAGGAGTTCGAGGGTGCGGTAGACGGTGGTGATGTTCACGCCGGCCACCCGCTCCCGGACGTGGTTGTGCACCAGCTCCGGGGTGGCGTGACCCAGCTCGTGCACGGCCTCCAGGATCAGCTGACGCTGCGGGGTGAGCCGCAGGCCGCGCTCCCGGAGCATCTCGGCGAGGGATGAGGCGGACACGTTCCGAGCATAGTTCGCCCGCTCGTTACGCTGCCGATGTGTACGGCGAGGGGGTCTTCGAGACGGTGCATCTCCGACCCGATGGCCCGTGGCTGTTGGACGCGCACCTGTCCCGGCTGACCCGCTCGGCGGCCCTGCTCGACCTGCCGGTGCCACCGATCGACTGCGGCGACCGGTCGGCCGACCCGGAAGGCGCCTTGCGCATCGTCGTCCGCCGCGACGAGCCCCCGGCGGTCTCCGCGTCCCCGATCCCGGCACGCGCACTGGCCGAACGCCGCCGCGGTGTCCGGGTGATCACCGCCGACGCCGGCGTCTCGATCCACCGTCCGCCGTGGTCGCTGGCCACCGCGAAAACCACGTCGTACGCGGCCAACCTGGCCGCCCGCCGCTGGGCCCAGGCCCAGGGCGCTGACGAGATGGTGTGGTTCTCCGTCGAGGGCTACGCGCTGGAGGCACCGACCGCCAGCCTGGTCTGGCTGACCGGCGACCGGTTGTGCACGGTCCCACCGGCCGCGGTCGCCATCCTGCCCGGCATCACGGCCGCACACCTGCTCGCCCGCGCCGGAGACGTGGGCCTCGAGCCGGCCGAGGAGATGATCCGCCGGGACGCCCTGCACGCCGCGGACGCCATCTGGCTGGCCTCGTCGCTGCGCGGCCTCACGGAGATCACCACACTGGACGGGACCGTTCGCGCCCGGTCCGCGTGGACCGGGCGCCTGCAGTCCCTGCTGGGCTACCTAGCCGCCGACCCGGAGCAGCCGCGCTGACATGTGCGGTTCCAGGCCGCGGCCCTCGGCGGCGATCTCCTGGGCGTACAACAGCGCGCCCTCGACGATGCCGAACAGCCGGTGGCCGGCGGTGACCTCGCGGGCGGTGGGCGAGCGGACGATGGCGTCCGCCTCCATCTCCAGCCGGGTGCCGGTCACCTTGCCCAGGTAGAGCTCGATCACGCCGGTCGGCGTGCACAGGGTCGCCTCCATGTCATCGGTCGCCCGGCCCTGCGCGTCGGTCACCGGGCGCCACCAGCCGGTCTCGCGGTCGGCTAGGCCGGCCGGCTGGGAGTCGTCGTCCAGGATCCAGGCCCGGCTCTCGTACCTCAGGAAGGGCCGCCCGTCGTGGCTGACGGTGATCTCCTGGGCGAAGTTGAAGTCCTCCACACCCGGGTATCCGCCCTGCCCGCGGCCCCGCCACAGGCCGACGAACGGCAGCAGGCCCAGCAGGGCGGGATGCAGGTCGGGGCCCTTGCGCAGGTCGTACGTGTCCTGGTACGGGTACGGCTCGACCGGCGGCGCGTTCAGCCACGGTGGCGGCCCCAACGAGCTCTCGCTCACCAGCGCCCCCGGGAGATGCGCAGCGCCAGATAGCTCAGGCCGCCCCCCAGGGCGCCCAGGCCGGCGACCAGCAGGCTCACGAATCCGATCTCGGTAACCATCCCCGCCATCCTATGCTGACCCGCATGGCTGGACTTCTCGTCGTCAAGGCGACCGCCGGCGCGGACGCCCCGGAGCGATGCTCGCAGGCATTCACCGTGGCGAGCACGGCCGCCGCGTCCGGGGTGGAGGTGTCGTTCTGGCTGACCGGCGAGTCGGCCTGGTTCGCCCTGCCGGGCCGGGCGGCCGAGTTCGACCTGCCGCACGCCGCCCCGCTGCCCGACCTGCTGAGCGTCTTGATCGAGAACGGGCGGGTGACGCTGTGCACGCAGTGCGCCGCCCGCCGCGACATCACCGCCGACGACGTGATCCCGGGCATCCGCATCGCCGGTGCCGCCGTGTTCGTCGAGGAGATCACCGCCGACGGCGCCCAGGCGCTGGTGTACTGACTCGCGAATCAGGCGCACGGCGTGGTGGCGGACAACCGCAGCGCCCGGCCGATCCGCTCGATCACCACCGAGTTCCCGTCCACCAGGTACGCCCAGCCGGACGGCTCCGCGCGCAGCACGGTGTGGCCGTCCACCACCGGTTGCAGGCTGCGCCCCAGATCGCCGGGTGCGGACACACCCTCCACCGTGTACGTCCGGGTGGTACCGCCATTCGGGCAGTCCACCTCGCGCACCCGGACCTGTCCCGAGCCACCCACCGCGGTCAGCGCCCGGGCCAGCACCGGCGGCGCGGTGGCCGGCCGATCCGCCGCGCCCACGTCCACCCCGTCGGCGAGCGGCCGGCACCCGGTCGTCACCTCGATCCGGATCTCCTGAGTGTCGGCGTCCTCGCCCGCGTCGATCGCCACGAATCCCCCGGCGTCGGCGTGCATGCCGACCCGGCGTCCGCCGCTGCTGTCTCCGGCCTCGGCCCGGAAGCCGGCGGGCAGCCGGGCGGCGATCTCCGCCAGCACCGGCAGCGCCCGCCCGGCCGGCACCACCACGGTGACCACCCGGACCGCTTCCATCCCGTCCCGCACCGGCGTGACGCGGCAGTCCCGGCGCACCCGCAACGGGCCGAGCGTGACCGCACGATCGTCGCCGACGGCGGCGGCCACCAGCGTGCCGGCGGCCTTGTCCAGCACCGGCAGCGCGTCCGCGATGGTGTACTGCTCCGGCACGGTGGCCGGGTCGGTGCGGACGGACCACCAGCCGAGCGCGGCCAGGGCCACCGCCCAGGCGGTCACCAACGCGGGCAGCCACCAGCGCCGTCTGGTTCCCCGCGCCGGCTCCCTCACGGCAGCCATGGTGACATCCCGGGCCGAACGCCCCACCGGCTAGCCTGGCCTTCGTGGCCCTCTCCCTGGCGGTCTCGCCCTGCCCCAACGACACGTTCATCTTCCACGCGCTGGTGCACGGCCTGGTCCGGGGTGCGCCACCGGTGGACCTCACGTTCGCCGACGTGGACGTGACCAACACCGCGGCCGAGAAGGGCGAGTTCGACCTGGTCAAGGTCAGCTACGCCGCGCTGCCCTGGCTGTTGGACGACTACCACCTGCTGCCCTGCGGGGGTGCGCTGGGCCGGGGCTGCGGACCGCTGGTGCTGACCGGCGGCCGCCGGGACCTGACCGGGGCCACGGTGGCCGTGCCGGGTGACCGGACCACCGCATATCTGCTCCTCCGGCTGTGGTCGGCCGACCACCCACCGGCTCGCATCAAGGTGGTGCCGTTCCATCGGATCATGCCCGGCGTGGCGGACGGCAGGTACGACGCCGGCCTGGTCATCCACGAGGCCCGGTTCACCTACCAGCGGTACGGCCTGACCGCGCTCGCCGACCTGGGCGAGTGGTGGGAGGAGGACACCGGGCTGCCGATCCCGCTGGGCGCGATCCTGGCCCGCCGGGGTGCCGTCAACCCGGCCGAGGCCGCCGAGTGGATCCGCTCGTCGGTGAGCATGGCCTGGGCCGACCCCGATGCGAGCCGGCCGTTCATCCTGGCCAACGCGCAGGAGATGGAACCAGACGTGGTCCAGCGGCACATCGCGCTGTACGTCAACGAGTTCACCTCGGACCTAGGCGAAGAAGGCTACGCCGCCGCCCACGCCCTCCTCGGACGTGCGGCGGCGGCGAACCTCACACCAGCGGTGAAGCTAAACCTCTAGTTCGCGCGCAACCGCGTGCACCAGTTGCGCGACCTTCTGCGCGGTGCGCTTGTCCGGATAACGGCCGCGGCGCAGATCCGGCTGCACCTTGGCCTCCAGCACTTTGATCATGTCTTCCACCAGACCGTGCAGCTCGTCGGCCGGGCGGCGACGCAGCTCGGCCACCGACGGCGGGGCGTCCAGGACCTTCACACCGAGCGCCTGCGCACCCTTGCGGCTGTCCACCACGCCGAACTCGATCCGCTGACCCGTACGCAGTTCAGCCACGCCGGACGGCAGCGCGCCCTTGGGCAGGAACACGTCCCCGCCCTCGTCACTGGTGACGAATCCGAATCCCTTCGTCGCGTCGTACCACTTCACTCGACCCGTGGGCACCGCTGACCTCGACTTCATTCGTTGGAACTTGACTTCCAGGCTATCGACCGGCCGGGCGCGGACCCAACCGTTATCTCCCCCAGGATGTCGGGGAAGGTGGTGAGATCGGGCAGCACCCGCAGGGCACCGGCTTCCCACAAATCGGCGGCGGTACACGGGCCGGTGGTGACCCCGATGCCGGACACACCGGCGGTCCGGGCGGCCACCATGTCGCCGACGTGGTCGCCCACGAACCAGCGCACCCCGTGCTCGGCCAGCGCAGCCCCCTTACCCTCGGCGAACAGGTCGCCGGCCAGCTCGTCGGCGGCCATCCCGAGGTGCTTGAGGTGCAGCTCGGCGAGCCGGCCCAACTTGGAGGTGACCACCACCACCTTGAGGCCCTGCGCCCGTACCGCGGCCAGCGCCGCCACCGCACCGGGCATCGGCACGGTCGACTCGATCGCGTGGTCCGGATAGAGCGCGCGGTACGTGGTAACCGCCGGCTCGACGTCCCGGGCCGGAAACCACTCTCGCAGCTCGGTGCGCAGCGGCGGCCCGAGCCGGCTGACCGCCAGATCGGCGTCCACGTACACGCCGGTGCGGGCGGAGAGCGCCCGATATGTCGCGGCGATTCCCGGCCTTGCGTCGATCAGGGTCATGTCCAGGTCGAACCCGACCGCTTCGCTCACGGCGTCAGCGTCGGCGTGTAGGTGAGGTCCTCGACCGGGAGCGGGAAGGTCTGGTCGTCACCGAACGGCGATGGTGCGGCTGCCCGGTCGGCAACCAGCTCGGACACCGGCAGGCTCCCGTCCTTCGGCGACCTGGGCCCGGGAGCATGCCCGCGGGACTCGGTTGCGTCGTCCTGGGTCACCTCGGTGCCCGGCATCTTGGCATCTGACGCCATGACGTCCCCCTCGATCGATATGCCCTGCCATCACCATCGTCCCACGGGGTTTAGCGTTGAACACGATGGCCACCACATTCGCCGACCAGCTCCGCTCGCTCACCGACGAGGCCCTGGGCGCGTTGGTCCAGCTGCGCCCGGACCTCGTCGTGCCGGTACCCGCCGACATCTCCGCCCTGGCCGTGCGCGCCCAGTCCCGCGGTTCGGTGGCCCGCTGCCTGGACACGCTGGACGAGTTCACCCTGCTGGTGCTGGACGCCGCCCGGCTCAGCCGCGCCCCGGAGACCGCGCTCACCTCGGTGGCGGCGATTCTGGCGCTGACGGCCGGCGCCGACGACGGCGACGTCCGGGTGGCGATCGACCGGCTGCGGGCCCGCTTCCTGCTGCACGGCCACGAGGACGCGCTGCAGGTGGTGGGCGCGGTGGACGAGGTCATGTCGCCGTACCCGGCGGGGCTGGGCCGTCCCGCCGACTACCTGGACGCGCAGGCGGCGGCGCTGTGTGCCGACCGGGCGAAGCTGCGCCGTACCGTGCTGGCCGCGCCCACGGCCGCCCGGGCGGTGCTGGACCGGCTGGCCGCCGGGCCGCCGGTCGGTGCGCTGAACGCCGCGGCGATGGCCGAGCAGGTGCGCTGGCGCGTGGAGAACCACGTCCTGGTGCCGGTCTCGGAGGCCGGCCGGGCGCCGCGGCCGGACGGCGAGCTGGTGGAGCTGCCGCGGGAGGTCGGCTTCCTGCTGCGCCGGGACACCGGCCCGCTGGGCACGCTGCGGCCGTACCCGCCGGTGCCGGA
>DASSAL010000080.1:0-1671 GCA_035685405.1 Actinoplanes sp. | reverse complement strand
ACGATCAGGTCCTGCACCAGCGCCAGGCTGTCCGCCTGGTGCACGATCCGGGGCCGGAAGCCGGCGATCGACGCGAGCGTGCGCACCACGTCCGCGTCGGCGGTGTTGCGGGAGTTGACGATCCAGCCGTGGTCGCGGAAGTCGCCGATCCGCTCACCGCCCGCGGCCGCGGGCACCCCCAGACTCCACGGCACCGCCCACAGCGGCCGGGCGTCCACCCCGGCGTCGAAGGCCACCGGGGCGAGGTCGTAGTCGTAGGTCAGGGCCAGGTCGATGTCGTCGCCGTCGAGCAGCGCGAACTGCTCGAACGGCTCGTGCTCCAGGATCGACATCCGCACCCGCGGGTGGTGCTCGCCCAGGTGGGCGACGATCGGCAGCAGGGACCGGCGGACCGCGGTGGCGAAGCCGGAGACCCGCAGGTGCCCGGCCGGCTCCCCGCCCGGGTCCAGGTCGAGGCGGGCCGCCTCCACCGCGGCCAGGATGGTGACGCTGTGCTCGGCCAGCCGGCGCCCGGCCGGGGTGAGCCGGATCCGCCGGCCGTCCGGCTCGATCAGCGCCGTGCCGGTCTCCCGGGCCAGCGCGGCGATCTGCTGGGACACCGTCGACGTGGTGACGCCCATCTCCTCGGCGACCGCACGCATCGACCCGAGGCGGGACAGCTCCAGCAGTATCCGCAGGCGGCGCGTCTCCACCCCGCCATCGTTCAACATTACCGAACGGTGTGTCCAGCATTCTCACGTGGACGTGAACGGTCACGGTGCCGTTGACTGGGGGGCATGACGAACCCGGCCCGCACGGGCACCTCGATGGCCGTCGCGTCCATCGTCCTCGTCCAGCTCGGTCTCGCCGTCTCCGTCGGCCTGATCGACCGGATCGGGACCGGGGGCGCGGCGTGGCTCCGGCTCGCCTGGGCCGGGCTGATCCTGCTCGTGCTGGTCCGGCCGCGGCCGCGCGACCTCGGCCGGTCGGCGCTGCTGAGCTGCGTGCTGCTCGGCGTCGTCACGGCCGGGGTCACCATCCTGTTCATGGCCGCGATCGCCCGGTTGCCGCTGGGCACGGCCAGCGCGCTGGAGTTCCTCGGCCCGCTCGGCGTCGCGGTGGCCCGGGGACGGCGCGGCACCGCGATCTGGCCGGTGCTGGCCGGGGCCGGGGTGCTGCTGCTGACCGAGCCGTGGCACGGCGGCACCGACCCGCTCGGCGTCGCGTACGCGCTGGCCGCGGGCGCGTGCTGGGCCGCGTACATCCTGCTCACCCAGCGAGTCGGCGACACCGTGTCGGGCTTCGCCGGCCTGGCCGTGTCGATGCCGGTGGCCGGGATCGTCGCCACGGTGGTGGCCGGGCCGTCGGTGCTGCCGCACGTCACACCGGCCCTGCTGCTGTCCGGCCTGGGCCTGGCCGTCCTGCTGCCGGTCATCCCGTTCGCCCTGGAACTGCTCGCCCTGCGCCGGCTGACTACCGCGGCGTTCGGCACGCTGATGGCGCTGGAACCGGCGGTCGCGCTGGTGATCGGTCTGGTCGCGCTGGGACAGGTGCCCAGCGGGGTGGCGGTGGCCGGCATCGCGTTCGTGGTGGCCGCCGGCGTCGGCGCGGAGCGCACCGGCGCCCGTCGCGCTCCGGACGGCCCGGCCGCGGCCGGCGCCCGCGGCGCTCAGAGCGGGCCGACCGCCGTCA
>DASSAL010000079.1:0-9542 GCA_035685405.1 Actinoplanes sp. | reverse complement strand
AGGTTCAGCTCGAACCCGAACGGCAGGCACACCGCGACGATCAGGGCGGCCTGCGCCACCATCGGCACGATCTCCTTGAGCGCGCGGCCGATCAGCAGCGCCGGGCGGCGCAGCGGGGTGACCAGCATCCGCTCGTGCGAGCCGGTCTGGATCTCGAAGAGCAGGTTCGAGCCGGTCATCGAGGTGGCGAACAGGCAGGACATGACCACGATGCCGGGGACGAACCACTGCAGCGCCGAACCGCCCTCCACCTCGGGTAGCAGCGGTGCGAACAGGGCCAGGAAGACCAGCGGCTGCACGAGGCTGAAGATGATCGTGAACGGCTGCCGCAGGGTGGGCCGCAGCTCGCGGCTGAACACGGTCCGGACGTCGGTGACGAGAGAAGTCATGGCTCAGGCCTCCACCAGTTCAGGAGTGTTGTCGGACGTGGCCGCCGGCGCCGCGCCGCCCTCACGCAGGCTGCGGCCGGTCAGCGTGAGAAACACGTCGTCCAGAGTCGGGCGGGCCACCTCGATCGAGGACGCCGGAACGCCCGCCGCCCGCAGATCCTCGAGGATGCCGGGCAGCAGGGCCGGAGCGCCGTCGACGCTGATCTGCAGCGTGGTCCCGTACCGCTGCAGCTGATGATCGATCCGCGACGCCGCCGACGCCGCCTCGATCTCGTGGTCGAAGCCGAGCGTGATCCGGTCGCCCACGTGCGTGGCCTTGAGCCGGGCCGGGCTGTCGTCGGCGATGATCCGGCCGTGGTCGATGACGATGACCCGCTCCGCCATCGAGTCGGCCTCGTCCAGGTAGTGCGTGGTCAACACGATCGTGGTCGCGTGCCGGGCGCGCAGATCGACGATGTGCTCCTGGAGGTTGGCGCGGTTCTGCGGATCCAGGCCGGTCGACGGCTCGTCGAGGAACAGCAGCTCGGGCGCGTGGATCAGGCCCATGGCGATGTCCAGGCGGCGGCGCTGGCCACCGGAGAGCGTCGACACGGTACGGTCGGCGACCTCGGCCAGCCCCAGCGAGTCGATCAGCTCGCCCGCCCGCCGGCGGGCCTCGGGCACCGGCATCCCGTACGCCCGGCCCTGACTGATCAGCTCGTCCCGGCCGCGCTGGCTGTGGCCGGCGCCGTTGCCCTGGCCGATGTACCCGATCCGGTGCCGCACCTCGCGCTGCTGCCGGACCACGTCGAAGCCGGCCACCCGGGCGGTGCCCGCGGTCGGCGGGACGAGGGTGGTCAGCATCCGCAGCGTCGTGGACTTGCCGGCGCCGTTCGGACCGAGCAACGCGACCAGCTCGCCAGGGGCGACGGTCAGGTCGATGCCCTGGACGGCGTGCACGTCCTTGAAGTGTCTGGTCAGTCCCTGCGTCTCAATCATGGTGCCCACGCTAGGGTGGACTGCGGCCACTTTCTGACCGCAATCGGAGAGAATCTGGATCCATGGCGAACACGAGTGCGCGGATGCTCCGGTTGCTGTCGCTGCTGCAGACGCACCGGTACTGGCCGGGTGCCGAGCTGGCGGACCGGCTCGAGGTCAGCCCACGGACGCTGCGCCGGGACGTCGACCGGCTGCGCGAGCTGGGCTATCCGGTCGACGCCTCGCGCGGGGTGGCGGGGGGATACCAGCTGCAGGCGGGCGCGGCGGTGCCACCGCTGCTGCTCGACGACGAGGAGGCGGTGGCCATCGCGGTCGGGCTGCGCACGGCGGCGGCCGGTGGGGTGATCGGGTTCGAGGAGACCTCGGTACGCGCACTCGCCAAAGTGATCCAGTTGCTCCCACCGCGGCTGCGACGCCGGATCGACGCGCTCCAGGCGGTGACCTCACCGGGCGTGTGGGCCGGCGGGCCGACCCTGGACGCCGGCGCGCTGACCACCATCGCGATGGCCATCCGGGGGGAGGAGCGGTTGCGGTTCGAGTACCAGCCCCGGGACGGCGACGCGTCGCACCGCTACGTGGAGCCGCACCGGCTGGTGTCGTTGGGCCGGCGCTGGTACATGATCGCGTGGGACCTCGACCGCGGCGATTGGCGCAGCTTCCGGGTCGACCGGCTGAGCGCGCCGGCGCTGACCGGGGCGCGGTTCCGGCCGCGGGAGATCCCCGGCGGTGACCCGGTGGAGTGGCTGCGGTCGCGGCTGGCCACGATCCCGCAGAAGTACGACGTGTCGGTCCGGGTGGAGGCGCCCGCCGACAAGGTCAAGTCGTTCGTCGGTCAATGGGCCACCGTGGAACCGCTCGGGACCGCGTGCCGGTTGCGCATGAACGTGGACGACCTCAGCTGGCCGGTGATGGTTCTCGGGTCGCTGAGCGCGCCGTTCACCATCGAGTCACCGGCCGCGCTGGTCACCGCGGTGCGGACCGCCGGCGAAGCCCTCCTGCGCGGGGCGGCCGCATAGCCCGGGCCGCCGCGACCTTCCGGCTGGTTGCTGGTGATGATCAGCGGCAGGTTGCCATTCGGTTACCGGACACCGATTATGTCGATGATGAGTCGCGCTCCACGAGAACGCATGCGACACCCATCGATCCATTAGGACGGAAGGCGGGCGCATGGCAAGCAGCGGCGAGATACTGGCGACACCTCGCGACCAATGGGGTTCCCGGCTCGGCTTCATCCTCGCGGCGATGGGCTCGGCCATCGGGCTGGGCAACATCTGGCGTTATCCGTACGTCGTCTACGAGAACGGCGGCGGCGCGTTCCTCATCCCGTACTTCATCGCCATCGCGACCGCGGCAGTGCCGTTGCTGATCCTGGAGTACTCCCTGGGTCACCGGTACCGGCACGCCGCACCCTTCGCCTTTCGGCAGGTACGCCGTAACGCCGAGTGGCTGGGCTGGTTCCAGATCGGCATATCGCTGCTGATCATGACGTACTACATCGTCGTCATCGGCTGGGTCATCAGCTACTTCTACTACTCGTTCGGCACTCGGTGGGGCGACGACCCGAACGCCTTCTTCTTCGGCGATTACCTGGGCACGACGGAGAGCTTCTGGCAGGTCGGCGGCATCCAGTGGAAGGTGTTGCTCAGCGTGGCGATCGCGTGGGCGCTGACCTACGTGATCCTGCGCCGTGGCGTGCGCCGGGGCATCGAGCTGGCGGCGAAGATCCTGATGCCCGCGCTGATCCTGATGATCGTCATCATCGTGATCCGTGGGCTCACCCTGCCCGGCGCCAGCGAGGGCCTGAACGTGCTGCTCACGCCGGACTTCGGGGCGCTGACCGACGCCGGCGTCTGGGTCGCCGCGTACGGCCAGGTGTTCTTCTCGTTCAGCATCGGCTTCGCCGTGATGATCGTGTACGCCAGCTACCTGCCGCGCCGCTCCGACCTGTCCAACAGCGCCATCATCGTCGGCATGGCGAACTCGGGCTTCGAGTTCCTGGCCGCACTCGGCGTCTTCTCGGTGCTCGGCTTCCTCGCCACCAGCACCGGCGCCGGTGTGACCGAGGTGATCACCAGCGGCGTGGGCCTGGCGTTCGTCGCCTTCCCGCAGATCATCAACGAGATGCCGGCGTTGAACTCGCTGTTCGGCGTGTTGTTCTTCGGCTCGCTGCTGTTCGCCGGCATCACCTCGGCCGTGTCGATCATGGAGTGCGGCGTGGCCGGCGTGCGGGAGAAGTTCCGGCTGTCCCGGACTACGGCGGTCAACTGGCTGTTCGGCATCACGTCGATCGTGAGCCTGCTCTACGTCACCCGGGGCGGCCTCTACTACCTCGACACGGTGGACCGGTTCGTGAACAACTTCGGCCTGATCTTCGGCGGTCTGGCCGAGGTGATCCTGATCGCCTGGGTCGCCCGCCAGCTGGGCGAGATGCAGGCGCACATCAACCGCGACTCGTACGTGCGGGTCGGCTGGTGGTGGATCGTCTCGCTGATCGCCATCACGCCGGTGCTGCTGCTGGTGATGGGATCGATCAACGTCTGGACGGAGCTCACCACCCGGTACGAGGACTACCCGGTCAGCGGTCTGCTCGTGCTGGGCTGGGGCACGGTGCTGGTCACCCTGGCCCTCGCGTTCGTGCTGCAGTATGTGCGCCGCAACGAGGAACTACCGCGTCCGATCGGAGACTGACATGGACACCGGAGCGATCGTCATGTTCCTGATCGGCGCGGTCGGCCTGTGGGGCACGCTGGCCCTGGCGATCGTCAACTACCTGCGCCGCTCGGCGGCTGACCGCAGGAACACCGTGGACGAGGCTGGCTGAGTTCCACCCGTGGCCGGTGGTCCGCCGATCGGGGGCGGGCCGCCGGTTCTCGGGTGACCAGCACCCCTTGACATGCAGTCAGTTGACTGCATAACCTAGCGTAGTGGATGCGGTCTTCAAGGCACTCGCCGACCCCACCCGCCGCTACCTGCTCGACCTGCTGCACCAGCAGAACGGGCAGACGCTGGGCGAACTCTGCGAACGCCTGGACATGACCCGCCAATCCGCGACGCAGCACCTGGCGGTTCTCCAGGCGGCGAACCTGGTCAGCACCATCCGCCGCGGTCGCGAGAAGCTGCACTACCTCAATCCGGTACCGCTGCACGAGATGCAGGAGCGGTGGATCGACAAGTTCGAACGCCCGCGCCTGCGCACCCTGAGCGCGGTGAAACGACGAGCGGAGAGTGACATGAGTGACCGGCCGGCCTACGTCTACACGACATACATCGAGAGCACCCCGGAGCGGGTGTGGCAGGCGCTCACCGACCCGGACCTGACCGCGGACTACTGGGGTCACCGCAACGAGTCGAACTGGCAGGTGGGCTCGTCCTGGCGGCACGTGCGCACCGACGGTTCCGGCGCGGACGACGGTGGCGGCCAGGTACTGACCAGCGACCCGCCGCGACGTCTGTCGATGGACTGGGACGGTTCCCGGGTGAGTTTCGACATCGAGCCGTTCGAGGACATCGTCAAGCTCACCGTCACCCATGAGGACCTGTCGGACGAGGACCGCGAGGGTGCCGCGGAAGGCTGGCCCGCCGTGCTGGCCAACCTCAAGACGCTGCTGGAGACCGGGCGGACAATGGCTCAGCCACCGTGGAAGATGCACAGATGACTACTGTCGGCGCCATCTTCACCCCGAACCACCCGCCGGAAACTCTGCGTGCCGTGGCCGAGGCGGCCGACCAGGCCGGCCTGGAGGAGCTCTGGCTCTGGGAGGACTGCTTCCGCAACGGCGGCATCTCGGCCGCGGCCGCCGCGCTGGCCTGGACCGACCGCCTCAAGGTCGGTGTCGGCATCACGCCGGTGCCGTTCCGCAACGTCGCCGTGCAGGCGATGGAGATCGCCACGCTGGCCCGGATGTTCGGCGATCGCGCGATCGTCGGTGTGGGTCACGGCGTGCAGGAGTGGATGGGCCAGGTCGGTGCGCGGGCGGCATCACCGATGACCCTGCTGCGGGAGTACGTGTCGGCGCTTCGTGCCCTGCTCGACGGCGAGTCGGTCACCACCGAGGGCCGCTACGTCACCCTGGACCGGGTCCGCCTCGACTGGCCACCGGCCGCGAGACTCCCGATCGTGATCGGCGGCACCGGCCCGAAGACCCTGCAGCTCTCCGGCGACCTGGCCGATGCCACCATCCTCACCGCCAGCACCACGCCGGACGGCGTGCGGGCGGCCCGGGGACACATCAACCGCGACGGCCACCGGATGATCGTCTTCGTCGAGGCGGCCACCGGCCCGGGTGCGACCGACCGGGTGACGGAACCGGCCGCGCTGGCCGGTGACGCGGCGGCCGTGGCCGAGGGGGTACGCCGGTTCGCCGAGGCCGGCGCCGACTCGGTGATCCTGCAACCGACGCCGGACGAGCCGGACGAGCGGGGCTTCGTCCGGTTTGTCGCCCAGCAGGTCCGTCCCCTGGTTCGGTAATACGCGTATCTTGTCCGGCATGCCGATTTCGCCGTACGTCAAGAGTCTCCGCGCCAGCGTCGGGCACGGGCTGCTCCTGCTTCCCGGCGTCACCGCGGTGGTCTTCGACGACACCGGCCGGGTGCTGCTGGGCGAGCGCGCCGACACCGGCCGGTGGGCGCTCATCGCCGGCGTGATGGACCCCGGCGAGCAGCCCGCCGAGACGATCGTGCGAGAGGTGTACGAGGAGACGGCCGTGCACGTGGTGCCCGAGCGGATCACCAGCGTGCTCAGCCAGCCGACCACCACCTACCCCAACGGCGACCAGTGCGCGTACGTGGACATCACGTTCCGCTGCCGGGCGGTCGGCGGTCAGGCACGGGTGAACGACGACGAGTCGCTGGCCGTGGGCTGGTTCGCCCTGGACGACCTGCCGCCGATCACCGAACTGGTCCGCCACCGGATCGAGTGCGCCCTCACCCCCGGCACCTGGTTCGCCGAGCCGGCGCCGTCACGGCAGTGAGCGGACCCGCACGTGGTCGTCGTGCCAGTCGTCGCCGACCAGGAAACGCTTGGTCCCGCGTACGGTGAAGCCGCTCTTGTCGTAGAACTTCGCCGCCCGGACGTTCTGCTGGTTGACGCCCAGCCAGCAGGTCGCCGCGCCGGTTTCCGCCGCCGCGGCCAGCGTGGCCGCCATGAGGTCGTGGGCGGCGCCGGTGCCGTGGCTGGACTCGAGGACGTAGAACTTGCTCAGCTCGATGGTGGTGTCCGGATCCACCACCCGCCGGACGTCCTCGTCCGCGACCGGGCCGCCGACCAGCATGGAGTAGCCGATCGGAACGCCGTCCCGCCAGGCCAGCAGCAGCACTCGCCGCTCGTCCTTGAGGTATTCCTCGAACCGTGCCGGCGACAGGTGCTGCTCGATGAACGCGTCGATGTCGGCCTGCCGGGTGCCCGGCGGGCAGGCCAGCGCGAACGTCCGCGCGGCCACGTCGTGCAGCTCGGCGGCGTCGTCCGGGGTCGCGCGGCGGATGGTGGTCGGCATGTGCCGACGATATCCGCGACACATCTCACGCCGGTGGGGCGGGCCGCGGACGATTAAGAGCATTTAGAGTCATGGCCGTGCGAGAACTGAACGATGTCATCCCGGTCCCGGTCCGGGTGCGGCCGGATGCGGCCGCTGCGTTCACCATCCGATCCGGTACGGCGATCCGCGCGGCCGACGCCGCGGTCGGAGAGTTCCTGGCCGGCGTCCTGCGCGAGGCGACCGGATACCCGGTGCCGGTGCGCGAGACGGCCGGCGAGATCGTGCTGCGGCTGACCGACATCGACGGCGGCGACGAGGCGTACGAGCTGGACGTCACGGGCGACGGCGTGCAGGTCCGCGCGAGCACCCCGGCCGGGCTGTTCGCCGCCGTGCAGACCATCCGCCAGCTGGTGCCGGTCCGCGGGGCGGGCGATGTGACGCTGCCCGGCGGTTCGGTCGCCGACCGGCCACGGTTCGGGTACCGGGGCGTGATGCTGGACGTGGCCCGGCACTTCTTCCCGGTCGACGAGGTCAAGGCGTTCATCGACGCGATCGCCCAGTTCAAGATGAATCACCTGCATCTGCACCTGACCGACGACCAGGGCTGGCGCCTGGAGATCGACGGCTGGCCGCGGCTCACCGAGGTCAGCGGCGCGGCCGGCACCGGCGTGGACGGCGCCGGGCCGGGTTACTACACCAAGGACCACTACGTCGAGCTGGTCAGCTACGCGGCTGCCCGGTTCGTGACGATCGTGCCGGAGATCGACATGCCCGGGCACACCAACGCCGCCCAGTACGCGTACCCCGAACTGACCCGGGACGGCACCCCGGTTCAGCAGCGCACCGACACCGCGGTGGGCTACAGCTCGCTGGTCGCCGACCGGGAGTCCACATACGCCTTCGTCGAAGACGTGATCCGCGAGGTCGCCGCGCTCACCCCGGGCCCGTACCTGCACATCGGCGGTGACGAGTGCCAGGCGACCAGCGCCGAGGACTACCGCGCCTTCATCACCCGGGTGCTGCCGCTGGTCGCCAAGTACGGCAAGCGCCCGGTCGGCTGGCACGAGATGGCCGCGGTCGACCTGCCGGACACCGCGGTCCCGCAGTTCTGGCGGACCGAGGCCGCCGACGAGGGCACCGCCCGCGCGGTGGCCGGGGGCAGCAAGGTGATCATGTCGCCGGCCGACCGGACCTACCTGGACATGAAGTACGACGCGGACACACCGCTCGGCCTCGACTGGGCCGGTCACGTCAGCGTCCGGCGGTCGTACGACTGGGACCCGGCGGACCGGCTGCCCGGCGTGGGCGAGGAGTCGCTGCTCGGCGTCGAGGCGGCGCTCTGGGCGGAGACCCTGCGCGGCCTGTCCGACGTGCACCTGATGGCGTTCCCGCGGCTGCCGGCGGTGGCCGAGGTCGCCTGGTCGCCGCGCCCCGCCCGGGACTGGGAGTCGTTCCGGCGCCGGGTGGCCGAGTTCGGGCCGCGGTGGGCGGAGCAGGGCATCACCTTCCACCGCTCGCCGGAGATCGACTGGCGCTGAGCCGGGACTACGGCACCACGATCCGCACGCCGTCGGCCGGCCGGGCCGAGATGGTCCGCGGGTGATGAGCGATGGGGCCGGCATGCCCTGCAAGTTTTCCTTAAATCTTGGGGCGCCGGTTCCCTTGGTTTTCGCAGTTCACGCGGAACCTACGTCACCGGATCGGGGGTGTGGCGACCCCGGAGCCGTACCACCGGGTTCTAGG
Source organism: Actinoplanes sp. (assembly GCA_035685405.1). Lineage (GTDB taxonomy): Bacteria > Actinomycetota > Actinomycetes > Mycobacteriales > Micromonosporaceae > Actinoplanes. The sequence continues at coordinate 958 of DASSAL010000079.1, read as the reverse complement.
CTTCTCCCGGATCGGCGGGAAGGAGTCGGCGTTGGGCGGTGCTGTCAGGCCGTGGCTGTCGGCCGCGATGCTGGCCGGTTTCCTGCTCGTCGCCGGGGCGCAACTGGCCCTGGTCGTCCTTCCGGTGCTGCTGATCCTGGCGATCCTGCCGGGCTCGGTGGCGCTGCAACTCGGCGTTCCGCTGTCCGGCGCGACCGTGGGTGTGATGGCGTACGCCACCTGGCGGGCCTTGCGCGCCCGCCGCGCCGAGCCGGCCGGTGTGCCGGTCTCCCGCGCCGACGCCCCACGGCTGTGGAAGCTGGTGGACGCCGCGGCGACGGCGGCCGGCGTACGGGCGCCGGACCGACTGGTCGTGGTCGCCGAAGCCGGCGCCGCCCTCGGTGAGCGCGCCCGGCTGCTCGGCCTGATCGGTGGCCGCCGCGACCTCTACCTGGGGTTGCCGCTGCTGCAGGCCTGGGACACCGCGCGGCTGCGGGCGATCGTCGCGCACGAGTTGGGGCACGGTTCGCCGGCGTCGAGCCGCTGGTCGCCGCTGGCGTACCGGGGCCGGGTGGCGGTCGGCCGGATCGTCCCGCGGATCTCGCCCGGCAACCCGGCCGGTCCGGTGCTGCGCGCCTACGCCGGGCTGTACCGGCGGATGGATGCGCCGGTCAGCCGGGCCCAGGAGCTGACCGCGGACCGGATCGCCGCGGAGTTCGCCGGCCCGGCGGCGGTGGCCGCGATGCTGCACGACCGGCCCGCGCTGGAGGCGTTGCAGCGGGTGTTCTACACCGAGTACGTCGGACCCGGCTGGCGAACCGGCCACGCCCCGGACGACGTGTTCGGCGGCTTCCTGCGGATGCTCGCTGCCCGCGCCGACGAGCTGACCCGGCTGCGCCAGCAGGAGCCGGCGCCGCCAGATCCCTGGGACACCCACCCGCCCCGTGCCGACCGGCTGGCCGCGCTGGGCGAGCTGCCC
>DASSAL010000078.1:0-10869 GCA_035685405.1 Actinoplanes sp. | reverse complement strand
ATGCTCCTGCGCCCAGCCCATCGCGTACGGATAGCTGCTCGCCAGGATCAGCGCGCAGGCCGGGTTGGCCGCGTGCACCGCGCGCACCAGCTCCTGCTGGGCCGGTGGCAGGGCCAGGCTGTCCCGGTCCTCGGTCTCCCGGCCGCGCACCATCGGATGGTTGCCGATCACCACCAGTGCCACCGCGGCGTCCCGGGCCACCGCCGCCGCGGCTGCCGGGCCGTCGACGACCAGGTCGACGGTGAACGGGGTGGCCTCGCCGGCCTCCGCCGACGCGCGCAGCACCCCGTCGTAGCCCACGGTCACGTACCGGCCGGTGGCGACGTGCCGCAGCAGCATGCGGTCGCCGCTCGGGACCGCCGTGAACGTCTCCCGGACCACCCACTCGCCCGGGCCCGGCCGGTCGGCGACCAGCACGTCGTCCTCGGCGGCGCGCACGTACCGGCGGTTGCCCACCGCGCGCAGCGTGAGCATCCCGCCGCCCCAGTCCAGGACGTCGAAGCAGGCCGGCTCACCGGCGCCGGCCCGCAGCACGTCACCGTCGCCGTCGTGGACCGGGCCGGCCGCGGTGCGCAGCACCACCCGGTCGCAGCCCTCGGCGTACCGGACCGCGCCGTCGCCGAGCCGGTCGGCCAGGCCGGCGCGCAGCGAGACCGCGTACGGCAGCGTCCCGCTGTACCAGTCGGTCAGCACGGTGTCGGCCAGCAGCCCGATCACCGCCACCGGACCGGACGGGGCCAGCGGCAGCAGCCCGTCGTTCTTCAGCAGCACCGTGCCGGCCGCCGCCGCGTCCCGGGCCAGCCGCTGGTGCTCGCGGCAGTTCACCACGTCCGCGGTGGTGGCGGCGTACGGGTTGGCGCCGGGCGGATCGAACTCGCCCAGCCGGAACCGGATCGCCAGCACGCGCCGCACCGCGGCGTCCACGTCGGACCCACTGATCAGCCCGCGGTCCAGCGCCTCGGTGAGCCGGGCGACGGTGGGCCCGGGGTCCGCGTCGTCCTCGGTGAACGAGTCGATCCCAGCTCGCAGCGCGGCGGCGAACGCGGCCGCGTGGCCGGGCAGGTACCGCTGGTCGCCGGCGATGTTGCCGCACCCGCCGGCGTCGCCGACGACCAGCACGTCGTCGGCGATCCAGGACCGCAGCTCGGTGGCGACCAGCGGGCTCAGGTGCGCGGGCCGGCCGTTCACCAGGTTGTACGAGGCCATCACCGCGACCGCCGCGCCGGCCGCGATCGGGGCCCGGAAGGCCGGCAGCTCGTACTCGTGCAGCACCCGCGGCGGCAGGTCGCTGGAGGTGGTGCTGCGGTCGGTCTCGTTGTTGTAGCCGAGGAAGTGCTTGAGCGTCGGTGCGGTGCGCAGGTAGACGGGATGGTCGCCGCGCAGCCCGGCCGCGTACGCGGTGCCGAGCAGCCCGGTCAGCCACGGGTCCTCGGCGTACCCTTCCTCGTTGCGTCCCCAGCGCGGGTCGCGCAGCGGGTTGACCACCGGCGCCCAGACGTTCAGGCCGGTGCGCTGCGGGTCCTTGTGGTGCAGCCCGCGCACCTCGGTGCCGACCGCCGCACCGACCCGGCGCACCAGCTCCGGGTCCCACGTGCTGCCCAGGCCGATCGCCTGGGGGAAGACCGTGGCCGGGCCCAGCCAGGCGACGCCGTGCAGGGCCTCGGTGCCGGTCCGGAACGGTGCCAGGCCCAGCCGGGGCACCGCCGCCTGATGCTGGTGCAGCAGGGCGATCTTCTCGTCCCCGGTGGGCCGGGCCAGCAGGTCGCCGATCCGCGCGGGCAGCGGCTGGGACGGGTCCCGGAAGGCTGCCGTCTCGTCCATGGGAGCGCTCCAACTGTCGGCCGGCCGTCGTCGAAGCGCTTCGACGAGGGGTGCAGAAAGACTGACACCGGCCGCCGAACGCGGTCAAGAGAGAGCGGTAAATGTTTCGATCGATCAGACCGGCGTGGGTAGCTCGCCGTCTTCCAGCCGGTCCAGGACCAGGGCGGCGCCACCGGCGGCGATCGCGCCGGTGCCCTGGGTGGACGCCACCACCCGGCCGGTCTCGCCGGGCACCACCGCCCGGCTCTTGACCTCCGCCTCCACCGCCGGCAGCAGCCAGGGTGCCAGCGTGGCGAAGGTGCCGCCGAGCACCACCACGCGCGGGTCGAGCAGGTCGGACAGCACCGAGACGGCGTGCCCGAGGCGGCGCCCGGCTTCGGCCAGGGTCTGCCCGGCCTCCGGATCGCCGGCGCCGGCCAGCACAGTGAGCCGCTCCAGCTCGGGCGCGTAGTCGGTGATCGGCGCCTCGGCGTCCGGCAACGCGGCGCGGATCAGCGCGGGCAGCCCGGCGTACGCCTCCAGGCAGCCCCGCCGCCCGCACCGGCAGAGCGGCCCGGCCGGGTCCAGCTGCAGGTGGCCGATCTGCCCGGCCAGACCGCGGTCGCCCGGCACCAGCCGGCCACCGGCGATGATGCCGGCACCGACGCCCACCCCGCCGACCAGCGTGACCAGGTCCGGCACACCGGCGTGCGGCCCGGCGCGGTGCTCGGCCAGCGCGGCCAGGTTGGCGTCGTTGTCCACGACGACCTGGTAGGCCGGCTGCCGCAGCGCCTTGACCAGCACCGGCCGCAGCTCGAGATCGGCCCAGCCCAGGTGCGGCGGGAACCGGACGCCGCCGGTGGCGGTCACCGAGCCGGGCACGGCCACGGTCAGGCCGAGGATCCGGCGGCCCTGGCCGGTCAGCTTGGTGGTCACCCGGCCGGCCAGCGCGGCCACCGCGGCCTCCGCCCGGCCCGCCGTCGCGTCCAGTCCCGGGAACGAGCGGCGCCAGGAGAGCAGCCGGACGCCCGACGGGTCGAGGGCCACCGCGGCCAGATGGTCGGCGCCCACCTCGATGCCGACCGCGGCGTATGGCCGGGTCTCCAGCGTCAGCATCGCGGCCGGGCGGCCGATCCGGTGTTCCGCCATCCCGGTCTCGCGCAGCAGCCGCCGGTCCAGCAGGTCGGCGACCAGGCTCGACACGGTCGCCTTGTTGAGCCCGGTGGACGCCGCGATGTCGGCCCGCGAGCAGGGCGCGTGGGTGCGCACGTACCGCAGGACCACGGCCAGGTTCGTCGTGCGCACATCGGTCAGGTCCGCCGGCCGGACGGTCCCTCGCGTACCGATCACGTCTTTTCCTCCCGCACCCGCGCCGTCACGCCGTGCCCGTTCATCATGCCGTACCGCTCCCGGCGGCGCGGGGGACCCGTCTTGTCGGCACCTTGACCGTCGGCTAGTTTGTTTGGATACAAGCCAAACAAAGTCTGTTCGGAAGGAGCTCGTTGTGGAGACTCCCGCGGGTGCGGTCGTCGGCCGCCGGATGGTTCTCAGCCTGCTCGGCCTCGGCGCGGTCGCGGTGGGCGGGGCGGGACTGCTCGGCGGTTGCGGCGACCAAGTGTCAACGCGCCCGATGGCTTGGGTCTAGAGATCGCTGAAGGCGGTGAGGAACTGGTCGCGGAAGGCGTCCATCCGGCTCACCGGCGCCGTCGGTCCCGGCTTCAGGCCGTCCTGCCACCCCAGCCCGCCCATCCGGTCCAGCACGGTCGGGTCCTTGGCGACGACGGTGACCGGCACGTCGCGGCTGGCGTTCGTGCCGGTGATGATCGGGGACGGCTGGTGGTCGCCCAGGAAGATCATCACCAGGTTCTCGTCGCCGTAGGTCTCGATGTAGGACAGGATGCTGTTCAGCGAGTACTCGATGCACCGGCGGTAGTTGTCGCGCACCTGGTCGTCGTCCCGCCACACCTCGGTGGCGGTGGGGTCGCCGGCGATCATCGGGCCGTAGACCGAGCCGTCGCCGACCCGGTCCCACGGCAGCAGGTCGGGGACCGGTGCCCACGGGGAGTGACTGGAGACGAAGGTGAGCTCTGCGGCCAGCGGCGCCCGGCCCGGCTTGGCGCGCTCCAGCGTCTGGAACTGTCGCAGGGTGAACTGGTCCGGCATGGTGGCCCAGCTGAACCTCGGCCCGCGGTAGTTCAGCGCCTGCGAGCCGTAGATCCGGTCGAAGCCGTAGAACCGGCCCTCCGGCCAGGCGTAGGTCAGGCCCGGCTCGATGCCGACGGTGTCCCAGTCGATCCGGCCGAACGCCTTCATCAAGGTGAGGCGCTCGCCGGCCATCAGCGTCCGGTACCGCTGCTCGTTGTTGATCCACAGGCCGGACTGGAGGGTGGCGTGCGACAGCCAGCTCCCGCCGCCCACGGTGGGCGCGGTCAGCCAGGCGCTGCGTGCGCCGTACCCGGCCGCCCGCAGCCGGTCGCCGCCCGCCCGCAGCAGCGCGTCGATCTGCGGCGCGTACGCCGGGTCCTCGACCGCGCTGCGCCCGTAGCTCTCGACGACGGTGAACATCACGTCCTTGCCGCGCAGGCCGGTCAGCAGCCGGTCCGGCGGGGTGTCCCGGAACCGGTCCACGGCCGCCTCGGCGGCGAACTCCCGCTTGTCGCGGATGCCCTCCGGCACCGTCAGCACGGTCTCCTTGGCCAGCGTGACGGCGCTGTCGGAGGAGACGAACACGGTGGCCACGTAGTGCGTGCTGAACAGGGCGCAGACCAGGAACGCGATGCCGGCGTACGCCGCGGTCTGCGCGGCGGCGGACCGGTGCCGGGCGGCGAACCGGCTCAGCCGGATCACCGCCCACGCCATGATCACCGGGAGCAGCAGGGCGAGCAGCACCGCGCCCACCAGGACCAGCCGGGCGCCGGTCCGGCCGACCGAGTCGGTGAGGAAGTGGAAGCCGTCGTCCAGCAGCGCGAAGTCGAGCACCGGGTTGAACGGTCGGGACAGTGCCGCGAAGAACCCCATGTCGATGATCTTGACCAGCGTGAGCAGGCCCAGCACCGTCCCGCCGACGGCCGCGCTGACGGTGCGCCACCGCGCCGGCAGGGCCAGCAGGACGGCCACGCCGAGCAGCGCCTCGATCGGGATGCGGATCAGCGCCAGGGCGGTGTTCGAGCCCTCCGGCAGCCGGCTGATGTTGTTCGGGATGCTGAGCGCCAGGTACACCAGCACGCCGGCCACCAGGGTGAGGACGGCGGCCAGGATCCGCCGCCACCGGCGTCGCGGCGGAGGCGCGCCGGGCGTGATGCGGTCGCCGGCCGGCATCCGGCGCGAGGGGGTGGAGATGGACAAACCCCTGATCCTTCGGTACGAGCGAGGCAGACGTTGAGCGGACGCTGCAGGTGAGTAGTACGTCGCCCGGTGACCGCCGGTTCAGCGTATCCGGTGCGGCGCCGCCCGGCTCGGGGCGGCGGTGACGGCTCTAGGGTGACGTCGTGCTCGGACCTGACGACCGCCTGGCACGGCGCCCGCGCCGGGTGCTGCTGTCCGGGCCGGCGGGCGCCGGCAAGACCACCGTGGGGCGGCGGATCGCGGCCGTGCTGGACGTACCGTACGTCGAGCTGGACGCGCTCTTCCACGGCCCGGGCTGGGTGCCGCGGCCGACGTTCGAAGCGGAGGCGTACGCGGCCGCCGACCGGCCCGCATGGGTCACCGAGTGGGCGTACGGGCGGCTCAAGGAGCACCTGGCCGCCCGGGCCGACCTGCTGGTCTGGCTGGACCTGTCGCGGAGCCGGGTGATGCGGCAGCTGGTCCGGCGCACGGTGCTCCGCCGGTGGCGCCGGGAGACGCTGTACAACGGCAACGTCGAGCCGCCGCTGCGCACCGTGGTCACCGACCCGGAGCACATCTTCCGGCTGGCGTGGAGCTCGCACGAGCACAAGCGGGACAACGTCCGGCGGTTGCACGAGCGGCGGCCGGAGCTGACCATCGTCCGGCTGCGCACCCGCGCCGAGGTGAACCGCTGGCTGGCCGGACTGAGCCGGGTGCCGCCGGGGTAAGGAAAGACCATGGAGGTGGACAACCGTTCACTCGGCGTTCGGCTGGGCGTGGCCGGCGTCCTGGCACCCGTGCTGCTGGTGCCGTTCGCCCTGCTGGCCGTCTTCGTGGCCGGCGACTGGGCGCCGCTGCACGAGATGGACCGTTCGGTGACCGACACCCTGCACCGGTTCGCCGAGGGGCACCCGCTGGTCGTCGACTTCGCGCAGGTGTGGAGCGTGGTGTTCGGGCCGATGCCGCTGCGGGTGGCCGCGCTGATCCTGGTGATCTGGCTGATCCGGCGGCACCACGCCCGGCGCCTGGCGCTCTGGGTGGTGGTCACCATGACCGCCGGCGGGGTACTGGCCGCGCTGCTCAAGCTGCTGGTCGGCCGGGACCGGCCGGAGCTGCTCGACCCGGTCGCCCGCGCGGCCGGCTTCTCGTTCCCGTCCGGGCACGCCACCAACGCCGCCCTGACCGCCGCGGTCTTCCTGCTGGTGCTGCTGCCGTTCGCCCGGGAGCGGCCGGGCCGCCGGGTGGGCCTCTGGGCGGTCGCGCTGGTCGTCACGGTGGTCACCGGCCTGAGCCGGATCGTCCTCGGCGTGCACTGGACCAGCGACGTCGTGGCCGGCTGGCTGCTCGGCGTGGCCGTGGTCGCGGCCACCACGGTGGCGTTCCAGAGCTGGCGCGCCCGCCAGGGCCGGCGCCCCGCCCCGGCCGCCGTCGAGGGGGTCGAACCGGACCTGGCCGAACCCGCGCGTAGATGATCATGTCCTCCGTGGCTGTGCAGGGTTTGAAGCGGCTGGTACTGCCGCTCGCGGTCCTGCTGGGAGTGATCGTCGGGCTCGGCCTGCTGATCACCAGGGTGCTGCACGACGACTGGCCGTTCACCGCCGAGGACGCCGTCAACCGTGAGCTGGCCGGCGACCGCACCGAGTCGTGGAGCGCGGTCTCGGCGTTCTTCAGCACGCTGGCCAATACGCCGGTGATCATCGCGGTCACCGCGCTGGTCGCGATCATCCTGCGGCTGACGCTGCGCCGCTGGCGGGAACCGCTGTTCCTGTGCGCGGCAGTCAGCACGCAGGCGGTCGTCTTCTTCTTCGCCACGCTGATCATCGACCGGAGCCGGCCCGACGTGCCCAAGATGGACGAGTCGCCGCCCACGTCCAGCTTCCCGTCCGGGCACACCTCGGCGGCGGTGGCGCTGTACACCGGGCTGGCCCTGCTGATCGCCATGCTGACCCGCCGTACCTGGCTGAAGGCGCTGGCCTGGAGCCTGCTGCTGCTTCCGGTGGCGGTCGCGTTGTCCCGGCTCTACCGCGGCATGCACCACCCGAGCGATGTGGCCGCCTCGTTCCTGAACGGGCTGACCTGCGTGGCCGTGACGGCCCGCGCGGTGCTGGACCGGACCGTCCGGTGGGGGCGGGCGCACGCGGGCGCGGTCGCCGGCTAACTGCCGGTCAACTGCCGGTGCAGGACCTCGCGCCCGCCGGCCCGACGACGCACAGTTGGAGCCGGGGGAACGGGGGCCGAACCACCCGCCGGCACGGGCGATCGGGGGAGTGCCGGCGGGTGGTTCGGCCGTTTCGCGCCGTCCGTCCGCATGATGATTCAGGCGGCACACGGCAAGGGTGACGGCCGGCCGCACGCGTCGCCGCGTTTTCAGGACCGCTGCTCGCCGAACCGGTTGAAATGCACCACCTCGGCCAGCGGCCGGCGTCGCGGCTCCGACCAGCGGCCACGCACCGGATATCCGAGCGGGATCAGCGCCATGGTCAGCGCGTCGTCCGGCAGCCCGAGCAGCCGCCGTACCTCGTCCTCGTGCCCGGTGTGGAGCGTGGTCAGGGTGGCGCCGATCCCGTACGCCCGGGCCGCCAGGATCAGGTGCTGCACGGCGCCGTAGATGGATGATCCGAGCCGCGGGTTCTGCGATCCGGCCGCGCCCAGCAGCACCGGGATCACCCACACCGGTGCCTCCGCCAGGTGGTCGGCCAGGTGCTGGCTGGACCGGAACACCCGCTGGTCGCCCGGCGCGGCGTGGGCCAGGATCTCGTCCCGGTGCACGCCGTAGGCGCGGTTCCAGTTCTCCCGGTAGCGGTCGGCGATCGGCCGTTTGAGCTCCGGGTCGGTGACCACGATCCAGGCCCACCGCTGGCTGTTGCCGCCGGACGGGCCGCGCACCGCGGCGTCGAGCAGGGCCCTCACCACCTCGTCTGGGATGGGTTCGGTGGACAGATACCGCCGGGCCGGGGTGGAGTGCAGCGCTTCCAGGACCGACAGGTCGGCCGGCTGAGTGTCAGGCATGAGCCGACGGTATCCGCCTGCGCCCGGCGGTGTGCTCCACCTCGCCCGGCGGGACGGCCGGCGGGGTGAACCCGGCTCCGGTCCGGCACGTCCCATAGTGGACATCGACGGCCGGTAGTATCGGCCCGTGGCCGATAACCTGCTCTCCGTACGGATCGACGTGTCCGAGCCCGGCGCCGACGGCGAACGCCGGGACGAACTCGCCGACCGGCTGTCCGCGAGCCTCCGCGAGGCCGTCCCCGGCGCCGTGGCGGTGCGACCGCCGGCCGGGGCGGCGCCGCCGGGCTCGCGGGGGACGCTGGAGACCGTCGGCGCCGTGCTGGTCACCGTGCAGGCCTCGGTGGAGCTGTTCCGCGTCGTGCACGCCACGGTGCGGGACTGGCTGGACCGCACCCCGCGCGCCGAGGCGGACACCACGATCCGGGTGGAGCGCGGCGAGATCCGGATCGAGATCGCCGGTGTGCCGCCGGAGCAGCAGGAGGAAATGCTCACCGGCATCATCGGCGTCCTCGGCGAGGACGACGACCGGGACTGAGACCATGCCGCCTGGCTCCGGTGACGCGCGGGCTGCGGCAGCATCCGGTGGTGCAGCAGCGGTCCCGCAGCGCAGGCCGACTTCGTCGGCCTGCTGCACGAGAGCGTCCGGGACGCCCGCGGCCGGCCCGCCGACCCGGCCTGGACCCAGACCAGCCGGACGATCCAGGCCGAGCTGCACCGGGCGCTGGAACGCTCGGCCACCGAGGCGGTGGACCCGGACGAGGGTGATCACCGCCCTGACCGAGGGTCTCGGCTGAGCCCGGTCCGGGCCCTGTGGAAGCGGTCAGGCCTGCTCTGAAACGGTGGCCAGAAACCGGCGGGCGAGCGCCGCGAACTCGTCCGCCCGCTCGATCTGCGGCATGTGGCCGGTGTCGGCGAACAGGTGCCAGCCGGCGTCCGGGAACGCGGCGCGGGCGGCGGCCAGGTGGGTGTGCGGCAGGATCAGGTCGCGGTCGCCCCAGACGATCAGCATCGGCTTCGGGTGGCGGGCCACCTCGGACAGCAATGCGGTACGCCACGCCGGACGTACCCCGCGGAGGCCGCCGACCGACCTCGCCGCCTCGAGGAACACCGTGGCGTACTCCGGCCGCGCCGCCACCCGCAGGCCGAACTCGACCCGTTCGTCGGTGACCAGCGCGCGGTCGACGAACAAGGCCCGCTCCACCCGCCAGGACGCCCGCCGGTCGAACCGGCGCATCATCCGGCGGCCCACGCCGGGGACGGCCAGGATGCGGAGGAACAGCGCCACGTCCTTGCCGAAGCCGGCACTGTTCACCAGGGTCAGGGTGAGCACGCGATCCGGGGCACGGGTGAGCATCCGCATGGCCACCGCGCCACCCAGCGAGTTGCCCATCAGGTGCAGTGGCCGGTGCTCGCCGAGCGCCGCCACCGTCGCCTCGACACCGGCCGCCAGCGATGCCAGGGTGACCGGTTCGGGCAGCCGGTCGGACAGCCCGAATCCCGGCATGTCCAGGCTGATCACCCGGTAGCCGCCGGACAGCCGCTCGTGCTGCGGCGCCCAGTCCTCCAGGCTGCGGCCGATGCCGTGCAACATCAGCACGGGCGGGTGGGCCGGGTCACCGGAGACCTGGGCGCGGATCCGGGCGCCGCGGACGGTGACCGTCTCGATCATCGCGGCGACCCGCTGCCGGAGCGCGCCGCGCCGCGCCGGGCGGCCGCCGCGCTGAGCCGCTGGATCAGCCGCATGTGCGACACCGGCAGCAGCCGGGCCAGCAGGTCCGGTACCTTCGCGCTGGCCGCGATCAGCACCCGGGCCCGGCGGCGCTGCACGCCGTCCAGGATCTCCGCGGCCGCCTTCTCCGGCGGATAGGTGAGCAGCGCGGTGATCGCCTCGCGCTGCGGGCCGATCATCTCCGCCGGCACCGCGGCGCCGATCGTGGCGGTCTCCGCGATCCGGGTCCGGATGCCGCCCGGGTGCACGGTGGTCACCCCGACCCGGCCGGCCAGTTCGCCGCGCAGTACCTCGCTGAACCCGCGGAGCGCGAACTTGCTGGCGCTGTACGCGGACTGGCCGGGCGGCGCGATCAGCCCGTACAGGCTGGAGACGTTGACCAGGTGGCTGCCCGGCGCGGCCAGCAGCGCCGGCAGCAGCGCGTGGGTGAGCAGCACCGGCGCCCGGAAGTTCACGTCCACGACCGACTCGAACTCGGCCACGCTGAGGTGCTCGAACATGCCGCCGAGCGCGATCCCGGCGTTGTTGATCAGCAGGCCGAGGGCCGGGTGCCGGGCCCGGATGCCCTCGGCCGCCGTGGTCAGCGCGGCCCGGTCCGCCAGGTCCACGACCAGCGTCTCGACCGGCCGGTCCGGATGCCGGCGGCGGATCTCCCCGGCGACCGCGTCCAGCCGGATCGCGTCCAGGTCGATCAGCACCAGGCCGCTGCCGCGGGCGGCCAGACCGTAGGCCAGCTGTTCGCCGATGCCGCTGGCCGCGCCGGTCAGCACGGCGGTGCGGCCGCCGAACCGGTACGGCGCGGTCACGAGGACACCTCCTGGCGTACCGGCGTGGCGATCCGGCCGAAGGTCATCTCCCGGCGGACGTCGGCGCGCGGGAAGGTGAGCAGGTCACGTACGTAGTTCTGCCGCACCCGCCAGGGACCGTGGTCGCCCTGCTGCGGGAACCGGTCCAGCGCCCGCCGTACGTACCCGGAGGTCAGCTCGAGCAGCGGGCGGCGCTCCCCG
>DASSAL010000077.1:0-15113 GCA_035685405.1 Actinoplanes sp. | reverse complement strand
CGGGCCTGGCGGCCCCGGACACCTTCGACAAGGTCCGCGCGGCGGCACAGAAGCTGAACACCGGCGACGTCGCCGGCATCACCATGGCGACCGTGCCCAACGACGCGTTCACCGCGCAGAGTTTCGAGAACTTCGCCCTCGGCAACAACTGCCAGCTGGTCGACGAGAGCAAGAACGTCCTGCTCGACTCGCCGCGGTGCCAGCAGACCTTCCAGTTGTACGGCGATCTGGTGACCAACTACTCGGTGCCCGGCGCGCAGGACGTCGACACCACGCGGGCCACGTACTTCGCCGGCAAGGCGGCCATGATCGTCTGGTCGTCGTTCCTGCTCGACGAGATGGCCGGCCTGCGCAACGACGCCGCGCCCACCTGCCCGCAGTGCAAGTCGGACAAGGCGTTCCTGGCCAAGAACAGCGGCATCGTCACCGCGATCTCCGGCCCCGGCGGGCAGCCCGCGCAGTTCGGTGAGATCACCAACTGGACCATCACCAAGGGCGGGGAGAACACCGAGGCGGCCCGCAAGTTCGTCGCGTACATGATGAACGAGGGCTACACCGACTGGCTGGGTATCGCGCCGGAGGGCAAGTTCCCGGTGCGCAAAGGTACCCAGGACGACGCGGCGAGGTTCAGCACCGCCTGGAACGACCTGCCGGCCGGGGTGGACACCAAGAAGCCGCTCGGCGAGGTGTACCCGGCGGAGGTCGTCGACGCGCTGGCCAAGAGCCCGGACACGTTCCAGCGCTGGGGATTCCCGCAGAAGCAGGGCGCCCTGGTCGGCGCCACCCTCGGCGAGCTACCCGTACCGAAGGCCATCAATGCCCTGGCCAGCGGTGAGCTGGACGCGGCCGGAGCGGCGAAACGCGCCGCCGAGGACGTGCGGACCATTCAGAAGTCGCTGGAATAGTGGTCACCACCCGACAGGAGCGACCCACATCGGAGACGCCGCAGCGGCCGCGTAGACGGCCGCTGACGCGGAGCCAGCGGGAGAGCCGGGCCGGCCTGGCGTACCTGTCACCCACGCTGATCGTGGTGCTGGTCGTCGTGGTCCTGCCGATCCTCTGGACGATCATGCTCGCCTTCCAGCGGATCCGGCTGATCAACGTGCGTCGGGCCGGCGTCTTCGGCCAGTACACGCTGGCCAATCTCGAGACGGTGCTCACGTCGCCGGGGTTCTGGTCGTCGCTGTGGACCACGCTGGTCTACACCATCGGGTCGACGTTCTTCTCGATCCTGTTCGGGCTGATCGCGGCACTGGCGCTGCGCGGCCCCTTCCGCGGCCGGACCATGGTCCGGGCGTCGGTGCTGCTGCCGTACGTGGCCCCGGTCGTGGCGGTGACCTTCGTCTGGGAGATCCTGCTGAGCCCGCAGTTCGGCCTGGCCAACAACTGGGGTACCCGGTTCCTCGGCTGGGACCAGCCGATCGCGTTTCTCAGCCAGCGGGAGTACACGGTGTCGCTGTTCGGCTGGCAGGTCGACGTGCCGCTGGCGCTGCTCACCGTGATCGCGTTCGAGGCCTGGCGGTACTTCCCGTTCGCGTTCCTGTTCCTGCTGGCCCGGCTGCAGGCGGTGCCGAGGGAGCTGGAGGAGGCCGCCCTGGTCGACGGGGCGGCACCCTCCCAGAGCTTCCGGCACATCCTGCTGCCCCAGCTGGGCGCGGTGATCGCGCTGCTGACGGTGCTGCGGTTCATCATGACGTTCAACAAGTTCGACGACGTGTACCTGTTGACCGGCGGGGGAGCGGGCACCGAGGTGGTCAGCGTCCGGGTGTACGAGTACCTCACCGCCCGCTTCGACATCGGCGCGGCGTCCGCCCAGGCTCTGGTGCTGGCCGCCGGGCTGGTCGTGCTGCTGGCGATCTACCTGAAGTTCCTCGCGCCGCGGTTCGAGGGGGTGCAGGACTGATGGACCGGGCCACCGTCGAGACCAAGGTGTTCGGCGTCCTGCGCTGGGTCGTCATCGCGATCCTGATCGTGGTCACGCTGTTCCCCTTCTACTACATGCTGCTGTTGTCGCTGCGCCCGATCGACGAGGTGCTGCAGAACCCGGGCCGCATCTGGGCCGGCCCGGCGGAGTGGACGGTGACCACCTACAAGCAGGTGCTCACCTCGGTGGACGACGGCGGGCAGGGCTTCGTGAGATTCCTCGCCAACTCGGCGATGGTGTCGGTGGCGGCCACCCTGCTCACCCTGCTGGTGTCGATCCCCGGTTCGTACGCCGTCGCCCGGCTCCGCTTCACCGGCCGCCGCCAGGTGCACTTCCTCTTCCTGGCGGTGTACCTGTTCCCGTCGATCCTGCTCGCCATCCCGCTGTTCGTGCTGTTCACCCGGCTCGGCCTGCGTGGCTCGCTGCCCGGACTGACCATCGTCTACATCGCGCAGACCGTGCCGGTGTCGATCTACATGCTCCGCAACTATCTGGCCACCATCCCGGAAAGCCTGGAGGAAGCCGCCGCGATCGACGGATACAGCCGGCTGCAGACCCTTCGCAAGGTGATCCTGCCGCTCGCCGCCCCCGCGGTGATGGCCAACGCGCTGTACGTCTTCATGATCGCCTGGAACGAATTCCTGTTCGCCCTCCTGTTCCTGGTCGAGGACCGCAACAACTGGACGGTGTCGCTGGGTTTGGCTCAGCTGTCCGGCGGGATCGAGGTCAGCAAGACGGTGCTGATGGCCGGGTCGGTGGTGCTGACGCTGCCGATCGTGGTGTTGTTCTTCGCCGCGGAGCGGCTGCTGACCGAGGGCCTGACGGCGGGCGCGGACAAGGGCTGACGACCTGACCGGATGGTGACGCGCCCCGATACCGGATCCGCACCGGTGCCGGTGGGCCGGCCATCGCGTGGCGGAACCCATGCGCGGCCCCGGTGTGCGCCGTGCACCACACACCTAGTTCGGTCCCATGACGGTGGACGGGTCGATGCTGAGCGCCCGCAGCACCGCCCGCGCCGCATTCCGGCCGGGCCGGCCACTCACGCTTCCGCCCGGGTGGCTGGTCGACCCGGTCAGGAAGAGCCCTTCGATCGACGTGTCGTACCGCTGCCACCCCGCCACCACCTCACCGCCCGGGAGGTGGAACTCGCCGCCGTGGCAGGAGCCGCCCAGGTTGTGCGTGTTGTGCGCGGCCACGTCGACCGGCGACTCCGCCCGCATGGCGAGGATGTCGTCGACGTCGAGACCCCGGACCCGCGCGCGCACCCGATCGATGAACACGTCGGCCACCTCGTCCTTGGCTGCCGTCCACTCTCGCCCGTCGGCGAGTTGCCACGGCGCCACGGTGAGAATCTTGAACGTGCCCTTCCCCGCGGGTGCCCGCGACGGGTCGACGACGGTCTGATTGACGACCAGCAACCAGGGATCACGGGCGTCGACCTCACCGCGGTAGAACGCGTCCAGCTGTGCCGCCACGCCCGCCGTGCTGCCGAGTCCGGCGGCGACACTGCCTGCGGCGACGCTGTCCGATCCGGTGCCGCCGGACTCTGATCCGGTGCGGCCGGACTCTGATCCGGTGCGGCCGGACTCCGATCCGGTTCCGGGGTACGACAGGTCACCGGACAGCGCCGCGTGCACCGCGAAGACACTCAGTCCCGGCCGCCACGCCTGCTGCGCCGTGGTCAGGTCTTCCCCCGGCTCCGCGCCGCTGATCATCCTGGGCAGCTTGGCGAGATGGGTACTCGCGACCACCGCCCGCCGGGCCCGCACCCGCCGGCCGTCGGCCGTACGCACCGCCACCGCGCGGCCGCCCGCAACGTCGATCCGGTCGACCGGTGCGTCGCAGGCCACCGCACCACCTCGGGCCACCAGCAGCCGGTGGAGCGCGGCGGGCAGCGCCCCGGAGCCGCCGACCGGCGTCGACCAGCCGAACCGCAAACGCCCGGCCAGGATCGACGACGGCAGGACCCCGGTCCCCGGCCGCCGCGGGTCCTGGATGGTCGCCATCGACAGCCAGATCATCATGTCCCGGACGACCGGATGCTCGAACCGTTCGTGCACCACGTCCCACGCGCTGCGCCCGCGCAGCTCCAGGTACGACCGTGCGGCCGGCGAGTCGCCGAGCGGCAGGGCCGAGGACCAGCGGCCGTGCATCGCGGCCAGGCCGCCGTTCCACTGCGCGATGAGGTTCCGGAGTGCCGCCGCGTCCGTCGCGGACCACCGGCCGATCTCGTCCGCGGTGGCGTCGAGGTCGCGGTGCACGACCAGGGTGTCGCCGTTCACCTGCGGCAGAACGACGGCCGGATCGGTATGGAGGTATTCCAGGCCCCACTTCGCCTGCAGGCTCAGCTCATCGTCGGCCATCAGGGGATTCGACTGGATCAGCACGTGCGCGGACGAGCAGGAGTCGTGCGCGAAGCCCGGGAGGGTCAGCTCCTCGGTGACGGTGTTGCCGCCGATGAGCGGGCGCGCCTCCAGGACCAGCACCTGCAGCCCGGCCTCGGCGAGGTACGCGCCACAGATCATCCCGTTGTGGCCCGCTCCGAGCACCACCACGTCCACCTCGTCGGGCAACGTGCTCATGTCTGCCTCCCCATCGACGTCACCTCAAGACTCTCGGCGCTCATCCGGTCCGCTCGATCGCCGCGACGACCGCTTCCGTGGTCAGTGGCAGGTCGCGTACCCGTACGCCGATGGCCGCCGCCACCGCGTTGGCGATCGCCGCCGCCGTCGGTCCCTGTGCCGTTTCGCCCGCGCCCAGTGACGTCTCCGCACCGCTGTCGACGATGGACACGTCCACAGCCGGAGCCTCGGAGAAGCGCAGGATCGGATAGGTCTCCCAGTCCACACTGGTCACCCGCCGCCGGTCGAAGCGGACACGTTCGCGCAGAGTCCAGCTGGCCGACTGCACCGCACCACCCTGGATCTGGTTACGTACGCCGTCCGGATTCACCACCCGCCCGACGTCCACCGCCGCGGTGAGCCGGCGCACCGTGATCGCCGACTCCGCCTCCACCTCGGCCACCACCGCGCAGTATGCGCCGCGCCCTTTGTACCGGGCGTAGCCGATGCCGCGTCCCAGCCCGTCCGGCAGAGCGGATCCCCAACCGGCCGCCGTCGCCGCCGTCTCCAGCACGCGTCGGCCCCGGGGGTCAGCGAGATGGTCGAGGCGGAAATCCAACGGGTCCCGCCCGGCGCGCTCGGCGGCCTCGTCCAGGAAGGACTCGATCGCGAAGACATTGAGGTATGCCCCCAGTGCGCGCATCGCCGAGGTGCGGATCGGCGTCTCGAGCAGCCGGTGACCGGTCACCCGGCGGCGGGGGAGGTCGTATCCCGGCAGCGCGTTGCGCATGCTGCCGTGTCCCGCGGGCGCCGGCGGATCCACGGCGGCCGGATAGACGGCGGCGTCGGCAAGCGTGGTCGCGGCCAGCAGGCCGGGCACCCCGGCATACCCCGGGCGCGACGTGTGGCCCTGGCTGTAGAGGTCGTACGTCCACGACGACAGCCGTCCGTCCGCACCGAGCGTGGCGGAGACATCGGCGGTCATCGCCGACGCGAACGGTGCCCAGGACAACTCGTCCTGCCGGGTCCACAGCACCTGGACCGGGTGGCCGGGAACGGCCCGGGCCAACAGGACCGCGTCGAAGGCGGCGTCGTCAGCGGCGTTGTGCCCGTAGCAGCCGGCGCCCTCGGCGTGGTGCACCCGGACGTTCTGCGCGTCCAGGCCGAGCGCGGTGGCGATGGCTCGCGACAGCGGGAAAACGCCCTGGCTGTGCGACCAGACCTCCACCCGGTCGGCGGCGGTCCAGACCGCGATGCCGCAACTGGGTGCGATCGACGCGTGGGCCAGGTATGGACGGCTGTACGTGGCGGAGATTAGTTCATCGCCGACCGGTGGGGCGGCCCCGTCGTCGGCCACGTTGATGGTCTCGTGCGGCCCGTCGCGCAGGAACTTGTCGATGGTGTTTTCATCCGGCAACAGGTCCCGCTCCGCCCAGTGTGCCGCCTTGCGCAGCGCCTCGGCGGCGCGGACCACGGCCGCCTCGTCAGGACCGACGACACCGAGGAAGGAGCCGTCGCGGACCACGGTGAGGTCGGCGCTCACGTCGGCCGACAGCAGGACGGCACCGGGCGACGGCGGCCGGATGACCCGTCCGAAGAGCTGGCCGGGCAGACGCATGTCCTGGATGTAGCGGGGCCGGCCGTAGATCTTGTCCGGCAGGTCCAGGCGCGGCACGGCGCGGCCGACCAGCCCTGCCTCGGACCGTGTAGGCACGGACCGGTCGGCCGGTACGTCGAGGTTGACGGAGGGCGCGAGGTCGGCGTACCGGAAATCGGGGTCGTGTGCCGCGGCCTGGAGGAAGAGGGCGCGGACGTTGGCCGCGGCCAAGCGCACCGCCGGCCCGGCATCGGTGATGGAGAGGCTGCCCGCCGTCAGGCCTTCGTCGGGACCGTCCGGCCCGGCGGGCAGCATGCGGACCGCGGTGATGTCCACGCCGAATTCGTCCGCGGCGATCTGGGCCAGTGCGGTGATGATGCCCTGCCCCAGCTCCACCTTGCCGACGCGGAGGCTGATCACGCCGTCGTCGCCGACCTCGATCCAGCGGGAGAGGACCGGATTGGCGGCCAGGTCCTTGGGCAGGCCGGGTGGGTCCGAGAAGGCCTGGGGCAGGTCCGCGGACCGGAACGGCGCCGGCCGGTCGTCGCCTGCCGCAAGCGCGCCGGCGTCGGACACCTGGCCGTCGGTGGTCGGCTCAGTCATCGTGCTCACCCGCCCCGACAACCGCCTCCACCATGCGCTGATGCGCGCCGCACCGGCAGAGGTGCCGGTCGAGGGCCTCGGTGACCATCGCCGGCGACGGATGCGGCTCCCGGTCGAGCAGGGCCGCGGCGGTCATGATGATGCCGGTGACGCAGTACCCGCATTGCGCGGCCTGCCTGTCCAGGAACGCCTGCTGGACCGGATGCGGCGTGATGCCTTCGACGGTGACGACGGACTTGCCCTCCAGCGACCACACCGGAGTGTCGCAGGACGGCACGGACACGCCGTCGACGTGGACGAAGCACGCTCCGCACAGGCCGATGCCGCAGCCGAACCGGGCGCCGAGCAAGCCGAGGTCGTTGCGCAGCACGTACAGCAGCGGGGTTTCCGGGTCGGCGTCGATCTCACGCAGCGCGCCGTTGACGGTGAAGCGGATCATGGCAGGTTCCCGAAGACCTCGGGGTGGTGGCTGAGCTCGATGCGGGTGCGACGGATGTGCCCAGCCAAGAACCGGCCCGCGTCCACCTCGTCGCGCCGGAAGATGGCGTCGATCAGGAGCCGGTGCTCGGCATTGACCACCCACATCCGGCTCGGGCCGCTCAGCTGCACGAAGGCGCGCCGGTAGTGCTGCGTGGAGTTCCACAGCCGGTGCACCGTGGTGTTGAGCTGTTCGATCCGGCAGCCGCTGTACGTGAGCAGATGGAACTTGCGGTCGAGTTCGAGGAAGGCGCCGACGTCGGTGTCGTCCTCGATCTCGTCCTGGATGACGAGCAGCTCCTGCAGGTCGCTGTCGTCCAGCTCGGGGAGGCTCTCGGCCAGTGCCAGCGGCTCGAGTTGTTCGCGCATCCGGTACATGACGTCGACCTCGTGCATGCCGAGGCGTGGCACCCGGGCACCCTTGTTCGGCTCGTGCTCGATCAGCCCCTCGGCGGCCAGCATCTGCAACGCCTCCCGGACCGGCAGCCGGCTCGCGCCGAACTGCTGGGCGACGTCCTCCTGGCGGACCCGGTCGCCGGGGCCGAGAACGCCACCGAGGATGGCGGTGCGCAGATGGGCGGCGACGCGCTGGGTGGCAACGGTCATCGGCCGGCCTCCGCGTTGTAGAACGCCCGGCCGTGCGGATAGGAGACCAGCTCGAACTGCATGCCCCATGGTGCCAGGAAGTAGACCCAGCGCTGCCCTTCGTGCGGACCCCGGCTCGCCGTCGGTCCGCCGAGGACGGTGACGTCGTGCGCCCGGAGATGGGCGACCGCGGCGTCGAGATCGTCGACGTACAGCGCGACATGGTGCCCGCCGATGTCGCTGTTACGCGGCGGCTCACGGCGCTGATCGGGTGCGGTGTAGGAGAACACCTCGAAGACGGCCTGCCCGCCCAGCCGGTAGAACCGGTTCTCGGGCACCGTCGCTCGCGGGTGCACGTTCAGATGCGCCGCCATCCAGTCGCGGTCGTCGGCGAACGGTCCCAGCGAGTAGAGATACTCACACCCCAGCACCTCGACGAGAAACCGCTGTGCCTCGTCGAGGTCGGGCACGGTGAACCCGATGTGGTCCAGCCGCCGCAGGCCGGGCATCGCCATGTGCACCTCCTTTGGATCCAAAGCGACGCTACATCAAGATCTTTGGCGCCGAAAGGGTTGAGATTGGATCCAATCCTGTGCCAACCTGTGCGGGACGAAGGAGGAGTTGATGCCCGAACACCGCCGGCTGCACCCGGACGCCGACTGGACCGAGCTGGTCGCGACCGTGGCCGACTGGGATGCGGCCGATCCGGACCTGCTCGCCGCGATGTTCCACCAGCTCGTGCTGATCCGGGTGTTCGAGGAGTACGTCCTCGAGCTGGCGGCGGCCGGGCTGGTGCACGGCCCCGCCCACTCGAGCATCGGGCAGGAGGGCGGTGCCGTCGGCTCGGTGCTCGGGCTGCAACCCGGCGATGCGGTGAACGGCTCACACCGCGGCCACCACCAGTTCCTCGCCAAGGCGTTGCAGCACGTCGCGCCCAAGGGCTTCGACCTGACCGGAGACCTGCCGGAGGAGATCCACACCGTCGTGCTCCGCACGCTCGCCGAGATCTGCGGTCTGGCCCGTGGCTTCAGCCACGGCCGCGGCGGCTCCATGCACCTGCAGTGGAAGGAAGCCGGGGCGATGGGCACCAACGCGATCGTGGGCGGTGGTGTCCCGCAGGCCGCGGGCTTCGCGTGGGCGAGCAAGCACGCCGGGACGGATGCGGTCGCGGTGACGTATTTCGGTGACGGTGCGGCCAACATCGGGTCCACTCTGGAGACGTTCAACCTCGCCGCGGCCTGGAAACTACCGGTCTGCTTCTTCATCGAGAACAACCAGTACGCCGTCTCCACAACGGTCGCCGAAGCCACCGGCGAGCCGCGCCTCTCCGCCCGCGGACCCGGCTTCGGCATCACCAGCTGGCGCGTGGACGGTATGGATCCACTCGCCGTCCATCTGGCCATGCGAGAGGCGACCGCGCACATGCGGTCCGGTGACGGGCCCGTGGTGATCGAGGCCCAGACGTACCGCTACTTCCACCAGAACGGTCCCTTCCCGGGCAGCGCGTTCCGCTACCGCACCCGGGAGGAAGAGGCCCATTGGCGTACGCGTGACCCGATCGACCAGATCGCCGGCCACCTCATCCGCCGCGGCCTGCTCACACCGGAGGCCAGGGACGCCGCCGTCGCCGGTGCCAAGCGGGCCATGGCCGCGGCCGGTGAGGTCCTGCTCGAGCCGGTGCCGGACGGCAAGCCCGGACAGCGGCGGATCAGACCCGCCGAATGGCCCGACCCGGCATTCGTCAACGTCGGGGTCCGCGGCGATCTGGCCGAGTTCGCCGACGCCCGCACGCCCGGCGACGCGGAAGCAACCCAGGAGACCAGGTTCATCGACGCGGTGGCCGACGTGATGCGGCGCCGGATGGAGACGGACGACCGGATCGTCGTGATGGGCGAGGACATCCACCGCCTCAACGGCGGGACCAACGGCGCCACCCGCGGCCTCAAGGACGCCTTCCCGGACCGGATCCTCGGCACGCCAATCAGCGAGAACGCCTTCACCGGCCTGGCCGGCGGGATCGCCCTGGACGGCCGGTTCCGGCCGGTCGTGGAGTTCATGTACGCGGACTTCATGTGGGTCGCCGCCGACCAGCTCTTCAACCAGGTCGGCAAGGCCCGCCACATGTTCGGCGGCGACGGTCCGGTGCCACTGGTCCTGCGCAGCAAGGTGGCGACCGGCACCGGGTACGGCTCACAGCACTCCATGGACCCGGCCGGCATCTTCGCCACCGCACCCGGCTGGCGCATCATCGCGCCGTCCACGCCGTTCGACTACGTCGGATTGATGAACTCGGCGTTGCGGTGCGAGGACCCGGTGCTGGTGCTCGAACATGTCGACCTCTACAACAGCACGGGCCCCGGGCCGGTCGACGACTACGACTTCTGCCTGCCGGTCGGCCAGGCTGCGGTACGGCGTCCGGGCGCGGCGGTCACGGTGGTGACCTACCTGTCGACGGTGGCCGAGGCGCTTGCAGCGGCCGAGCAGACCGGCGTCGACGCCGAGGTCATCGATCTGCGCTGGCTGGATCGGGCGTCACTGGACTGGGACACCCTCGGTGCCAGCATCCGGAAGACCAACCGGGTCCTGATCGCCGAACAGGGAAGCCTCGGCACCTCGTACGGCGGGTGGCTCGCCGACGAGATCCAGCGGCGGTTCTTCGATTGGCTGGACGCGCCGATCGCCCGGGTCACCGGGGGAGAGGCTTCGCCCAGCATCAGCAAAGTGCTCGAACGCGCAGCCATCGCCCGCCGTGAGGAGATCGCCACCGCGTTGCACGAGATTGCGGGGGCGTGAGATGGCCGAGCTGCTCAGGATGCCGGAGATCTCGGCCAACATGGTGGAGGCGGTGGTGAGCGATTGGCCCCTGGCGGAGAACGCCACCTTCGCCGCCGGCGACCCGATTGCCACGGTGGAGACCGAGAAGGCAGTTGTCGACGTACCGGCCGAGTCGGATGGAGTGCTGCTGCGAACGCTCGTCGAGCCCGGGAAATCGGTCACCGTCGGGACGCCGATGGCGGTTCTGCTGGCGCCGGGTGAACACGTCGACGATGTGGACGCGCTGGTCGCCCGGTTGACCGGTGCCGAGGCGCCGCAGGTGAGCGACGAGCCGTCCCCCGCCGGTGCGCGGGAGGTGAGCCAGAACGGCGCCGCCGCCATCACCGGAGAGGACCTGTCGACGACGCCGCTTTCCGGGACGCGGACCGGCGCGGTGGCGGGCGTGACCCAGGCGGTGTCGGGGACCGCCGCGCGGCTCTTCGCCAGTCCGTTGGCGCGGCGGATCGCCGCGGAGAACGGGCTGACGATCGGCGACATCCGCGGGACCGGACCCGGCGGCCGGATCGTTCGGGACGACGTGCGGCGGGCGCTGGCCGACCGTGCCCTGGGCCGCCCGGCTGTGGCGGAGCCGCCGGACGTGCGGCCGGAGCCGCACACCGCTCCCGCGGCAGGCCCGGCGGCTGCCGGCGGGAAGGTGCAGGGTGGGCCGCGCGTGACCTCCGGCACGCCGTACCGCGATATCCCGCACACCCGGATGCGCCGGGCGATCGCTACGCGGCTGACCGAGAGCCACCGCGCGGCGCCGGTGTTCACCGTGCGCGGCAGTGCTCGGGTCGACGCGCTGCTCGCCCTGCGATCGGACCTCAACCAGGCGACCGACGTGCGGATCTCAGTCAATGACCTCGTCGTGGCCGCTGCCGCACGGGCGCACGTCATGGTGCCGGAGATGAACGTCGTCTGGACCCCGGATGCGGTCCGGCAGTTCGACGACGCGGACATCGCGGTGGCTGTGGCGACCGACGCGGGACTGGTCACGCCGGTTGTCCGGGGCGTCCAGCGGATGACGATCTCGGCGCTGGCCCGGACCGGGGCAGACCTGGTCGATCGGGCTCGCGCCGGCAGGCTGCGCCAGGACGAGTTGGAGGGCGGCACGCTGACGGTGACAAACCTCGGCGTCTTCGGCACCGAGGAGTTCACCGCCGTGATCAATCCGCCGCAGGCGGCCATCCTCGCGGTCGGCGCGGCCCGTCAGGAAGCCGTGGTCACCGAGGGGGAAGTGGGCGTCGCCACGGTCCTGCGCGTGGCCCTGTCCGTCGACCACCGGCCGGTCGACGGGGCCACCGCCGCGAAATGGATGGCCGCGTTCCTCGCCCTCCTCGAGTCCCCCCTCCGGATCCTGGCCTAGGAGGCCGCGCACATGCCCGATGCTGCAATCGAGACCGCCCTCGCCCACTGGGCGCCCCGCCTGATCCAGAACGGCGTGGACTACAACGACCTGATGGCCACCGTGGCCCGCACCGAGACCTGGGCGGACTGGCTGCCGGAGTGGAACCGGACCGCCGACGTGCAGGCCGAGTTCGCCGCCGAGGCGGACGCCTCGGGACATCGGCTGACGGCCGGGCACGCCTGGCGCCGGGCCTCGGTGAACCGGCACTTCGGCAAGTTCGTCTGGATGGTCGACCTCGACCTGGCCGCCGAAGCGGCGCGCCGGTCGATCCGCGAGACCATCCTCGCCCTGGAACGGCTCGACACCTCGTTCGAGCGGCTCGAGTTCGCGATCGACGGTGGTACGGCATACGCGAACCTGCGCCGGCCGCAGGGCACCGACCGGCCTCCGTACGTCGTGCTGGTCCCGGGGCTGGACTCGACCAAGGAGGAGTTCTTCTACCTCGAGCAGTCGTTCCTCGACCGGGGCATGGCCACCATCTCGCTGGACGGACCGGGGCAGGGCGAGACCGGCTTCGCGCTGCCGATCCGGCCCGACTACGAGGTCGCGGTCACCCCGCTGCTCGACCTGCTGGCCGGACGTGGCGATCTCGATCACCAGCGGATCGGCGTGGTGGGGGTCAGTCTCGGCGGGTACTACGCGCCGCGGGTGGCCGCATTCGAGCCCCGGGTCGCGGCGGTCGCCGGGATCAGCGGACCGTACCGGTTCGGCGACATGTGGGACGATCTGCCGCCGATGACCCGGCAGACATTCGTGGTGAAGTCCGGTGCCCGGGACGACGAGGAAGGGCGGCGGAACGCGCTGGCGCTGGACCTCACCGGCATCTGCCAGCGGATCACCGTGCCGGCGCTGTACGTCACCGGGGCCAGGGACAGGCTGATCCCCTGGCAGCAGACCCAGCGTCAGGCCGACGACACGCCGAAGGGCATCTTCGTCAACTTCCCGGAGGGCAACCACGGCGTGTCCAACATGCCGTCGCAAGCCAGACCGATGATCGCCGATTGGATGGGAGATCAGCTGAGATAGATTGCTGGCACCGACATGTTGCCGAATCGTGGGGGAGCCGATGTCCGAATCGGGCGGCCACCTGCAGGCGCTGCGGACTCTGATCAAGGTCAGCAAGCGGGTGCACGGCAGCCTCGACCTCACCGAAACCCTGGACGCCGTGGCCGAGGGAGTGGTGGAGGCGGCCGGGTTCGGTCTGGCGGTGGTGAACCTGGCCGATCCCAACGGCGGCTTCACCGTCGTGTCGGCGGCCGGCAGCGAGCAGCTGCGCCGCGAGATGATCGGGACCAAAGGCAGCGCTTCCACGTGGCAGGAGCTGTTCCGGCGGGCGGAACGATGGGACAGCCTCTACTTCGTCGATCACCGGTACGGGGTTCCGGAGTCTCTCTACACGTGGGTGCCGGACATCCCGGTCCCGACCGACCCGGACGGGTGGCACCCGCTCGACTGCCTGTTCGCCCCGCTGATGGCGCCGACCGGCAAGTGGGTGGGAGTGCTCAGCGTGGACCTTCCGGTCGGCGGCCGGCGGCCCGGGCCGGAACAGCGGGAGATCCTCGCTCTCTTTGCCGAGCACGCGGCCATCGCGATACTGCACGCGCGCATGCACTCCGAGCTGGAGAGGAGCCAGGCCGAGCTGCGGCACGCGGCGACCCACGACTCGCTCACCGGCCTGGTGAACCGCTCCTACCTGCGGGAACAGGTCAACGCGCTGCTGCAGGAGCCGGGGCGCGAGGTCGGCGTGTTGATGATCGACCTGAACGGTTTCAAGCGGGTCAACGACGCGTCCGGGCACACCGCCGGGGACGAGGTGCTGCGGGTGGTGGCCGAGCGCATGCGGCGGAACATCCGCGAGACCGACGTGCTGGCCCGGATGGGTGGGGACGAGTTCATCGCGGTGCTGGCCGGGGACAATCTGGCCGGGACGCTGCGGGAGACCGCCGCGCGGCTGATCGAGGTGACGGCCAAGCCGATCGAGACCGCGGACGGGGTGCACTTCGTGACGGCGAGCATCGGATCGGCGCTGGGACGGGCGGGGGATGACTTCGCGCAGCTGGTCGCGGCTGCGGACGCCGAAATGTACAAGGCGAAGCGGTTACTGCGGCCACGTTGAGGACCCCGGCGCGACAAGCGCGCCGCGGGAGGCGGCGCGGTGAACGGCCGGCGCCGCCGGCGGCGCGGCGCGGCGCGGCGCGTTGGAGCCGACCCCGGACCCGGCCTGCGAGACCAGCCTCCGTCAGGAGGACAGCTTGATCCGCACCCGGCGGTTCTGGCGGCCCTTGCTCTCCACCTTCTGCACCGTCACATGGCCGACCTGGGCCGTTGACGCCACGTGAGTGCCGCCGTCGGCCTGCACGTCCAGTCCGACGATGTCGACCACGCGGATCTCCGGCATCTCGAGCGGCGGCAAGGCGTCCTGCGTGCGGACCAGATCCGGGATGGCCAGCGCCTCCTCGCGGGGGAGGACGCGCGCGACGATCTTGCGGTCGGCGGCGATCTCGGCGTTCACCGCGTCCTCCAGGGCCACTTTGAAACCGGGCGGGATCTCCGGCAGGTTGAAGTCCATGCGTGCCTCGCCGGGCTGCATGTTGCCGCCGGTGACGAGCGCGCCGAAGTCCCGGAACACGGTGCCGCAGAGGATGTGCAAGCCGGAATGGGTGCGCATCAGGGTGGTGCGCCGGGTGTCGTCGAGGGCGCCGCGGACGTTGGTGCCGGGCGGCGGGACCGGGTCGCCGGGGGCCGGCAGCAGGTACAGGTCGTCGGACTTGCGGGAGTCGACGATCCGGGTCTGGACGCCTTGCCAGATGAGCACGCCGTGGTCGGGTGGCTGGCCGCCGCCGCCCGGATAGAACGCCGACCTATCCAGGACGATGCCGGCCTCGGGGTCGACGGGGTCGGACCACACCACCGTGCAGTCCCACTCGCGGAGCGTCGGGTCGACCCAGTCCAGGCGGTGCGTGTGTCCGTGCTGCTCGAACGCCATGCCGGGCAGTTTACGACCGGCCGGTCCGAGCCCGGGAAGGGAGCACGCCGAGTGAGGGCCGAGGAAACGAGAACGGCGAGGAGGAGAGGCCGGCGTCGGAGAGGGGAGGGCGCGGAGAGGGGAGGGCGCGGAGAGGGGAGGGCGCGGAGAGGGGA
>DASSAL010000076.1:0-7355 GCA_035685405.1 Actinoplanes sp. | reverse complement strand
CGCCCGGTACTGGGACGTCAGCCGGCGGGTGGCCGCTCGCCGCGGGTTATGAGATCGAGCTTGCCGAACCGGTGGTTCCGGCCGGCTTCCACCGCGGCCAGCTCATCGGCTGCGGCGTCCTGGGTGCGCAGACCGAGCATGGCAAGCCATTCGGCCAGCTGCCGGTGCAGGGCGTCGGGACCGGTCAACGCGCCCTGGCTGAGCGGCCAGGCCGCCGGGTGCACCAGCATCGCGTCGGTCTGCCAGCCGCCCAGCCCTCCGTGCGAACCGACCAGTTCCTCGAACGCGGCCACCTCCTGGGTCACCGGGTCCACGGCGCTGATCAGGACCAGGTCGCCGACGTGCGCGGTCTCCTGGTGGCGCAGCAGGTCGGCGCGGGCGTGCGGCCCGTACGGCAGCAGCGGATCGGCGCCCTCCACCCGGCCGTCGGCCAGCCGGTGCGTGCCGCCGGTGCCGTACGCCACCGGGCCGTCGGCGTCCGGCACCACGACCAGCCCGATGCCCGGATGGGCGACCAGTCCGGGGATCAGCCGCGGGTAGATCCGGTCGATCCGGTCCCGGTCCAGTCGGCCCGGCTCCCGGGTGAGGTAGAGCAGCGCCAGATTGCCGGACGAGACCACTAGCAGCGGAGCCACCGGTGCCGCCGGGAATTCCGGTTCCGCGGTGGCCTCCTGCTCGGCCGGCGTGGCCGGGGCGGCCGCTTCGTCCGGGGCGGAGAACCGCTCCACCAGCTCGCCCAGCGTCTCGCCCCAGCGCTGCCGGAACGTGGCGCCCTGACTCTGCCCGTGATCGGAGAGCACCACCAGGTGGTACCGCCGGGCCGCCTCCGGTGCCAGCCGTTCCAACACGCCAAGCATCCGGTCCATGCTCTCTAGCTGGCGCATCGACTCCGGCCGGGCCGGACCGGCGTGGTGCGCCACCTCGTCGTAGTCGACCAGGTCGCAGTAGATCACCGGGGCGCCGCGGGCCATCTGCTCGGCGACCAGCGAGATGTTCACGTCGCGCAGCAGCATGGACGCCGGCCGGAGGGCCAGGAAGGCGCCGGACCGGCTGACCCGCGGGTGCAGATTGCGCCGTCGTTGCAGGCGCGCCTGATGCAACTCGGTGATCACCTCGCCGACGCCCAGCACGAGCGCGCGGGTGAATCCGTACGGCGACGCCATGAATGCCGCCCAGCCCCGCGCCGACCGTCCGGGGAAGGCGGCCCGGCTCACCGTCAGCAGGCTGATCGCGGCGTCGCCACTGAACGCGTTGCCGATGCTCACCCCACCGTCGCGCAGCAGCCCCCGGCCGTCGCTGAGCCGCGGCTCGATGATCGCCGCGTCCCGGGGCCGGTTGGACACCATCATCCGGCCGGAATCCTTTTCGAACCAGCGGAAGCCGGGGATCTGCCCGGACGCGCCGTGCAGGATGCCGGCCTGCGCCGCCGGCGTGGTGGACGGCAGACCGGTGTGCCAGCCGCACAGGGTGTGGCTGCCCGAGCGGAGCCAATGGCCCAGCGTGGGCAGGTTGCCCGCCTGGATCGCCCAGCGCAGCACCGATTCGGCGACACCGTCCAGTTGCACGATCAGCATGCCCGGCTCGGTGCCCGGCCGGGGCCGCCGCAGGGTGAGCAACGGACCACCGGCCTGGCGGGACTGCCGCCGGCGAACCCCCCGCATCAGCCGCTTGGCTTCCTTGACGAAGGTGTCGTCGCTGCCGCTGTCGGCCATCCAGTCCAGGATCGCCGCGAACACCACCGCCAGGATCGCGGCGACCACCAGCGTGTGCAGCCCGTGGATCCGGTTGGCCGGGTCCAGCTCCAGGGCGACCACCATGACCACCACCTGGGCCACCACGCCGAACAGCATGGCACCCCAGCCGCCCAGCGCGGTGATGCCGACCAGCAGCAGCGGGCGCAGCACCGCGCCGGTCGCCGCCACCAGCACTACCAGACCCAGGGTGTCGATGATGTCGGCGCTGGCCACCCCGGGCATCAGCCAGAGCGTGAGGGTGAGGACCGTGAACGTCACCAGGGCGCTGCGCAGCACCGCCCGCAGCCGGTTGAGAATGCGCCGCCGGCCGAACAGCGCACGCAGGTCACCGCGCCAGTTCCGGGCGGGTTCCGGCGATCCGGTCGTGCGCAGTGCCACCCGGAAACGATCGCACAGCGGGCGGTTGCACGTTTCAGCGACTCGCGATCGTGGGAATGTGCGTGCTCATGGAAGTCACCGGATTCTTAACTGCCATCATCATCGGTCTGATCATCGGCGCGCTGGGCCGGCTCGTCGTGCCAGGCAAACAGAACATCCCGATCTGGCTCACCCTGGTCATCGGTGTGGTCGCTGCGCTCGTCGGCACGCTGCTGGCCGGTGCGATCGGTGTCGACGAGACGCCCGGCATCGACTGGATCGAGCTGATCCTGCAGGTGGGTCTGGCTGCCGCCGCTGTGGCCCTGGTCGCGGGGCTCCGCGCTCGCCGCTGAGTCGCGGAACCGTACGCTCTCGTCCGCCGTCGAACCAGACAGGGCCGGCGGCGGCGAGGCGAACGGGAGGATCCGCGTGCGAAGCAGGGGTGTTCGGTATCGCGGCACATCCGCCCTGGTGATCGGTCTGCTGATCGCCGCCGCCGGCTGCGCCGGGCAGGACGCGGCCGGTTCCGCCGGAGCGCTGCCAGCCTGGACCGAACCCGCCGAGTACAAGTTCTCCTTCGAGTCGTCGTGCGGCGAGCAGGCGCTCATCGGCCGGTTCCGGGCGACCGTCGTCGGCGGGACGGTGACCGAGACGGAGGGCCTGGACGAGGCCGGCCGGCGCGCGCTGATGCTGCGCATCGCCGACCTGGTGCCCGGCCTGGGTCAGATGGTGGCGCAGGCCGAACAGGCCCGGGCATCCGGCGC
Organism: Actinoplanes sp.; assembly: GCA_035685405.1. Classification (GTDB taxonomy): domain Bacteria; phylum Actinomycetota; class Actinomycetes; order Mycobacteriales; family Micromonosporaceae; genus Actinoplanes. The sequence goes on along the minus strand of DASSAL010000076.1, from coordinate 4,480 downwards.
CGACGTGGTGATCGAGCGGGACCCGGCCGACGGTCACCCGACCGCCATCCGCATCGACCCGGACCCCGCCGGCGTCGACGACGAGACGTGTTACACGATCGCCGACTACACGATCGGTGGACGGCATGGGCCGAGCGCGACGCCGAGCCGGTAGCTTCGCGGAAGTGCCCGCCCGCCTTGCCGTAGTCGTCCTGCTGCTCCTTCTCGCCGCGTGCAGTGCACCTCAGAAACCGGCCGACCCGGCCCCCATGCGCGTGGTCGGCTATTTCCCCGGCTGGGGCACCTACGCCCGGGACTTCCAGGTGCGCGACCTGCACACCAGTGGCGCCGCCGGCCGGCTCACCCACCTGCTGTACGCGTTCGGCAAGGTGCAGAACGGCCGCTGCGCGATCGGTGATGCCTTCGCCGACTACCGGAAGCCGGTGCCGGACGGCCTGCCGGGCACCGCCGCGCCGGCCGGCAACATCGGCGAGCTGCGCAAGCTCAAGGCGCTGTATCCGCATCTCAGGGTGCTCTGGTCGTTCGGCGGGTGGACCGGCTCAGCCGGCTTCGCCGGTGCCGCGCGGGACACGGCCACCTTCGCGGACAGCTGTCACCGATTGCTCACCGACGCCCGCTGGGCCGGCGTCTTCGACGGCATCGACATCGACTGGGAGTATCCGAATGCCTGCGGCGAGACGTGTGACACCAGCGGCCGGGACGCGCTGGCCCGGCTGCTGGCCGCGCTCCGGCCCCGGTTCGGCCTGGTCACCGCGGCGGTGCCGGGCGACGTCGGCAAGCTCTCCGCCACCGACTACGCGGGCGCGGCGCAGCACGCGGACTGGCTGCACGCGATGACGTACGACTTCGCCGGCACCGGTAGCACGTCCGGTCCCACGCTCGCCCACTCGCCGCTCACCGGGTACGCCGGCCCTCGCCCCACCGGCACCGCCGCTGCCACCGTCGGTAAGTTGCGCGAGGCCGGCGTGCCGGCCGGGAAGATCCTGCTCGGCGTGGGCTTCTACGGCCGCGGCTGGACCGGCGTGCGCTCGCCGGAGCCAGGCTCGGCCGCGGCCGGCCCGGCGCCCGGCACGTACCAGCCCGGGCTCGAGGACTACCGGGTGCTCAGCCGCCGGTGCCCGCCGACCGGCACGATCGGCGGGACCGCGTACGCAGTGTGCGGCTCACAGTGGTGGAGCTACGACACCCCGGCGACGATCGCGGCCAAGATGGCGTACGCCCGGTCGCAGGGTCTGGGTGGCGCCTTCGCCTGGGAGCTCTCCGGCGACACCGACGACGCCGACCTGCTCACGGCGATGGCGGACGGGCTCAGCTGATCCGTTCAGAACAGTGGCTTGAGATCGGCCAGGGTGGTGATCCGCAGGTCGCCGTCGAGCCCGCGCAGTGCCGCGGTGTGCGCGCCGGCGGCCCGAGCCGCGGCCAGGCCGACGTCGGCGTCCTCCACCACGAGGCACTCCGCGGGCGGCACGCCGAGCAGCTCGGCGGCCCGCAGGTAACCGTCCGGTTCCGGCTTGCCGGCCGCGATGTCGTCCACCGTGACCAGGACCGGCGCGGTGATCCCGGCGGCGCCCAGCCGGGCCCGCGCCAGCCGGTCGTCGGCGCTGGTCACCACCGCCCATGGAACGTTCCGATCGGCCAGCACGTCCAGCAGTTCCAGGGCACCCGGAGCGGGCACGACGTCGGAGAGATCGCCATACTGCAGTTCCATCTGCCGGGCGACCGCCACCGCGGTCGCCGCTTCGTCCAGATGGGGCAGCAGCGCGCGCACGGTCGGCTCGCTCGGGCTGCCGTGTGCCATCGCGATCGCTGTGGCGGCGTTCACGCCGTGCTCTGCGGCCCAGGTGGTCCAGGCCCGTTCCACCGCCGCGTCCGAGTTCACCAGGGTGCCGTCCATGTCGAAGAGCACCGCGGAGATCCGCATATCCACCACCCGTCCATCGTTGCCGCCGTGGTGGCCGGTGCGGCAATCACCGCGGTGTGATGCGCGGCACCCCGGTGATCAGCGGCTGCGCCTGGTGCGTGTGGTCCGGGTACCGGTCGCCGCGGTGGTGTTCCGGGCCGCGGTGCGCGTACCGGCCGCGGCGGCCGTCTTGCGGGCCGCGGTCCGCTTCGCGGCGGCGGTGCCGGCGTCCGGCTGCTCCGGCGGCGGCTCGGCGGCGACGCCGCTGCGTCCGGTGCGGCTGCGCGAAGTGCGGCCGGGGGTGCCGGTACCGGCGTCGGTGTCCGCAACGGCCTGCAGTGCCCGGCCGGTCCCGGCGGCCTGCCGGTCCCGCTCCTTCTCCCGCTTGACCATCTCGGCGAGGACGCTCTTCTCGTACTTCGCCTCTGCGGCCTTCACCTTGGCCGCCGACTTCTCCACCCGGCTCACCGCGCCCTTGCGCTGCTTGGTCAGGCGGGCTCGTTCCTTCTCGGCGCTTTTCAGGGCGCGCTTGAACCGGGTCACCTCGGCTTCGGCGTTGCGCAGCGCCTGCTTCTGCTGCTTGGTGACATTCGCGTTGTTCTCCAGGCGCTGGTCGAGCTCTGTGACGCCGGCCCTGGCCCGCTCGGCGGCGGCGTGGGCGGCGGCGGACTTCTCCCGGCTGCGATCCAGCGCGGTCTTGGCGGATTCGGTCACGCGTCATCACTCCTTCCGCTGAATCTCCTACCCGGAGGGCCGGTGATGCAACCGTCCGGCCGGCTGGTCCTTGGTCAGGTGCAGCAGCCAGTCCTGGCCACCGGTGTGAATCAGCGCGTACCGGTGTGATCCGCTCCGGCCGTGCAGGGTGAAGACGAGCCGTTTGTCGTTCCGGTCGTCCTCCGACCACCAGCCGGTGTCGGCGATGAACTTGTCCTCGTCGGTGTAGGTCAGATGGTCAAGAGCGTGATCCGGTACGGCCACCGCGAGGCGATTGCCGCCCGGATCGGTGGGCAGTCCCCGGGGCACCGCCCAGCTGCGCAGCACACCGTCCTCCTCGAGCCGCAGATCGAAGTGCGGGCGCGGCTTGCGGTGGTCGTGCAGGACGAACGACCGCCGGTCGAGCACCGGCCGGCTCACTCGACGATCCGGTAGGAATGCGGCTCCAGCCGGACGCCGGCCGTCACCTCCGCGCTCTCATTCGACACGTTCAGGCAGACCAGGAGTCGCTGCCGGCCATCGGAGACCTCGTACGCGTACTGCTGGTTGGCCAGCTGCACGGTGCGGGTCCGGGCCCGGTGCAGCCACGGGTGCCGCCGCCGCACGCCGATCAGGTCCTGGTGCAGCCGGAACGTCGGCCAGCCGTACGGGGCCAGCTCGCTGGGCTGCTCCGGAAACGGCGGCCGGACCGCGTCGTCACCGTGTTCGCGGTCCTCCTTGATGCCGGTGAAGCCCTGCTCGTCACCGGCGTACACCGACGGCGTCCCGCCCACGGTCATCAGCACCGCCAGGGCCAGTGCGACGTCCCGCTGGTCGGTCAGCCGGCTGGCCAGCCGGGTCACGTCATGGTTGCCGAGGAAGGTCAACGGCGCGAACGTTTCCAGGAACGTGTTGTGCCGGCCGAGCGCGTGGTCCAGCTCGAACAAGTTGCCCTCGTTCAGCGCACTCCAGATCGCCTTCCACAGCTCGTACTGGGTCACCGAGTCCACCTTGGACCGGTTGACGAAGTCGGGATAGTCGCCGTGGATCACCTCGCCGACGATGTACGCGTCGGGATGCCGCTCGCGGACCCGTGGCAGGACCGTGGCCCAGAACTGCGTCGGTACGGCGTACGCGGCGTCCAGCCGCCAGCCGTCCGCGCCCCGGCTCAGCCAGTGGTTCATCACGTCGGCCACCAGATCGACCACGGCCGGCTCGCGATGGTTGAGCGCCACCAGGCCGCCGTGGCCTTCGAAGGTGGCGAAGTCGTCGCCCGCGGGCACGAACCAGGACGCGGTGTCCGGCGACCGGAACGCCGGATGGCCGCGGCCGACGTGGTTGAACACGCCGTCGAGCAGCACCCGCAGACCGCGGTCGTGTGCGGCCGCGACGAGCGCGTCGAAATCCGCGTCGTCGCCGAGCCGGGAGTCGATCCGGAAGTGGTCGACGGTGTCGTAACCGTGCGTCTCGGCGGCGAAGATCGGGCCCAGTGCCAGCCCGGACGCGCCCAGGTCGACGGCGTAGTCCAGCCACTTCGTCAGCCGCCGCAACCGATGCCCGTCGGTCCGGTCACCATGGCCCGGCCAGGCGCCGGTGAACCCCAGCGGATACACCTGCCACCAGATGACGTGCGTTACCCAATCAGCCTCACCCACGCTGCCGTCTTACCCACGATGGCGCCGAACGATGTGGCCGGCGGCCGGCCGCGCATCGTTGCGCAGCCGGCCGCCGGCCAGATCGGGACTGTCTCGGCTCAGATGGTGTCGTTGGCCAGCTGGCTGCGGAGCTTGGTGAGGGCCTTGGTGAGCAGCCGGGAGACGTGCATCTGGGAGATGCCGATCTGCTCGGCGATCTGCGACTGGGTCAGGTTGCCGTAGAACCGCAGGG
>DASSAL010000075.1:0-26967 GCA_035685405.1 Actinoplanes sp. | reverse complement strand
TGTTCAGCTGCGTGCCGCGGGACCGGGTCGGCTCGGGCGGGGTGCTGCCCGAGGCCGGACGTGGCGATCTCCCATCTCACCCGGATGAAGACGCTGGTGGCCGCGGGCCTGCTCGAGGAGCTGCCGACGGCGGACCTGGCGCGATCCGGGATCACTCCCGACAAGCTGACGCTTAGCCGCGCACCCGTCCGGGTTGGTGCCGCGACCGCAGGGACGCCCGACCCACGGGGGAGGGACCGGGCGGCCGCGGCCGCGGCACCGTATCGAGTCTTCGCCGCATGTATGGCGATGTCGGCGCGGTGACGTGACGGTTGGATGACGTCGACTGGCGATGACCGGGCGGGCGCAACCTGAGCCGGAGCTACGCCACGGGGGACCGGCGACCGGGTTGCCGACCGGATGGACACCGGCCTGCGGATGCGGGTGCTTCGTCAGCCGAATGCGGGCGGCGGCGAGGCGGTCCAGGACTCACGGACCCGTCCCGACATCGCCGTAGGCCGATCGTCACGGCTTTGTCACCGGGACGCGGAAGGCCTGCCACGGGAGCGATCCATCCTGATGGGGAACCCGCCACCGTGGCGGGATGGCGGATGGATCGGGAGCAGAAATGGATATCCTCAATGGCCCACGCAAGGCTGGCGATGCGGCTCGCCGCGGCGCACACCACGATGGGGGCGCGGCGGAACGCACACCGCCGGCTGACGAGCCGGTGGACGCGCGTGTCGGAGTGGCGCAGCGGGTGATCGCCGTTCATCGAGACCATGACGCGGCCTGGCAGACCGTCCAGAAGCTCTCGGACGGCGGCTTCCCGGCACACCGCGCGACGATCGTCGGCCGTGACCTGGCCGTCGTCGAACGCGTCACCGGCCAGCTCTCGACGGCCGACGTCACCCGGCGCGGCGCCCTGTCCGGCGTGGTCATCGGGGCCTTGACCGGATGGATCCTGGGCCTCGTAGACCTGATCGCCCCGACCGTCCCGGTCGCGTGGCTGATCCTCAACGCGGCGATTCTCGGTGCGGTGCTGGGCGCTGCCACGGGTTTGCTGGCCTACGCCTTCACCCATGGCCGCCGATCAGTCAGCACGCCGTCCGGGATCACCGCGAGTCACTACGACGTGCAGGTCGATGCCGAGCTGGCAGACCGGGCGGTACGCGTTCTGCAGGATAAAGCTGCATCGTAGGCCGCCGACGTGGGCTGACTCTGCGGAAATGCCCACGGCGATGTTCACCGGCGCCTCGAGGGAGAGCGTGGCTTCGCACGGGTTGTCGCTCAGGCGGACGGCGTTGTCATCCAACTGTCATCAGGCTGCCGGACGGCCGCCGCATCACGCGGTCACGCTCGCCTGCGACAGTCCCGCGGGAGGAGCATCCATGCAGCACCCCATTCCGGAGACCATCGTCGTGGTGACCGAGCCGCTGGAGGGCGAAGCTCTGCCGCGGTGGGAACCGCTGATCAGGGACGCCGCGGCACTGCACCCCGGACGACTCGTGATCGACCTGCGAGAGAGCCCACGCATCGACCCGGCCGCCGTCGTCCTGCTGCTGCAGGTTCATCGGGAGGTGATCTGCGCCGGCGGGGACCTCAGACTCCGGGCGCCAGCCCCGGCCGTGCGGGAGATGTTGAGCGTGTCCCGGGCGGACCAGGTGCTCGAGATCGATGAGGTGGTGGAACGTCTGCGGTTAGCGTGCCGGACAGCGCGACGGCATCGCTCCGCCCCGGCGACCCCGCCCGGCCAGCGGCGGACTCCGCTTCGGACCGAGCGAGCAAGGGGATGACGCGTGCATCCGTGGGTCACAATCCGGCCGGCCGAGGATGCGGCACCGGCCGCCGCTGCCGGTCACGTCTCGGGCGGGGTGGGCGGCCGCGAGCCGGTTCGACGGTGAAGCACCCACCCGACGGCGATGGCGCACACCACCAGACCGGCGGCGATTCCGGCCGGGGTGCCCGCAGTCGGCACCACCAGAGCCACCGACAGCACCAGCGTGACGACGAATATCACCACGGAGAGCCGTGACCCCCGGCGCCGGGTCGGCGCCAGGTCTTCTAGCTCGCGGGCGAACTCGGGGTCGTTGTCCCGCAACCACGCTTCCATGTCGGAAAGGCGGCGCCGCTCCATATCATCCAGCATCAGACACCTCCAGGAGGAGCAGATCGAGAACCGGCCGCCTACCTGGTGGCCGCCGGTCCCATACGACCCGCTGTCACGCGAACGATGTGAGGTTTCCGGCGACCATCATCTTGCGACCCTCGAACGGCTGGTACGGCGCCGATTCGCCCAGCCCGAACGGCACCCGGAACGCCTGGAAGGCGAACCGGCGCAGCACACCGTCGACGGTCACCAGGTCCAGGGTCTGCACGTCGGCCGCCACCGGCGTCAGCACCAAGAGTCCCTGGGCGGGCAGGTCGACATCACTCACCACGAACGCCCGATCGTCCAGAACGGCGCGGACGCTGGCGGTGACCACGATGCGGTCGCCCTCGGCCGCGGCGGCGACGGTGTTCAGCCGAGCCGAGCGCGATGGCTTCGGCTCTGCCGGTTCGCGGTCCCACGGCAGGCTGCACCCGGACAGTGCCAGGCACACCACCACGACGAGCCAGGCGCCGGCGCTCTTCCGCGACGCCGGCGAAGGCGCAGTGTTCCGCACCGAACCACCCTCCCTCTGACTTCGAAGTTAGGCAGGTGGGTCCGCGACCGCGTTGCGGACACATGTCGATTTCGTGACGACGGGTGACTGCTGTGACTGGCCGGACGGCCGGGCGTTCACCACGGATTTGTCCGGCCGATCCGGTCGAGGAGCTCCTGCAGCATCAGCCCGCGGCGCACGTCGAGGGAGTGCGGGACACCGGAGCGTACGGCGGCGGCGAATTCGGCACGCAGCACCGGCCAGCACTGCTGGTGGTTGACCGTGCCGAAGTCGAGCGCCAGTGTCCCGGCCGGGCCGAACAGTTCGATCCCGGCCCGTGAGGAGGCCAGCCCGACGGCACCGGACAGCGAGATCTGGCTGACCGCGCCGCCGTGGTGCAGGCAGGTCAGCTCGATCCAGCGGCGGCTGTCGCCGGCGGCGCGCACCTCCTCGACCGGCCCGAGCGCGGCGTCGACCAGGTCCAGCAGGTGCGGACCGAGGTCGTACAGCGCACCGAGGGTCAGCCGCCAGCCGGTTGCCATCGCGCCATCCAGGAAGGCGCCGTGCAGGTACTGGGTCCTGGCGCCGGCCGCGTCGAAGGTCGCCGCCCCGGTGAGGAAGGCCCGCGTACTCGCGTGATAGCGCTTGGTCAGCACGAGTTGAGTGACCACGCCGTACTCCGCGACGGCGTCGGCGAGCGCACGCGCGCCGCCGAGGTCGAGCGCGAGGGGCTTCTCCAGCAGCAGCGCCTTGCCGGCCCGCGCGGCGCGCGGCGCGAGCGCCGCCTGGACGTCCGGCGGCACCGCGAACGCGACGGCCTCGCAGCGATCGAGCAGCTCCTCGTACGAGCGGGCGGCGTACGCGTCCAGCCGAGCGGCGAGCTGCGTGGCGGCTTCGGGGCGGCGCGCCCAGACGGCGGAGAGCCGGGTCTGCGGGCCGGCGGCGAGCACCGGCCCGTGCATCGTCGCGGCCCACGGCCCGGCACCGACCAGCCCCACCTCTACCGGCGTCTGCGCGTTCCATTCCATACCGGGCATTCTGCACGGGAAGATCAGAACGTCACCGGTTCGGCGGCGGGCATCATCCGGGCGAGATCGGCGTCCACGGCGGCCGGGGCGTACACCTGGTCGACGACCATCGCGTACCCGCCGATCACCGCCGACCGGGCACCCAGCCGGCTCGCGCTGACCTCCAGGTGGCGCGTCGAGCGCGGCAGCGCGCTCTGGTAGAGCACCTCGCGCACGCCGGTGACGAAGTGGATGTCGGCCAGGTCGCCGGCGATCACCAGAACCGCGGGGTTGACCATGCACACCACCGTGGACAGCACCTCGCCGACCAGCTTGCCCGCCGTGCGGGCCAGGTGCACCGCCTCCGCGTGCCCGGAGCGGATCCGCTCGACCAGCTCGGCGCCCGACGACGTGGGGGTGCCGGAGGCGGTGAGCCGCTGGGCCAGCGCGAGACCGCTGGCCACCGCGGCCAGGCAGCCGTAGAGGCCGCACTCGCACCGTGCCTCGCGGTGCTCGTACAGCCGGATGTGGCCGATGTCGCCGGCGCCGCCGTCGATGCCGCGGTAGACCTGTCCCTCGATGACCACGCCGGCGCTGATCCCGGTCGCCACCTTCACCAGGACGAGTGCCGGACAGTCGGGGTAGTGGACCGTCTGCTCCGCCAGCGCCATGAGATTGGCGTCGTTGTCCACGTAGACCGGCCGGTGCCAGGTGCGACGCAAGCGCTCGGCGATGGGGTAGCCGTCCCACCCGGGCATGATCGGCGGTTGAGTGACCATGCCGGAGTCGAACTCGACCGGGCCGGGCACGCCGACGCCGATGCCGCGGACCTGGCCGGCGTCCCATCCGGCCTCGGCCAGCACCCGGCGGAACGCGCCGTCGATCCAGCCCAGCACCGCCTCCGGGCCGGTGGCGATCTTGATCGGCTCGTGCTCCTCGGCCAGCAGATTCCCGCCCAGATCCACGACCGCGGCCCGGGCGTGGTTGCCGCCGAGATCGGCCACCAGCACGACGCCGTGCGCGGTGTCGACCTCCAGCAGCTCGGCCGGTCGGCCGCCGGTCGACCCCTCGACGCCGCACGCCCGCAGATAGCCGGCCGCGCGCAACACGTCGAGACGCTGCGTGATGGTCGAGCGGGACAGGCCGGTGTAGCTCTGCAGCTCGCCGCGCGTACGGGCGCGCCCGGTGCGGACCAGCCACAGCAGGTGCCCCGCCGAGTTCTGGTTGAGGCCCCATTTATCCATGCTGCGTAGCGTATGCACCATCGGTGCGGCGGGTACCTTCCACCCACCGGACGGGGCGACTAATGCCCGGCGGCAACGCATAAGTGGGACAGAGATCTCTCGTTTGCCTTCGAAATTGTCGAGAGTGCGGTGAAATGTCCGAGTGTCCCAGACAGTGCAGATTACGTCGCCGCATTGCGTCGAGGTGATCCACCAGCCCACCCCGGAACTACGCGCCGGGCAGGTCCGCGTGCGTACCAGCTTCTCCGGCATCTCGGCCGGCACGGAACTGACCGCCTACCGGGGCTCGAACCCGTACCTGAACAGGACGTGGGATCCCGACCTGCGGCTGTTCGTCGACGGCACCAGCGGCCTCGGTTATCCGCTGGCCGGGCTCGGATATTCGGAGGTCGGCCAGGTCGTCGAGGTCGCCGTGGACGTCGCCGACGACCCCGACGTGCCGCCGGTCGGCGCGCACGTGTGGGGCATCTGGGGCCACCGCGGCGAGGCCGTCCTGCCCGCCGAGAAACTGCGCGGTTGTACGGTGCCCGCGAGTCTCGACCCGATCGCGGCGACCTTCGCCCGGGTGGGTGCGGTCGCGCTCAACGCGGTTCTGGCCGCCGATGTCCACCTCGGTGAGACCGTCGCCGTCTTCGGTCAGGGCGTGCTGGGACTGCTGACCACCCGGCTCGTACGGCTCTCCGGCGGTTCGGTGGTGGCAGTCGACGCGGTACCCACCCGCCTGGAGAAGGCCCTGGAGTACGGCGCCGACGCCGTCTTGGACGCGCGCGACGGCACGGTCGGGCACCAGATCCGCAAGCTCACCGAGGGCCGCGGCGCCGACGTGGCGATCGAGATCAGTGGCTCGTACCCGGCGCTGCACGAGGCGATCCGGTCCGTGGCGGTCAACGGGCGGGTGGTGGCGGCGGGCTTCTACCAGGGTGACGGCGTCGGGTTGCGCCTCGGCGACGAGTTCCACCACAACCGGGTACGCCTGATCTGTTCGCAGATCGGCGGGGTGCCGCCGGACGTGGCCGGGCGATGGGACCAGATCCGGCTGAACCAGACGTTCCTGCGGCTCGCGTCGGGCGGCCACATCGATCCCGCCGGCCTCGTCACCCACCGCATTCCGGTGCACGAGGCGGCGGCCGCGTATTACATGCTCGACCGCAATCCACACCAGGCACTCCAGGTGGTGTTGACGTTCCCATGATCAGAATTTCCTGCCAGGAGCAGTTGCTGCCCGGCCAGACACTGCAGGAGAAGTTCGAGTTCGCCCGGAGCGCCGGCTACGACGGCATCGAGCTGCGCGCCCGCGGTGACTTCGCGTTTCGTGACCGCCTACCCGAGCTGCGCCGGGCGGCCCGCGACGGGGTGCCCATGCCGTCGGTGTGCGTCGACATGCCGCACTTCTTCGCCGCCTTCGACCCCGACCTGCGCCGCGACGCCCTCACCCAGCTCAAGTCGCAGCTGTCGGTGATCGCCGAGGTGGGTGGCCCCGGCGCGGTGGCCTGCACCCCCGCCTCCTGGGGCATGTTCTCCCGGCGGCTGCCGCCGTTCCGGCCGCCCCGGAGCGAGCCGGAGGATCGGGCGATCCTGCTCGACGGCCTCGCCGAACTCGGCGAGCACGCCGCGCGCGAGGGCGCGACGCTCGCCCTGGAGCCGCTCAACCGGTACGAGGATCACATGGTCAACCGGCTGGAGCAGGCAGCCGAGCTGATCGACACGGTGGGCCTGCCGTCGGTGACGGTGTTGGCTGACACGTACCACATGAACATCGAGGAGGACGAGCCCACCTCGGCGCTGGTCCGGGCCGCCGCGCAGCTGGGCCACGTGCAGGTCAGCGACTCGAACCGCTTCCAGCCGGGTGCCGGGCATCTCGACTGGGCGGCACTGCTGGGCACTCTCGACGCCGTCGGATACCAGGGCTACCTCGCCGTCGAGTGCCGGCTGCGCGGCGAGTCGCGCGCCGCCGTCGCCGCGATCCCGGGCTTTCTGCGCCGCCACGATCTCGGCGTGCCGGTATGAGCGACCTGGACCGGGCCGCCCGGCGCGTTCTCGCGACGAACTGGCGGCGGCACGCCACCGTGCCGGCCGCCCGGCTCTACCCGCACCAGTGGAGCTGGGATTCCGCGTTCGTCGCGATCGGGCTGCGCCATCTGTCTCCCGCCCGGGCGCAGCGCGAACTGGAGTCGCTGTTCGGCGCCCAGTGGCGCGACGGGCGCGTGCCGCACATCGTTTTCGACCCGCACGTGCCCGCCGACGCGTACTTCCCCGGCCCGTCGTTCTGGCGCTCCGGTGCCGTGCCGGGGGCACCGGGGGTGCCGACGTCCGGCATCGTCCAGCCGCCGGCGCATGCGCTCGCCGCCTGGCTGACCTACTGCGCCGACCCGGCGACGGCCCGCGCCCGCGGCTTCCTGCCCCGGCTCTACCCGCGGCTGGTCGCGTGGCACCGCTTTCTCACGACCCGGCGGGACCTGACCGGCAGCGGGCTGATGTCGGTCGTGCACCCGTGGGAGTCCGGGATGGACAACAGCCCGGCCTGGGACGCGCCGCTGTCGCGGGTCACGCCGGTGCCGGCCGGCGAGTTCACGCGGCGCGACCTCGACCACGCCGCGGCCGCCGAACGGCCGACCGACGCGGACTACGGGCGCTACGTCCGGCTGGCCCGCGACTACCGCGACGCCGGATACGCCGACTCTTTGCGGGTGCACGCCTTCGCGGTGGAGGACCCGCTGTGCAACGCCCTGCTGGCGGCGGGGGAGGATGCGCTCGCGTCGATCGCCGCGGAACTCGGTCGCGATCCGGCGCCACACCGGTCGGCCGCCGCCCGGCTCACCGACACCCTGACCGCAACCCTGTTCGACCCCTCCGCCGGCACCTTCTTCCCCCGCGACGCGCACACCGGCACGCTCATCCGGTCGTACTCCGTCGGCGGTCTCATGCCGCTCGTCGTGCCGGGCCTGCCCGTCGCCACCGAGCTGATCAAGACAGCGCTCGGCGATCGGTTCCGGCTGGGCGAGGCGTCCCCTGTTCCGTCGTACGACCTCACCGCGCACGACCACGACCCGGGCCGCTACTGGCGCGGGCCCGGGTGGATCAACACCGGCTGGCTGTTCTGGCACGGGCTGCGCCTGCACGGCGAGCCGTCGCTGGCCGACGACCTGCGTCAACGCCTGCTCGACCGGGTGCGGGACACAGGCTTCCGCGAATACTTCGACCCGCTGACCGGAGCCGGCCACGGCACCGACGAGTTCAGCTGGACGGCGGCGCTGATCCTCGACCTGATCCGGGCGGCGTGAGCGGGCACTCGGTGGTCGCCGGCACTACCTGCCTGCTCACCGCCGCCCACGGCGCCGATGTCACCGGCTCCGCCACGGACGGCTTCTTCGTCGACGACTGCCGTCACCTGTCCCGGCTCGTGCTCCGGGTACCCGGGCCGCCGTTGCGCGTGCTGCGCAGCGACCCCGGTTCGACGGTGTACGTACCCGGGACCGGCCGCCACACGGATCCGCCATACGCGATGGTCCGGCGCCGCCAGGTCCGGCCCGGCCGCTTGATCGAGTCACTGGAGTTGACCAGCTTCCTCGCCACACCGCAGACCATCCACCTGGGCTACGAGGTCGGGGCCGACTTCGCCGACCAGTTCGAGCTGCGCTCGGCGCGAACCTTTGACAAGTCCGACGCGATCCGCGGCGCCGACATGTCCGGCGGCCGCCTGACCTATTCGTACGCCCGACAGGGTTTCACCCGCGCCACGACCATCGAGACCGCACCGGCCGCGGAGCTCACCCGCGACGGTGTCAGCTGGTCCGTGCCGCTGCCGCCCCGGGAGTCGGTGACTCTCCACATCACCGTGTCGGCGTCACCGCCGCCCGCCGGCACCGGACACGCGCCCACGGCACCCGGCGACGACCTCGCGACGTGCGTACGCAAAGGGCTCGCCGACCTGGACGCTCTCACCATGCCGGCGCCGGGCGTGCCCGGGGCGGTCGTGCCGGCCGCCGGTGCACCCTGGTTCCTCACCGTCTTCGGCCGCGACAGCCTGCTGACCTCCCTGTTCGCCCTGCGCCATCGGCCAGAACTGGCCGCCGGCACGCTGCAGGTGCTGGCCGCCACCCAGGGCCGCACCACCGACGAGTCGCGGGTAGAGGAACCGGGCAAGGTGATCCACGAGACGCGCCGCGGGGAACTCGCCACCACGGGCGAGGTCCCGTACGCCCGCTACTACGGGTCGGTCGACGCGACGCCGCTGTTCCTCATGCTGCTCGCCGCCCACCACGAGGTGACCGGCGACGACCGGCTGGCCGGACGGCTGGAGCAGGCGGCGCGGGCCGCGGTGGGCTGGATGCTCGGGCCGGGTGGCCTGACGACGGGCTACCTGCGCTATCGCACCGACCTGCCCGGCCTCGTGCACCACTGCTGGAAGGACTCGGCCGACTCGATCGTGTTCTCCGACGGCACGCCGGCCGCCGGGCCGATCGCGGTCGCCGAGGCGCAGGGGTACGCCTACCGCGCACTTCTGGGCACCGCCCGGCTCGCCACCCGAGTGTGGGACGACCCCGACTGGGCCGCGCTGCTCACCGCCACCGCGGCCGGCCTGCGCGACCGGTTCGCCACCGACTTCCGCCTGCCGGACGGGTTCGTGGCGCTCGCCCTCGACGCGACCGGCACGGCGGTCGACGCGCCGGCGTCCAACGCCGGCCACGTGTTGTGGTGCGGGCTGCTCGCCGACGACTGGGCTACCACGGTGGCCGAGCGGATGGCCCGCGACGACTTCTTCTCCGGTTGGGGGGTGCGGACACTGGCCGCGGGACAAGCCCCGTACCACCCGTTGTCCTACCACCGCGGCGGGGTGTGGCCGCATGACACAGCCATCACGGTGGCCGGCCTGGCCGCCGCCGGGCGCCGCACCGAGGCGGCGAGCATCGCCGACGGGCTGCTCGCCGCGGCGTCCTACACCGAGGACCGGCTGCCCGAGGTGATGACCGGCCTGGCACGCGAGCGTGGGCGCGGCCCGGTGCCCTACCCGCATGCATGTTCGCCGCAGGCGTGGGCGGCCGCTGCTCCGCTGCTGCTGCTGACGTTGTGAACATCGCGCCGCAGTGACCCGCTGGCGGCCCTCCGCAGGCCGAGGCGGCTGTCCAGCTCGGCCTTGTCGCGCGGGTCGGCGTCGTGTGTGGCCACCGCACCGCGAGCAAGCTCCATCGTCCACGGGGGCCGGCTTCTGCGACGATACCGAAACTATCGGTAACGGGCCGAAACTACCGCTTGATAAACCCGCAAGTTTCTGCAAGCCTAAGCCCATCGAAGGATGTGAACGTGAACATGATCTCGACTGATTCTCAAATTGGCCGCGAACCGTCTCCAAACCCCGATCGTTGACGCCGCCTCGACGCAAACCAGACGGCCATGAGCCGAGGCGGTCCCTGCCCGCAACGATCAACCCCAATCGCTGGGGGTGTGCCTCAACCAACTGGAAAGCCCAGCGTCCTTAGCCACCGCCCGGCCGGGCCGTGGCGGCTCGACCGCTCATCGCATCGTTGGAGGATCAATATGGTTTCCCGGCTCCGTCCCGCCGGGCGTCGACTTCGAGCGCCGTCGGTTTTCGGGATCGCCGCAGTCGTCGCGGCTCTCACCGTGTCCCTGCTTCCCAATCTCGCCCATGCCGCCGAGTCCACCCTGGGCGCGGCTGCGGCCCAGTCGGGTCGGTACTTCGGCGCAGCCGTCGCCGCGAGCAAGCTCAGCGACAGCGCGTACACCACGATCTTGAATCGGGAGTTCAACAGTGTGACTCCCGAGAACGAGATGAAGATCGACGCGACGGAGCCACAGCAGAACAACTTCACTTTCGGCAACGCAGCCCGGATCGTGAACCACGCCATCTCCCGGGGGTGGCGGGTCCGGGGCCACACCTTGGCCTGGCACTCGCAGCAGCCGGGCTGGATGCAGGGCATGGAGGGCTCCGCGCTGCGTAACGCGATGCTGAACCACGTCACGCGGGTGGCCACCTACTACCGGGGCAAGATCGACTCGTGGGATGTGGTGAACGAGGCGTTCGACGACGGTAACAGCGGCGCCCGTCGCAACTCGAACCTGCAGCGGACCGGCAACGACTGGATCGAGGCCGCGTTCCGGGCCGCCGACACGGCGGACCCGAACGCGAAGCTCTGCTACAACGACTACAACACCGACAACTGGACTTGGGCCAAGACCCAGGCCGTGTACACCATGGTGCGCGACTTCAAGCAGCGTGGCGTGCCGATCGACTGCGTCGGGTTCCAGTCGCACTTCAACGCCAACTCGCCGTACAACAGCAACTACCGCACCACGCTGTCCAGCTTCGCCGCGCTCGGCGTGGACGTGCAGATCACCGAGTTGGACATCGAGGGCTCCGGCACCACGCAGGCCAACACGTACCGCAACGTGGTCAACGACTGCCTGGCCGTGGCTCGCTGCAACGGCATCACCGTGTGGGGTGTGCGGGACAGCGATTCGTGGCGGTCCAGCGGCACGCCGCTGCTGTTCGACGGCAACGGCAACAAGAAGGCCGCCTACACGGCCACCCTGGACGCGCTGAACAGCGCCGGCCCCACGCCCACTCCCACGGCCACCACGCCGGGGCCGACCCCCACTGCTACGCCGACCGGCTCACCCGGCTCCGCAAGCCAGATCGTCGGTTCGCAGTCGGGCCGGTGCATCGACGTCCCCAACTCCTCACGCGACAACGGCACCCGGGTGCAGCTCTACGACTGCAACCGGCAGTCCAACCAGTCCTGGACGTACACCTCGAACAGGCAACTCCAGGTGTACGGCGACAGGTGCCTGGACGCGGCGGGTTCCGGCAACGGCGCGGCGGTCCAGATCTACAGCTGCCACAGTCAGACCAACCAGCAGTGGAACGTCAACTCCAACGGCACCATCACTGGCGTGCAGTCCGGGCGATGCCTGGACGTCTGGAGCACCGCCAACGGAGCTCAGGTCCAGCTGTACGACTGCAACGGACAAGCCAACCAGCAGTTCCGGCTGGTCTCCCTCGGCGGCACCACCCAACCGACGACGCCGACGCCGACGCCGACGGCCAGTACGCCGACGCCGACGCCGACGACCAACTGCTCGCTTCCGTCGTCGTACCGCTGGTCGTCGACCGGCGCGCTGGCGCAGCCGCGCTCGGGCTGGGTGTCGCTGAAGGACTTCACCCACGCGCCGTACAACGGCCAGCAGTTGGTCTACGCGACGACGCACGACACCGGAACGACGTGGGGCTCGATGAACTTCGGGCTCTTCTCGAACTGGAACCAGATGGGTTCGGCCAGTCAGAACGCGATGCCGTTCGCGGCTGTCGCGCCGTCGTTGTTCTACTTCGCGCCGCGCAACGTCTGGGTGCTGGCGTATCAGTGGGGTGGGCCGGCCTTCTCGTACCGGACGTCGACCGATCCGGCCAATGTGAACAGTTGGTCCTCGGCGCAGACGCTCTTCTCCGGCAGCATCTCCGACTCCAGTACGGGCCCGATCGACCAGGCACTCATCGGCGACAGCACGAACATGTACCTCTTCTTCGCCGGGGACAACGGCCGGATCTACCGGGCCAGCATGCCGATCGGGAACTTCCCGGGGAGCTTCGGCTCGAGTTACACGACGATCATGACCGATTCGACGAACAACCTGTTCGAGGGGGTGCAGGTCTACAAGCTCCAGGGCGAGAACCGGTACCTCATGCTCGTCGAGGCGATCGGCTCCCAGGGTCGCTACTTCCGGTCGTTCACCGCCACCAGTCTTGGTGGTACGTGGACGCCGCAGGCCACGTCCGAGAGCAACCCCTTCGCGGGCAAGGCCAACAGCGGCGCCACCTGGACCAACGACATCAGCCACGGTGAGTTGATCCGGACCAACGCCGATCAGACCATGACCGTGAACGCCTGCAACCTCCAGTTGCTCTACCAGGGGCGTTCGCCCAGCTCCGGCGGTGACTACGGCCTCCTGCCGTACCGGCCGGGCCTGCTGACGCTGCAACGCTGACGATCGGGCAACGCCGCAACGGGCGGGCTCGGCACAAAGCCGGGCCCGTCCGCTCCTCACTCGTCCTCATCTCCCGGAGGTACCGACAGTGCGAGGACACCCAGTCCACCCCCCGCCCTCGGAGAATCCCCATGCTGACCGAGTGTCCGCCGGCCGTCGGGGACGGCTGTTCAAGCTCGCGACGGCCGGGATCGCAGCCGCCGTCGGGTTGTTCGCCATGGCGGTGACGACCGGGTCGGCGTCGGCCGCCGACAACCCGTACCAGCGGGGCCCGGATCCCACCCGGACCAGCGTCGCGGCGGTGACCGGCCCCTTCGCCAACGCGTCGGTCAGCGTCCCGACCGGGTACGGCTTCAACGGCGGCAGGATCTACTACCCGACCGACACCAGCCAGGGCACCTTCGGGGCCATCGCGATCTCACCGGGTTACACCGCGTTGTTCTCCGCCGAACTGGCCTGGATGGGGCCGTGGCTGGCCTCCCACGGCTTCGTCGTGATCGGCATCGAGACCAACAGCCGTAACGACTTCGACACGGCCCGGGGCACCCAGTTGCTCGCCGCGCTGGACTACCTGACGCAGCAGAGCCCGGTACGCGACCGGGTCGACCCCAACCGGCTGGCCGTCTCCGGTCACTCCATGGGCGGCGGTGGGGCGCTGAGCGCGGCCGTCCGGCGCTCGTCGTTGAAGGCCGCGGTCGGAATCGCGCCGTACTCGCCGTCGTCGAACCTGGCCAACGACCGGGTACCCACGATGATCTTCTCTGGGCAGGCGGACACGGTGGTCACCCCGTCCTACGCCACCGGCCTGTACAACAGCCTCCCGGCCACCACGGAAAGCGTCTACCTGGAGGTCGCCGGTGCGGATCATGGGTTCATGGTCGGACGGTCGAACCCGGTGATGATCCGGACCATGCTGCCGTTCGTCAAGATGTTCATCGACAACGACGCCCGGTACAGCCAGTTCCTCTGCCCGCTGCTGGACTCCAGCGGCGTGGTCACCTACCGCAGCACGTGCCCGTTGCTGCCCCCGGCGCCGACCACCCCGCCGTCGACCCCGTCCAACACCCCGACGACCCCGCCGACCACGCCTCCAACCACCCCCACCGCTTCGCCGACCGGCTCACCCGGCTCCGCGAACGAGATCGTCGGCACGCAGTCGGGCCGGTGCGTCGACGTCCCCAACTCCTCACGTAACAACGGCACCCGGGTGCAGCTCTACGACTGCAACCGGCAGTCCAACCAGTCCTGGACGTACACCTCGAACAGGCAACTCCGGGTGTACGGCGACAGGTGTCTGGATGCGGCGGGTTCCGGCAACGGCGCGGCGGTCCAGATCTACAGCTGCCACAGCGGGACCAACCAGCAGTGGAACGTCAACTCCGACGGCACCATCACCGGCGTGCAGTCCGGGCGATGCCTGGACGTCTGGAGCACCGCCAACGGGGCGCAGGTCCAGCTGTACGACTGCAACGGACAAGCCAACCAGCAGTTCCGGCTCGTCTCCCGCGCAGGATGATCATGAGCAGACCGGACTGAAACGGGCGGGCTCGGCGTAACGCCGGGCCCACCCGGATCACCGCAGACACCGCACCGCACGGGGCACTGATCCGTGGTCGGAATGCCCTCGAACACCTGCGTTCCGCACCGTGCTCCGACCAGCATCGGCCGGCCGGGATGGCCGTCGTGACCGGCCCGATCCTGTCCCCGGCGTCCGGCTCGTACGGACGGGTTGCGCAGGTGGGCAGCCGATTCGCGGCACGGGGGTCTCGCCCGGAGCGCGTGTTCCGACACTGGTGACTCTGATGATTCACGGAGATTGGGGTGACCATGGTGAAGCTGACTGTGCTGCTGCGTGCCGCCGCGGCCGTCGCGATGACTGCGGCGGCCCTGGCGGTGCCCTCGCCGGCGCTGGCGGCCGGCTGGATCGGTACGTGTTACCCACACCGCGGCACCGGCGGCGCCGGCGGCTGGTGCGACGGCAACGGCCCGGACTGGCAGTACCGCGCGGTCGTCTACTGCGAGCAGGGCGGGCCGTACTACTCGACCGGATTCCGCTGGGCCGGCGACACCCGCGGCCTGTCGGCGTACTGCCGGACGGGCACCGGCCCGAGCTACATCGGCGGCGTCGAGTACTGGTACAAGAGCGAGCTGCGCGGCCACGCCTGGGTCTGAGCCCCGCCGACCGGATTGGACCCGGATGCCTTGGTGACGCTGTGGTCGAGCAGCGGCCGGCTGCTCAGCCCTGCTCGTCCACGCGTCGGCGCCCGGAAGCTACCAGCACACCGTTCGTCCGTCTACTGTGGCTGAACGTCCGATCAGCGACGTCATGGTTGTCTGTGGCGGTGGTCGACGGTCCCTCATATCGGGGCGATGTCAGCCACCACCGGCAGGTGGTCCGAGGCAATCCGCGCCGACAGCGATCCAACGACGACCGCTGTCTCGGCGCGGCCGGCGGGGGAGTGCAGAACGTAGTCAATCCGGCGGTACGGGAACGGGTTGGGGAACGTGCTGCCGAACCAGCCTCCTGCGGTCGGCCACGCGTCGGCGAGGCCGACGGTCAGCGCCCGGATCTCCGGCGTGCCGGGGGTGGCGTTGAGGTCGGCCAGCAGGACCAGGGGATGCTGCGGGGCGCCGATGCGGTCGGCGACCGCACGCGCCTGAGCGAGGCGCTCCGCGGCAGCATTCGGCTGCAGGTGGGTGGTGAAGATCTGCCAGGGTCGAGAGCCTGCCGCTATCTCCGCGCGCAGCAGGCCGCGCTGCTCGTGGTCGGCGAACCGGGGGAGGAGAACGTTCTCCGAGTCGAGGACCGGGTGTCGGGACAGAATGGCGTTGCCGAATTGGCGGCGCGGCCCGCCGGCGGTGGGCGGATCCAGGTCGAGGTTCGCCCCGTACGCCAGGTGCATGCTCAGTGTGCCCGCCAGCTGACCCGCCTGGTCGAGGAACCCACTACGGTCGCTGAAATGCCGATCGACCTCTTGCAGCCCGACCACGTCCGGCCGCGCGGCTCGGATTACGCCGGCCGCCCGGTTGAGGTCGACCCGCCGGTCCATCCCGTTGCCGTGTCGGATGTTGAAGGTCATGACTCGCAGCCGCGGGCCGCCCGGCGCATTCACGGCTCAACGATACGGAGACGGTTCACGGAGATGGAGCCGGAGTGATCAACAGAGACCGGCCTTGATGGGGTTCCAGGAGGACGGGGAAGGTGTGGTCGCGGTCGATCTGGGCGATCTCCGCATCGGTGACCATGTCGGTCACCACGGCTGCGGCCGGTAGGTGACCGGATGTGACACGGCTGGCGACTGGGCGGTCCGAGAAGTTCAGCACGGTGGCCTGAAGCCGAGCGGTGTCGAGCTGGTGGACCATCACCAGAATGGCCTTGTCGGAGACGGCAGGCACGTCGATCTGGTTGCTGGTGGCGATCCGGTAGCGGGTGCGGAGCGAAAGAATGTCGCGTAGCCGGGAGGCGAACGACGTCGCATCCTGCAGTTGCTGCGGCAGCGGTCCGTAGAGGCCGGTGCCCCGCGGAACTGCCGACGGCGACTCGGTCGCCTGCGGCCGGTAGTCCATCAGGTCGTAGGCGGCTCGGTGGATCCATCGGGTGTCGCCGGAACGCAGCAACCCCGGAATGGCTGCGCGGGGCAGGGTGAGCATGCCACAGAGATCCCAGCCGGAGAGCGCGAAGACCCCGGGCTGCCAGGCGTTGAACATGGCCAGCAACAGGTGGGCCCGCTTGATCTTGTCAACCTGCTCGGCGGTCAGGGTGGCGATATCGCGGTAGCCGAGAGACGCGGCGACGATCGTGGCGCAGGTCGACGCGATGCCGTTGGTCGTGAAGATGCTGTTGTACGAGGCGGCCGCGCCGGTGAGCCGTTCGGTCAGCTCGCTGCGGATGACGACGGCAAGCTCACCACCCCGTAGGTCTTCGCCGCGGAAGTGGAATACGTCGTTCTCGTGCGCGGTGGCGAAGTGCACCAGTTCGTACGTCATCTCGTCGTGGTTCTGCAGCGCGTGCACGAGACGGATCGGCTGCAGGTCCAGGCCCAAGGCCGCGTTGAGGGTGAGCCGGAGGAACTCGGTGTCGCCGGTGACCAGGGCGTGGACGTACGCCGGGCGGTTGACGAAGTCGTACGAAAGATCCGGCCCCCGCTCCGAGGTCTTCTTGATGTCGTCGATGGACAGGTTCAGCTCCTGGAACGTGAACCCGCCGACCTTACGCACCATGCTGGCGATCAACTGGTTCACCGCCTCGGACAGCGGGTGTCCTTCGGACCAGGCCGGCGCGCCCCGGGTGGTGCTCTTCTCCACGCCGAGGAATCCGTTGGCGTCCAGCCGCAGCGCTCCGGCGCCCAGTCCGCCGAGCGAGTGCAGCGCGTCGCCGACGACCAGGCGCATGCCGGCGAAGGTCGGGTCCAGCCAGTTGATCGAGGGCTGGCCGTCCTTGAAGTAGTGCAGGTACACCCAGCGCCGCTCGATACCGTCCACGCCAGTGACCGGTGCGGTCGCGCTCCAGTTCGTGTCCTTGACACCCGGCTCGTGGAAGATCACGCGTTGCAGCCGGCCGACGATGTAGCCGGCCTGCTCCAGACCGCTCTCCGCCTCAGCGTCGAGGTTGACCGAATCCCTGCCGGGCGGGACCTCGGGAAGCAGGTGCCAGTCCTCGGCCGGAATCTCCACCATGTGATAGATACCGGGATAGTCACCGACCTTCATCTCGGCCAGCCGGAAGTCCGCCCCCTTGCCGGTGTGTCCCGGGACGATGTCGTCGATGATGATGCCGCCGTACGCGGCCGCCACCTCGCACATCCGGCGGAACTCGGCCTCCGTGCCGAAAACCTCGTCGATCTGCGTGCTGATCCGGTCGAAATGCCCGTCGACGCTCGGCGTCGCCTCTCGCCCGAAGATCCCGCCGGCGCGCTTCAAGGGACCGGTGTGCACGGCGTTGATGCCGATCTGCTGGAACACCCGCCACAGCTGCTCATCACCCAGAGTGCCGAGGAAGGTACAGCCGGGCTTGGTGATCATCGATAGGGGGTACGCGCTGAACCACACCGACGCCCGGCCCACCGCCGCCGGATTCGGGTTGGCGAACGGCGTCTGCCACACCTCTGCGACACCGGAGAACTGCCCAGCTGTCCGCTCGGCGTTGGCCAGCATGGACCTTTGTTCCAGCCAGCTGATGTAGTCCTCGTCGATGGTGCCCACGTCCCTTCCGCTTCCCGGGGTGTGCCCTCGTTGCTCGGTGCTCTCTGCCTGCTACCCGAACCGGCCGGAATCCCAACGCCGCCGCAGACGTCAGCCGATGCAGATCGACCAGCACAAACCCGTCATACTGCCTCCTGCACGGGATGTTCCTGCACCCGGTTATGAGTCAGTTCAGGCAGCCACATGACGTGGGGCGCGCCGAGCGGGATGGCCAGACGTGGCGAGCGCCGGCTGAACCGCCGAGGTCCGGACGTTCCGGGCGGCGGGACAAGGTGCGGCCGCTGGGCGGGAGTGCACGGCGGCTTCGGGCCATAACATCACGGCATGCGTGTCCAGCCGTACACCGTCGAGGTCTCCGGCACGGTCCTGGACGACCTGCGTGACCGCATCCGGCGCACGCGGTGGCCGGAGCCCGCGCCGGGGGAGCCGTGGGGCCAGGGCGTCGAGCTGGACTACCTTCGCGATCTGCTGGCGTACTGGGCCGACGGCTTCGACTGGCGGACCGAGCAGCGCAGACTCAACCGCTTCGAGCACCGGCTGGCCGACGTCGACGGCGTACGCATCCATTTCGTGCACCACAGCGCGGGTGGCGTCGGCGTACCGCTGATCCTGACACACGGATGGCCCAGTACGTTCGCCGAGATGCTGCCGCTGGTCGACCGTCTCGGCGACCGGTTCGACCTGGTGGTACCGTCGCTGCCCGGCTACGCCTTCTCGCAACGCCCTGCCCGCACCGGCGTCGACCGGTCGTACGTCGCCCTGCTCTGGCACCGCCTCATGCAAGGACTCGGCTACCAGCGATACGGCGCGCACGGCGGCGACTTCGGCGCCGGCGTGGCCACGCACATGGCGCTCTCCCAACCCGATCGGATGGTGGGTATTCATCTGAGCACCCCGGAGATGTGGCCCTACACCGGACCCGGCACGCCGCCGCTGTCCGCAGCGGAACAGGCGTACGTCGACCACGTCGCCCGGTGGGACGAGACGGAACGTGGGTATAGCGCGGTGCAGTCGACCCGGCCACAGACGCTGGGGTACGCGCTGAACGATTCTCCCGCGGGGTTGGCCGCATGGGTGTTGGACAAGTGGCGTTCGTGGTCGGACAGCGGCGGTGACCTCGACGCTCGGTTCGGCCGCGACGCCCTGTTGACGATGCTGACCGTCTGGTGGATCTCCGGATCGATCACGTCGTCCATGCGCGACTACTACGACAACCGCTGGTACGGCACACCGATCGGGCCGGCGGACTTCGTCCGGGTGCCGACCGCGATGGCGGTGTTCGCCAACGAGTTCGTACCCGAAGGGGAGCCGCCGCGATCATGGTACGAACGCCTGTACGCCATCCGGCGCTGGACCGTCTTTCCTCGTGGGGGCCACTTCGCCGCTGCCGAGGAGCCGGACCTGCTGGCCACAGACATCGCCGCCTTCTTCGCCGAGCTGAAGTAACCGCGGCCCGCGACGCGACTCGAGATCAGGTCCGAGCTGGCGGAGCCTGCTGAGCCAGCTCGCGCGAGACTTCGACGGCCACCTCGATGGTGCGGGCCGCGAGCGGCGACTGACCGCCGCGTCCAGGCGGCCAGTGAAGGTAGATCGCGCGCGTGGGTGTGGGGCCGAGTTCATGAACGTGCAGATCTGGCCAACCCTCTGGTCCATGAATCGCACCACAGGAGCGGCACACGACGTGGTGAATCGCAAGCCAGGGCAGAACGGCCAGCCCCATCCCTGCGCGCACCATCGACAAGATCGTTTCGTTGCCCGCTGAGCGGAAGACGATGCGCGGCTGTGCGCCCGCGTGCGCGAGGGACTTCTCCAATCTGGGCTGGTCACAGGTCGCTGGCCAGGCCACCATCGCCTTCCCGTCCAGCTTCCGCGCGGGCACCGGGCCGGCCGGCAGGTCTCCTGGCTGCGCCACCACCACGTAGGGGTCCTCCATCAGCCGGACGTGTTCCGCTTCGTCGCTGATCAGCCCGTCGTAGAACAACAGGTCGAGATCGCCGATCTGTGCCTCGTTCGGTTCCGCTTCCGAGAGCCTGATCTCGCAGTGGGGATGCTCGTCCCGAAGGCGGCGCAGCACGGTCGGCAGGATCACGTTGGACACGCTCTGCAGGGTGCCGACCTCGATTCGGCCATCGCCGGCCTTGAATCGATCAACCGCATGTACCAGCGCTTCGGCTTTCGACAGCAGCTCCCTGCCTCGCTCGAGCACCACGGCGCCGAGAGGAGTTATCCGCACCGGCCGTGGACCCCCGGGCCGATCGAACACCGAGCCGCCAACCGCCCTCTCCAGCGCTGCGATGTGCTGGCTCACGCTCGATTGGGTGTAGCCCAGCCGGTTCGCCGCTCGAGAGAACGTCCCCTCCTCGGCGATCGCGATCATCGTCGTCAGTTGCCGCAGGTCCACATCGGCCATACCCCAATGTATAACAGATCGCGATGGACTCGATCGTAAACAATCGCTTTTCTTGACCCCTCTTCGCTCCCTAGCGTCGAGGCCATGAGAGTCGCCACAACGACCGTCGACCCCGGTGAGAGCAACCGCACACGCCGGCCACCGTCCGGGCTACCAGCGCTGGCGTGGGCCCTCGGGGCGTGCCACCTCGTTGCTCGAGCCGGCGCGTTCGTGCAGCCGATGCTGGTGCTGTACCTGACCGAGGAACAGCGGATGGCTCCGACTGCGGCGGGTGCCGTGGTGGCGGCTGTGGGCATCGGCGACTTCGGGTCGCAATTGCTGGGGGGATGGCTCGGGGACCGGTTCGGGCGTCGACAGACGATGCTCGTGGGCTTCCTCGGGACGTCCCTTGCGCTGGCCGCCCTGGGATCGGCCGACACGACGCCGGTCATCTGGGTCGCGGCAGTCGGCTACGGACTGACCGCAGGGCTCTTCCGCCCGGCCGGCTCGGCGGCCGTGGCCGACCTCCCGCCGGACCAGCGGGTGCGTGCGTACAGCCTGCTCTATTGGGCTGCGAACCTCGGCTACGCCATCGCCGCAACGGTTGCCGGAGTCTTGGCAAGTCGCGGCTACGGCCTGCTGTTCTGGTTGAACGCAGTCGCCATGCTGGCCGCAGCGTTGATCGTGGTGGCCGCGGTGCCGGAGACCCGCTCGGCCTCGAACCGCCCGCGACGCGCGCTGCTGCCCGCGTTGCTCGGCGACCGCCTGATGGTCACCATGAGCCTGATCCACGTGGCCTACTTCACGCTGCTCATGCAGGCGTTCGCCACGTTGCCGCTGCTGATGACTGCCCAGCGGCACGGCCCGGCCACCTACGGCGCCGTGCTCGCCCTCAACGGGCTCGCCATCGTCATCCTTCAACCACTGGCGGTCGTCCTGCTGGCGCACCGCGACCGCGGAACAGTACTCGCCACCTCGATGCTGTTGGCGGGCCTGGGCGGCGGCCTGGCCGCCGTCACTCAGAGCACCGCCGGCTACGCCGCCGCCGTCCTCACGCTCAGCCTGGGACAGATCGGGATGGCGGTCCAGTTCGGCGCTACGTTCGCTGACCTGGCGCCACCCGATCTGCGCGGCAGATACATGGGCGTCGCGTCGAGCACCTGGAGCCTCGGCGTCACCCTCGGCCCGATGGTCGGCACGGCGCTGCTCGAGCACACCGGCAGAATCTGGCTGGGCGCCACCGCCCTCGCCACCGGGCTCCTACTGTTCTTGGCGCAGCACGCCATCGCTGGATCCCTCCGCGAGCGGCAGGCAGGTCGATCATGACAGCCGCGACCGGCGTCGCGCGCTTTGGCCGCAGCGCCCAGCACGATCCGTGACGACACACACCGATCGCGGTCTCTCGGGTCGGCGGTGGTGCGCAGGTCCTGGCTGCCGAGGGCGCCGCCGCTTCCCGCCCGCGTCGTACAGTGCGGCCAGGGTGGCCGGCGTGAGGAGGACTCGTGGACGTCGAGCGGCAGTTGTTCGACCTGTGGACCGTCCCGCCCGATCGGCAGGGCGAGCCGGAGGAGGCGTTCCGGCGGGTGTACGCCGACCCGGTCATCATCAACGGCGCGCCGATGCCGGTCGCCGACCTGGTCGCCCGCGCCGCGGCGCTGCACCGCGCGTTCAGCGATCACACCATCGAGGTGGTCGACCGGGTGGCCGCGCCGGGCAAGCTCACGGTGGCGTTTCGTCACACGGCACGGCACACCGGGCCGTGGGCCACGCCGCTCGGCGAGATCCCGCCGTCCGGGCGGATGGTGGCCGGCCTCGGCATCGACGTGCTCAGCTTCGACGACGACGGTCGGATCGCCCGCATCTGGGTCCTGGCCGACGAACTGCAGCGCATCCTTCAGGTGCGGTGACGCCGGGCGAGCAGGACGTCACCGGGAGACCGAGGACGGCCCCACGTTGTTGTCCAGCCACAGCCGGAGCGGCCGGCTGACGCGGAGGAACTCGACGATCCGGGTCTTCGCGGCCGCGGTGCCCAGCCATGCCGCCGGCGGCCACTCCTTCCACGTGGTGAGGCCCCTGTGCCGGAGGAGATCCACCCGTGGACTGTCCTTCGGATAACCCTTGGGCGTGGTCTTCAGGCTGCCGTGGCCGTGCACGGTGATCCCGGCCCGCCCGATGGCCGCGATGACGGCAGTGAGGTCTGCGCCGGTCCGGTCGTCGGCGACGGCGCGGCGGTACCGGTCGAGCTGGTCGGGCGCCATCTCATACATTCCGCAGCCGGCCGCCAGCCCTTCGGCGGACAGTTGAAGGTAGCCGCCGGACTCCAGCCACGCCCCGAGGTGAGTCTTGTAGGGCGACTTATCCGGGCTGAACCGGACGTCGCGGTACGGTCGGAAGATCTTCCCCGGCCCGAACTCCGGCTCCAGCGCCGCCAGCAGCTCGACCATGGGCGCGTACACCTGGGTGTCGTAAAACGCCTTGTGGTCGGTCCAGTAGCTCTTCGAATTGTCGGCGGCCAGCCCCTCGTAGAACTCGAGGGCCTCGCTCGTCCAGCCACGGAAGGTCACCCCGTGAGTCTCGACCATCACGATCGCAGGCTGCAACGGCCGCGTGGGAGGCGCTCACCCGCCGGATGTCAGCGGAACGGCGGCTCGCCGAAGACGTCCCGGATGCGGTAGAGATCGCGCAGGCGGGGTTCGGTTGTGCCGCTCACCCAGCGACTGATGGTCTTGGTCGACACCTCCAGCCGGCGGGCCGCCGCGTCCATGGTCAGGCCCTCGGCCCGGAGCCGGGTGGACAACCAGGCGGCGAACGACGGCGACCCGTTGCCCGGCGGCGCCCGGGCCGCCTCGGGCTCCGGCTCCGGAGTGGGCCGGCGGCGATGGTCCGCGATCCGGGCGCCGCGATCGGTGGACGGGTCGGTACCGATCGCCGGCGGTTCCCCTCGGCGCGGCGACCCGGCCGGGTGGGCCGCCACCGACGGGTCCGGCGAGAACAACACGTCCACCTCGGCCGACTCGGGGAAGATCCGCATTGACACCTGGATGGTCCCGCTCACCCCGGCGGCGTCCAGCAGCACGTCGGCGACCCGCTCGCAGAGCGAGCGGACGTTCTCGTCGGACAACCGCGTGGTGGTGAGTTGCCGGCGGACGAAGTCACGGACGTCCGGGAGCGCCGAGGGCCGCGCCGGGAACGCCTGCGCGATGACCACGAGCGGAAGGACCTCGATGTCCTCGGTGCCGGAATCGGGAGGCGCCGGCATTGCGTCCCCTTTCCGCCGCGTCCGATGTGCCAATCCCATCGAGCTTACGATGCCCAGCCGTACCCGATCGGGTGACGCCCGTGGCCGGCACCTGTTGCCCTGACCGTCGACGCGATTAGGGTGACCGGGTCCGGCCGACCTCGATGGCTGATCGGAGTGACGGCTTGTGAACCGCCCACCCGTCGGTGGCGACGAGCAGGTGCTGCATATCCTCTGGATGAACGGCGGGCTCAGCTGCGACGGCGAGTCGGTGGCGCTGACCGCGGCGTCCCAGCCCAGCATCGAGGATCTGGTGCTGGGTGCCCTGCCCGGGCTGCCGCAGATCGCGCTGCACTGGCCGTACCTCGGATTCGAGAACGGCCCCGACGGCGCCGCCGACAGCTTCATCGAGTGGTTCCACCGCGCGGACCGCGGTGAGCTGGATCCGTTCATCCTGATCGTCGAGGGCTCGGTGCCGGACGAGGACAACAAGGAGGACGGCTACTGGAGCGGGTTCGGTAACGATCCGCGGACCGGCCAGCCGATCACCACCACGCGGTGGCTGGACCGGCTCGCGCCCAAGGCCACCGCCGTGATGGCGGTGGGCACCTGTGCGGCGTACGGCGGCATCCACGCGATGGCCGGCAACCCCACCGGCGCCATGGGCGTGCCGGATTACCTGGGATGGGAATGGCGGTCCAGGGCCGGGCTGCCGATCGTCTGCGTGCCGGGCTGCCCCACCCATCCGGACAATCTCTCCGAGACCATCCTGCACCTTCTCTATCAGGTCAGCGGGCAGGCGCCGACGATGCCGCTGGACGACGAGTTGCGGCCACGCTGGTTGTTCGAGACCACGGTGCACTCCGGATGCGACCGGGCGTCCTACTACGACCAGAACGACTTCGCCACCGGGTACGGATCGTCCACCTGCCTGGTCAAGGTGGGGTGCTGGGGCCAGGTGGTGCGCTGCAACGTCGCCAAACGCGGGTGGATCAACGGGGTCGGCGGCTGCCCCAACGTCGGCGGCATCTGCATCGGCTGCACCATGCCCGGGTTCCCGGACAAGTTCATGCCGTTCATGGAGACGCCGGCGGCCGGCAGCGTGCCGTCCGGCGACGCGTACGCACCGGTGGTCAAGACCCTCCGCGGCTTCACGTTGCGGATGGCCGGCTGACTTCGTACCCCTGATCGGAGGTCGCCATGACCGCCACCGACGACGCCGCCGAGCAGACCGCCGAGCGGGTCGATCAACTGCTGGCGGAGCTGCGCGCGCGGCCCGACCGGCGCGCCGCCGAGGCCGCCGAGCAGCTGACGGCATGCCTGGTGCAGTTGTACGGCGCCGGATTGGCCCGGATCGCGGAGCGGCTCGGCCCGGATCGGCTCGCCGACCTGTGCGCCGATCCGCTGGTGGAGAGCCTGCTGCTGGTGCACGACCTGCATCCGATGGACACCGCGGTGCGGGTCCGGCGTGCGCTGGACCGGATGCGCCCGGCTGCCGCCGTCGACGTGCTCGGCGTCGACCAGGACGGGATGGCGCGCTTGCGCCTCGCCGGTGGTGGCGGCTGTCCGTCGTCCCGGCAGGCAGTGGTGCGGCAGGTCGAGGCGGTCGTCATGCGGGCCGCGCCGGAGGTGTCCGGCGTGGACGTGGTGGTCGCGCCGGCGCCACCCCCGCTGTTGCAGGTGTCGATGCGGCCGGGCCTGGCCGTAGGGTGATTCACCCGGTCGGGGTACAGAGGCCGTCCGATCCGGTGGACACAACTGTCCACCACCGCTCTGAACAGCGACGACGCTTCGGGCGCCGGCCTGCGACGCGGCCACTTGTGGGCAGACAAGGCTGGGTGTGGCGTCGCTTCGCGGCCCCCGGGCAGGCTTGGTCCCGGTGCCGGAACACACGGCACGGGACGAGCAGAGGTGACAAACGTGATCTGGCAAGGAATGTCCACGCGGCGCCCACCGGCCGCGCCGCACGGCGGGCCCACGACTCGCCGATTCGCAGCATGGCGGCCGCAGCCGCGGTGCCGTACCGCGACGGCACCGGCCGTGGTGATCCGGGAGCCGGAGGCGGGGTGGTGGCGTGCGCAGGCGGATCTCGATGAGGGCCACCGCGGCGTTGCGACCACCACCGTCGCGTTCCTGCGCGACGACGACGCGGGCACCGACGCGGTGGTGACCCGCCTGGCCGAGCTGGCCGTCGACGACGAGTTGCTGGTGGTCTGCGGATCGGCGTCCGACGCCCGGCCGGGCCATGCCGCGATGGTGACCGGGTTACGAGGCCGGCTTCCCCGGCACGATGTGGTTGCCCTGCAGGTCGGCGGTCCGGGCACGGAGACGCGCCGGCAGGCGATCACGCTGGAGCGGGCTCTCAATGCCGGCGACCTGCCCGTGGTGGTCACCGCACCGGGCGTCCTGCACGACGTCACCGCCGAGATCTCCAGCCTGGTCCGGGCCGACCGGGTGCTGCGGGTGTTCGGTACGGCCACCGGCGCCGGCCTGCACCAGGTGTGGCGGCGGCACGAGCCGTGCGTCAATTGATGGCAGGCGCCGTGAGCCACCCGTACCAGGCATCGACGTTGTCGCCGCGGGTGGCCGACAGCGCCAGCACGCGCGCCCCCGGGTTGACCGCGGACACGTGCCGGCGGCAGGCATCGAGGTCGAAGTCGACGTACGGCAACAGGTCCACCTTGTTCACCAGCACCAGGTCCGCCACCGCGAACATGTGCGGATACTTCAGCGGCTTGTCGGCCCCTTCGGTCACCGAGATGACCACGACCTTCGCGCGCTCGCCGAGGTCGAACAACGCCGGGCAGATGAGATTGCCGACGTTCTCCACGAACAGCAGGGTGCCCGGTGGCGGATCCAGCCTGTCCACCGCGTCCCGCATCATCGCCGCGTCCAGGTGGCAGCCCGCGCCGGTGTTGACCTGCACCACGGCGCAGCCGGTGCGGCGGATCCGCTCGGCGTCCAGCGGTGTCTCCTGATCGCCCTCGACCACCGCGACCGGACGGCTGCCGTCCAGGTCCCGGATCGTCCGTTCCAGCAACGTGGTCTTGCCCGAGCCGGGCGAGCTCATCAGGTTGACGGCGACGATACCGCGGTCGGCCAGGCGGTCCCGTACGTCCGCAGCGATGGCGTCGTTCTTGGCCAGCACCCTCTCCTCGAGAGAGATCGTTTCGATGGCGTGGGGGTGCGGATGGTTTTCGGGCCGGCCGCATCCACAGGTGGCGCACATGGCTCAGCTCACCTCCATCGAGACGATCTGCAGCTC
>DASSAL010000074.1:0-32206 GCA_035685405.1 Actinoplanes sp. | reverse complement strand
GGGTGCCGATCCCGTGGTCGGACACAACAGAGGCCTACGGCTGGCACCGGCCCTGGCTCGCGCCGCCAGACAACTGGACCGGCCTGACCGTGTCGGCACAGCACGCCGACCCTGCCTCGACGCTGTGGCTGTACCGGGACGCGGCACGCATCCGGCGAACACACGACGCCCTCGGCGCGGGCGAGCTGCGCTGGCACGCCGCGCCGCCAGGCGGGCTCGTCTTCGAACGAGCACCGGGCTTCGCGTGCGCGATCAACTTCAGTGCCCAGTCGATGCCGCTGCCCGGATACGTGAAGGTCCTGCTCGCCAGCGGCCCGATAGACGACGCCGCCCTGCCACCCGACACCGCCGCCTGGCTCCAGACCGACTGATCGGAGCAGCGCCCACGAACGCATGGCCATCCATACGCCGTCCAGGGCCTGCCGCCGTGGGCGCTGGCGGCAAGGGAACTCATTTCTTCAAAGAACTCGCTGAATGAGCCCGCCGGCATTTCGAACTCACGCGGACTCATTGCGGCGCCGGTTGGCTTGGATCCGGGCGGCGACCGCGTGCACGGCTTCGTGGTGCAGGTGCTTGGCGACGCTCTGGTAGGTGTCGCGGGTCAGCGTGGTGGTGGAGTGGCCGAGCTGTTCGGAGACGACCTTGATGTCGACGCCTGCTTGCAGGGCGATGGTCGCTGCACTGTGGCGCAAGTCGTGCAGCCGATCGGCGGGAATCCGCCGTTGTGGATCAGCCGTCGGAAGCGGGCCGATACCTCGTTCGGGTGCCACGCCCTGCCGTCGGACCGGACGAAGAACAGCCCGGTGTCGGGCCAGTCGGCGCCTGGCCTGGACCCGTCGCGGCACACCGTCATCTATCTGCCGAACCCGCTGATCGGCGTCCGCGGCATCCACGAGGAGATCGTCGGCCGTTCGGCCAAGCCCCCTCGCACCTGGGCTCGAGGTTGATCACCCAGACCGGCAAAGCCCTGCTCGCCGAACGCGAGGAACGCGGCCGCACCCCGGTCCTGGTCCTGGACGAAGCCCACCTGCTGTCCTACGAACACCTACTGCAAGGCCCGGGTGAACCGCAGGGTGGTGTCCCAGGCGATCGTGGTGGCCACCGGCGTGCGCGGCGACGGGTGGCGCGAGGTGCTCGGGTTTGCCGTGGGCGACAGTGAGGACGGCGCGTTCTGGACCGCCTTCCTCCGGTCCTTAAAGGCCGTTTCAACTGCCGCCCAGGACATCCTCCCGGGGTGCCGCCCATGGTGCGGGCAGGCGCGGGCACTCGTCCTGCGCGGGGCCGACTTCGACTTCGGCCAGACCCGGTCCGGGCTCCCGGTCGTAGCGCAGGTCGCCGACCACCCAGCCGTCGTTTCGTGACGCGGCGAACGGGGCGCGGGCGAACTGGAGGAGGGCCTCGACGGCGCAGTACTGGCTGTTCAGGGTGGCGAGCAGGTCGGCGGGCATCGCCAGCTCGCCGATCCAGGCGACCTCGTCGCTGGAGGCTTGGGCGACCGGGGTGAGCCGGGCGGTCGTATCCGTGCCGGACGGCGACAACGCCGCGCACCGCTTGGCCGGAGTCCAGCCGGGCGCCAGGGAGTGGAACGCACGGCGGACGACGTACCGGTCCGGCGTCTGCTGTACGGCCAGGACCTCCCGGCACACCGGGTTGGCCGGCATCGGGGTCAGCACCGTGTCGAGGGTGCGGGCCGCCGGGAAGGTGCCGGCCAGCAGCGCCTCGAACCGGCTTTCGGCCGTCCGGGAGGTGACGACGAACGCCGCGGTGAGGGCCAGCCAGGCGGCCAGGCCGCTGGTGAGCGCCACCCGCGCGGACGCGAAACGGCTGACCGCGGCCAGGCCGAGGGTAAGGACCGTCAGCAGGGCCGCCCAGGCGGGTGGTACGAACCCGCTGAACCAGCTCAGGCCGAGCCCGGCCGCGAGCAGCAGCGCGATCAGGATCCGCATGGTCCGGCCGGGCAGGACGAACAGCAGTGCCGCCGCGCAGGCCCAGAGCAGCGGCTCGACGATGAAGACGGCGTCGCCGTAGTACCAGTGGTTGTCGACCGGCCAGAACGGGTGGACCCCGTAGCTGTTGGTGAAGTCGAGCGCGATGTGCAGCAGCGGTGCCAGGATCGACAGCCCGGCGAGGAATCCGATGTCGGCCGGCCCCGGCTTGACCTTCCGGTACCGCCACCAGAGCCGCACCGCCAGGAACAGCACCAGCGACAGACCCAGCGCTCCCACCACGGTGTGGGTGTGGCCGCGATGGTGCAGGAGGTAGTCCAGCGTGGTGCCGGCCCACCCGGTGTAGATGATGTCGGCGTCGGGGAGGTTGCCGCCGACCGCCATGACCGTGAGGGCGACGCCTCGGCGGGCCCGGTCGGAGAGGACCGCCGACGGGGGAACGGACCGATGGACCGCTTCGCCGACCAGGAGGCTGATCAACGTGTGCGTCACATTGTCCACAACCGTTGATCCTAGTTGCGGTGGTCATCGTGGTACGGCGCGGAACCAGGCCTCGCGGTCGGCCGGGTCCGGTCCGCGCCGCCGCTGGATCGGTGCCGGCTGTCCGGTGATCGGAGCGTGGTGGTCGAACCGGGTGATCAGGATGCCCTCGCCGGTGGTCAGGTCGGGCAATGCGGCGGCGAGCCGGGGTATCTGCGCGGACGGCAGGTGCCCGGCGAGCCGGACGTACCCACTGGTGGTTTCGGTGTCGAGGACCAGCGCCCCCAGGCGGCCGAGAAGAGCGGTCACCGGACCGTGCGCCGGCCGGGGCAGGTCCAGTTCGAACCGGTCGACCGGCTGGCAGACCCGGGTGCCGGCGCGGCGCAGGGCGGCGGCCACCACGACCGGGGCCAGGTTGCGGAAGTCCGCCGCGACGCTCGAGATCGACTTGTCGAACTTCTGGTGCGGCTTGCTCTGCCGCGGGTAGTACTGCGAGGACGTCATGGCCACCACGCAGTCGGTGACCGGCCAGCCGGACAGGCCCTGGTGCAGGGCTGCGCGTACGCCCTCCTCGGTGGCAGCCACGAAAGCCGGCGGCAGACGGCCGGGCTCGATGCCGGCGGAGAACTCGATGCCGTGCCCGACGGGTGCGGCCGCCACCCTCAGCCCGATCCCGGCGAGGTACGGGTTGCCGTTCTCCTTCACCCGCTCGTGGGCGGCGCCGCTGCCGATGACCCGTTCGATGCACGCGACGGTGACGCCGCCGAAGCGTGCCTTGACCCCGTACCGGTCCTCCAGCAGTGCTGCGAGAACCTCCTTCTGCACCTCGCCGTGCAGGCGGACCACCGCCTCGCCGGCGCGCTCGTCGAGGCGCAGGTCGATGAGCGGATCCTCGTCGGCGAGCTCGGCCAGGCCCGCGAACAGCGCGGTACGGTGCGTCGGGTCGACGGGTTCGACGAGCGCCTGCAGGGTCGCGGGCGGAAACCGGTGCGCGCGCCGCTCGGGAGGAGCACCGAGGCTGTCGCCGATCCGCGCCGACGTACCGCGCAGCGCGGCGATCTGCCCGGCGCCGGCCGCCCGATCCACCCGTACGCCGCCGTGCCGGCTGACCGCGACCTGGGTGATCCGCTCGGGCCGGCGTCCGGCGAAGGCCACCCGGTCGCGGACCCGGACCTCGCCCGACCACAGCCGCACCCACGCGCGCCGGCCGTTCTCGTCACGGTCGACCGCGAAGACGCTGCCGGCGGGCGGCCCGCCCGGCTCGGGGGCGCGAGGCAGCAGGTCGACCAGGGTTCGGCACAACTGCGGCATCCCGGCGCCGGTCAGCGCCGAGCCGTGGACGACCGGCGTGAGCGCGCCCCGGCGTACGCCCTGCCGGATGGCCCTGCGCATCGTTGAGCGACGCGGCGGCTCACCGGCGAGCCACGAGGCGAGTATCCGGTCGTCCACGTCGGCGACCGCTTCGACGACAGGCTCGGCATCGAGGGGCACGGCGTGGACGCTGGCATCCCGCTGTCCCTCACCGCTGACCGCGGTGAGCAGGACAGGATTCGGGGTGAGCCGGTGCCGGGCCTGCGCCACGACCCGGGTCACGTCCGCGCCGGTCCGGTCCACCTTGTTGAGGAACAACAGGGTCGGCACCCCGATCCGGCGCAACGCACGCCAGATCACCACGGTCTGCGGCTGGACCCCTTCGACGCTGGACACCACGAGCACCGCCGCGTCGAGCACCGCGAGGGACCGCTCCACCTCGGCGATGAAGTCGGGGTGGCCCGGGGTGTCGAGCAGGTTGACCGTCAGGTCACCGATCGCGAAGGAGGTCACCGCCGCGCGGATCGTGATACCGCGCCGGCGCTCCAGCTCCATCGCGTCGGTCCGGGTCGTGCCGGCGTCGACACTGCCCGGCTCGTCGAGGACGCCTGCCTCGAACAGCAGGCGCTCGGTCAGGCTGGTCTTCCCGGCGTCAACATGGGCGACGATTCCGAGGTTGAG
The DNA here is from genome assembly GCA_035685405.1 of Actinoplanes sp. GTDB lineage: Bacteria > Actinomycetota > Actinomycetes > Mycobacteriales > Micromonosporaceae > Actinoplanes. Next base: position 27,788 of record DASSAL010000074.1, on the reverse strand, counting down.
AAAGGCCAACGCGCGACTCCACGGTAGGACGGTCAAGGGTCCGGAGCGTGGAAGCTGCGCGCATGGTTGTCTCCTCTCCCGCCTGCTTCGAATCGATCCTGGCACGAGACTGCTCACCGGAACACCGATTTACGGAGCTGGTACAGCGTGACCGGTCGAGGTCGAGAGATCACGGTGTGGGACCGCTCGGTCTGGCGCAGCGGCGGCGAGTTCGAGCTGGACGGGCGGCGTTATCAGGTCCGCTCCAACGCGGTCGACTGCCCCGACCGGCCCGGGGCAGGCGACTCACCGCTCCGCGCCGGTGACGAGTGCGACCAGGACCGGAAGATCTCGTACCGCTCCGGCCCCACCTCGTCGCGCCAGCGGGCCTCGATCCCGTCCAGCAGATCGCGAATGCCGCGGACCACCTGGTCGCCCTCGGCGGTCCGCCGTACCCTCTTGGCCCGGCGGTCCGCGGCATCGCCCTCGATGACCAGGAAGCCGCCGGCGGCGAGCTGGGTCACCAGCTGGCCCAGGCCCTGTTTGCTGACCCGCAGCTCACCGGCGACGATCAGCTTTGCCCGGCCATCCAGGGGATCCGAGCGCCGTTCCACATAGCCCAGCCGCTGCAGGTCGTCGACCAGCTCCGAGGTCGCGACCAGGCTCAACTGCGCCCAACACACCTCGTCGAACGATCAGCGGGTGCCCAGCAGGTGTTCGACGGCAAGCCGTTGCAGGCGGGCGAATCCGTAGCCCTGAGTGCGCGCCCGGTCGATGTCGAAGTCTTCGAACGCGCTGCGGTCCTGCTGCAGCTCGTTGTACGTCTCGTCCGCTCCGAGGGTCGGCTGGGCCAGCTCGGCAACTCGGGCGGCCTCCAGCGCTTCCTGCACCTCCGGGTCAGCCCGGAAGGCCCATGCTTTCTCCCGCAGCGACAGGTACAGCTCCATATTGGCCCGAGCCGACTCCCACACGCCATCCATGTCCTCGGTGCGTAGCGGCTTGTAGTCGAAGTGCCGCGGACCGTCGTAGACCGGCCCGCCGTCCGGTGCACCGTTCTCCAGCAGGTCCACCGTCGAGAACGCCTGCAGGAGATCGCCGTAGCCGAAGACGAAGTCCTGGTCGTACCGAGGACCCTTCTGCCCGTTCAAGTCGATGTGGAACAGCTTGCCCGCCCACAACGCCTGGGCGATGCCATGCGTGTAGTTGAGGGAGGCCATCTGCTCATGACCGGTCTCGGGGTTGATACCGACCATGTCGCCGTGCTCCAGCTCCGCGATAAAGGCCAGGGCATGGCCGATCGAGGGAAGCAGGATGTCCCCGCGCGGCTCATTCGGCTTCGGCTCGATCGCGAACCGCATCGGGTATCCCCGGTCGATCACGTACCCGGCCAGGGTGTCCATCGCCTCCCGATACCGGTCCAGGGCAGCGCGGACGTCCTTGGCGAAGTCAACCTCCGACCCCTCACGTCCACCCCAGAACACGTAGGTCTGCGCGCCGAGCTCAGCCGCCAGGTCGATGTTGCGCATCACCTTACGAACGGCGTAGCGCCGCACGGTCCGGTCGTTGCTGGTGAACCCACCGTCCTTGAACACCGGGTCGTGGAACAGGTTGGTGGTCACCATCGGCACCACCATCCCGGTCTGGCCGAGAGCCTCGCGGAACTCCTTGATGATCTTGTCCCGCTCTTGGGCGCTGCTGCCCGGCGGAATCAAGTCGTCGTCGTGGAAGGTGATCCCGTACGCACCCATCTCGGCCAGCCGGTTGACGGCCTCCACGGTCGCCAGGACGGGCCGGGTCGCCTCACCGAACAGGTCCCGCGCCTGCCAGCCAACGGTCCAGAGCCCGAAGCTGAATTTGTCGTCGCGGGTAGGCCTGCGGTCCATGTCCTCGCGAGTGACTGTCATGACTCCTCCTCAACTTCGTCGTCTCCATGCCCAGCGATACCCGTTGGCCAGCAGCATTCACGCGTTCGCCCGGTCGCAATCTCGTCGCTCAGCCGTTGACGCCGGGGAAAGCGCATCCGTCTGATCTTTGACCGCCTTCACCGGACACATGGGGAGCGACGATTGGCTTTGGTGTTCCGGATCCGCAGCTGGGTCGTGCGGCGCACGGTTCGCGGCCCGGCTTCGGCCACGCGTTGGGTGTCTTGATCAGTGCGGCGGGGTTGGCGACGCCGGCGATGATCCCGTACCGCAGCGCGTCGTTGAGCTCGGCAGGGTCACCAGTTGCACCTGCGACCCCTCCCGACCACCGGCGGACTTGACCAAAGCGGGGGTACGGTTCCGCCGCAAATGTGAGACTGGGCGACGATGGATCCGGTCGGAAGGGACTCGCGCATGGTGAAGATTGCGGTTGTCGTGGGCAGCACCCGGCCTGGACGCAATGGGGAGGCCGTGGCGCGTTGGGTGCACGATCTCGCCAGCAAGCGTAGCGATGCCCTGTTCGAGCTGGTCGACATCGCTGCCTACAACCTGCCGCTCTTGGACGAGCCGGTTCCGCCGTCGATGGGCCAGTACGGCAAGGAACACACCCAGCGGTGGGGCGCCAAGGTGGCCGAGTTCGACGGGTACGTCTTCGTCACTCCGGAGTACAACCACGGGCCTTCGGGAGCGCTGAAGAACGCACTCGACTACTTGTTCGCGGAGTGGAACAACAAGGCGGCCGGCTTCGTCGGCTACGGCAGCGTCGGGGGCACCCGGGCGGTGGAGCAGCTTCGGCTGATCGCGGCCGAGCTGCAGATGGCCACCGTCCGCACCCAGGTGGCGCTGTCATTGTTCACCGACTTCGAGAACCTCAGCACGTTTCGCCCCGGCGACCAGCACGAGATGGCCCTGACCACCATGCTGGATCAGCTCATCTCGTGGAGCCAGGCGATGAAGTCCCTGCGCGAGAGCAGCCGGATGGCGACGGTGTACCAGTCGTAACCTCAGCTTCCGGGGGCAGCCGGCCGATAACCACGGTGATGTGGGCCGGTTCTTGGCCTGTGGGAGGCAGGAGCCCGTCCGATGACGATGCTGGGTGACTTTGCTCGACCGGAGCAGGCATTCGGTACGGCAGCACCGCGAACGGCGGCGTTGCTGGACGTCGTCGGAGGCGAGGTGCTGTACGACTCCGGCCGCAGCCGGGTGCGCCGGGTGCCGTTGCCGGATGGCTCGGGCACCGCCATCTGCAAGGAGTTCCTGGGACGGGGAGCGGAGACCCGCGCACGGTACGAGGGCGAGGTGTTGCGCCGGCTCGCTGGTGTTCCCGGTGTTCCCCGCGTGGCCGACGTGACGTACCCGAATGCCGTTGTGGTCTTCGACGACGACGCGGTACGCACTCGATCGATCGCCGCAGCCGAATTGCCGGCGTTTGCCCTCGCTCTGGTCAACGTTCTCGCCGCGGTTCATGCCCGGGGCGTGATTCACCGGGACATCAGCTTGGCCAACATCCTGGTCGCCGGCGGCCGGCAGCCGATTCTGATCGATTTTGACCTGGCGACGATGGCTGCGGAGAACCGGCAGGGTTTCGCCCATCACCGGGATCTGGTCGGCACGTTGCCGTACCTGGCGCCGGAGCAGACCGGGCGCACCGGCAGATCCGTCGACCATCGCGCCGACCTGTATGCGATCGGCTCTGTGCTGTACGAGCTGGTGGCTGGGCATCCGCCGTTCGGCGACGGCGACCCGTACAAGCTGATTCACGACCTGCTGGTTCGCGTCCCGCAGCCGCTGAACGAGGTTGATCCGGCGGTGCCGCCCGCATTCTCCGACATCGTCGCCCGGCTGCTGGAGAAGGAGCCGGATCGGCGGTACCAGAGCGCGGACGGGTTGGCGCGCGACCTGGCGGCGGTCTGCCGTGAGCCCGCCGTCCGGTTTCCGCTCGGTCGCTGGGACTTTCCACTGCGACTGTCGGCGCCGTCGCGGCTCGTCGGGCGGGAGGATGAGATCGCCGCATTGCGGGCCGCCTTCGATGACGCCGTAGGTGGCGCCGGCCGGGCCGTCCTGGTCGCCGGCGCGCCGGGGGTGGGCAAGTCGGCGCTGGTCAACGAGCTCAGGCCGGTGGTCGCCACGCAGGGTGGCTGGTATGTCGCCGGTAAGGCCGACCAGTTCCGGTCGGAGACCGGGACCGGAGTCGTGATCCAGGCCGTACGCGGCATCGGCCGGCTCTTGCTGGCCGACTCGGACTCCGAGATGGAGTCGACCCGCGAACGGCTCGCGGCGGCGCTCGGCCCGAATGCTGCGCTGATCACCGCCGCCCTGCCCGAGTTCGCTCTCCTGCTGCCGAGCACGGCTCGCGCTGTTGCGGGAGACGACCCGGTCGGTGCGGAGAACCGGTTGCGACAGGCCCTGCTCGATCTGTTGCGTGCGGTCGTCTCGCCGGCCTGTCCGGTGGTGATGTTCCTCGATGACCTCCAGTGGGCCGATCCGGCCACGCTGAACCTCCTGGACGCCCTGGTCACTGCGGACAACCTGCCAGGTCTCCTCCTCGTCGGGGCGTACCGGGAGAAGGAGATCGATTCCGCGCATCCCCTGGCCGCGGCGATGAACGAGTGGAATCGACTCGGCGTGGCCGCGCAACCGTTGCGGCTGGCCGCCCTGCCTCCCGACGACATCGGCCGGCTACTGGCCGAGATGCTGCGGATGAACGACGATCGAGCCGCCGAGCTGGCCGCGGCGATTGCCGGGTGGGCCGGCGGCAACCCGTACGACACGGTGGAGCTGATCAACAACTTACGGCGCGACGGCGCATTGACGTTGGACGCCGACGGCTGGAGTTGGGACGCCCGGGCCATCGGCCGGTACATCGGTCGCGGAGACGTCGTGGACATGCTCCGGCACCGCCTGGATCGCCTGCCGCGGCAGTGTGCTGATCTGCTCCGGATGACCGCCTGCTTGGGCGGGGAGGTACGGCTCAGCCTGCTGTCGGCCGCCGCCGACCTGCCCACGGCCGCGATGCGGCCGCTCCTCGCGCCGGCGCTGCAGGACGGGCTGCTGATGCTGGAGGAGGACTGGGCGCGCGCCGCCGACCCGGACGACCTGGTCCGCTTCCCGCACGACCGCGTCCAGCAGGCCGCCCTGGCTCACCTGGACGCGTCCGACTGGGCACGGCTCCAGCTCACCATGGCGCGCCGGCTTGCCGCTGGCGGGGCCGAGGCGGAGGCCGCCGAGCAGTACCTGGGCGCCCTGGCCGACGTGGTCGACGTGAACGAGCGGCTCGCCGCCGCGACGCTGTTCGGCACCGCGGCGCGCAACGCCCGCCGGGTCAGCAATTACGCGACGGCCGAGCGCTACCTTGCCGCCGCCGCGGACATTTGGAGCACCTGCGGCATGGCCGGCGACGACCCGGGTCTCCTCGATCTGTACATCGAGCGGCACAACGCGCTCTACAGTCTGGGCCGGCTGTCCGAGGCCGACCAGGCGTACGCCGAGGTGCAGAAGCGGTGTTCCGATCCGGTCCGGCTGGCGATGTCGACCTGCGTCCAGGTGAGCAGCCTGACGCAGCGCAACAACCACCGGGCGGCGGTGGACCTGGGGCTGGATCTGTTGCAGCGGTTGGGATTGCCGCAACCGGATCGGGCCGCCCCGGACGAGGGCAGCCTGCGTGCCCTGCTCGACTGGGCGGACCACGTGGACCTGGACAGCGACCTCGCCCGCCCGCAGATAGACGACCCACGCGTCACCGCGGTGGAGCGCCTGTTCAGCCGTCTGCTGCCCAGTACCTTCTTCCTCGGCGAGATTGACCTGCTGAGCTGGATGGTGCTGCAGTGCCAACGGATGTGGGTGCAGTACGGACCCTCCGCCAGCCTGGCCGCGAGCCTCAGCATCGTCGGCCAGGTGACCATGGCCAAGGTCCAGGACTACGCCACCGGCTATCGGGTCGGCAGGCACGTCCTCGCGGTCAGCGAGGCGCGCGGGTACGAGCCGGAAGGTTCGGTGCTGCGCCACCGGTACGCTCTGCACCTGCTGCACTGGGCAGAGCCGCTGGAGAACGCCATCGCGCACGCTGAGCTGGCCCGCGACGGCCTGCTCCGCGGTGGTGAGCTGCAGATGGCCAGCAACACGTGGCTGACCATGCTGGTCGCGCGCCTGGAATGTGACCGGTCGTTGGAGTCGTACTCGGCGGAGATCGATACCGCCCTGACCTTCCTGGCCCGCACCGGTTCGCCGCACACCGCGCAGATCGTCGGAGGCCTGCAGAAACTGGTGCGGGCCCTGCGCGGTGAGGCCGACCCGGCGGGCGGACCGGCCTTCGACGACGCCCGTGATCTTCCGGCATCGGCCGGAAACCCCTACGCCACCGGGATCTACCACATCTGCCGGTCAGTCGATGCGGCCCTGACCGGCGACCGGACCGGACTGGCGACGCACAGCGCTCGTGCGATGGAATTTCGCCGCTTCGTGCCGGGCTACCCGGTCGTCGCCATCCATCTGCTGCGCGGCCTCGGTGCCATCGATGAGCTGCGCACGGCCCCGCCGGAACAGGCCGCGACGCTGCGTGCCGAGATCGACGAGTGCCGGGACTGGCTTGCCGACCGAGCTGCCGAACAGTCCCACAACTTCCGGCACCTGCTCCTGCTGATCGACGCCGAGCGTGCCGAAGCCGCCGGCGACTTCCAGGCCGCTATCGGCGCATTCGACGAGGCGAGCCGTCAGGCCGAAGGGCGGGAGCGCGCGTGGCACCGGGTGCTCATCGGGCAGCGGGCCGCCCGGTTCTACCAGACCCACGGTCTCCAGCAAGCCGGCCGCCACGCCCTCACCGACGCCTACCGCACCTGTACGGCGTGGGGCGCCGCCGCTCGGGCGGAGGCACTACGCAGGGAGCACCCGTTCCTGCGGTCGGTGGATGGGCGCTGGGCCAGCAGCAAGTCCATCTCCGCCGACCGTAGCCAAGCGGTCCTGGCCGACCAGCTCGACATCCTTGCCGTGATGCGGGCCGCGGAGGCGCTCAACGCCGAGACCAACCTGGACCGGCTCTGCACCGTGATCGGTGAACAGCTCACGACCCTCACCGGGGCTACCGACATCCTTTTGGCGCTGCGCAACAACGACACCGGCGAGTGGTTCCTGCGCACCGCCGCCGGGGACAACGACATCGCCCTGCCGGTCGACCAGGCCGCCGAGCGGGGCCTGCTGCCGATCAGCGCGTTCCGGTACGTCGAACGTACTCATGAGCCGTTGCTCGTCGCCGACGCCACCCGGGACGACCGGTTCAGCCGGGACACCTACGTCGCCCGGCTCGACCGGTGCTCGCTGATGGCGGTCCCGATCCGCAACTCCGGTGACACCCGAGCCATCGTCATGCTCACCACCTCGCTCTCCAACGGCGCGTTCACCGCCGACCGGCTCGGCACGCTGACCCTGATCGCCGGTCAGCTCGCCGTCTCCCTGGCCAACGCCTTGCTCTACGGCTCCCTGGAGGAGCGCGTCGCCGACCGCACCCGCGCGCTCGCCGAGCAGACCCGCGCGCTCGCCGAGGCCAACAGCAGGCTGGAGCTCCTCAGCATCACCGACGCGCTGACCGGGGTGGCCAACCGTCGTCGCTTCGCCGAAGTCCTCGCCAGCGAGTCGGACCGCGCGCAGGCCAGCGGCCGCCCGATCGGCGTCGTGTTGATGGACATCGACCATTTCAAGAGCTACAACGACCGCTACGGCCACCCGGCCGGCGACGAATGTCTCCGCCACGTAACCGCCGTCCTGGGCAGCGCCGTGCGCGGCACCGACCTGCTGTGCCGATACGGCGGCGAAGAGTTCGCGGTGATTCTGCGTGACATCGACGATGACGGCGCCGCCTGCATCTCGGAGCGGTTCCGGGCCGCGGTCGCCGCCGCGCGCCGGGACCACGCCGACAACCCGGCCGGGATCGTCACCGTCAGCGTCGGTGCAGCGACCGGGATACCGTCAGCCTCGCTGACCGCCGAGGAGGTCGTTTCCCGGGCGGACGCAGCGTTGTACCGGTCCAAGGCCCAAGGCCGCAACCAAGTCACCATGGCGCCCCCGAGTTCCTCAGGCGGTGTTGCTGCGTCGGCGGGTGGGTCGGCCGAGGCAGGGCCTGAGCCCACTAGGCTGACGCCATGAGGTTCGATCAGCACACGCTCGTGCTGTTGGTACGGCCGCCGGACGCACCCGGATTGAGCCCGGAGGAGGCCGATGCCCTCCAGGACGCCCATCTCGCGTTCCGCGCCGATTTGCGGGACCAAGGCTACCTTCTCGGCGGCGGTCCGCTGCTGGACCAGGACGATGAACGTCTGCGCGGCATCTCGGTGATGTCGGTCGACCCGGCAACAGCACGCGAGTTGTGCAGCGCCGATCCGGCGGTGCGTGCGGGCCGGCTCGCGGTGCAGGTGATGACCTGGATGGTCCCGGCCGGCAACATCCGCTTCGAGAACGTGCCCGCTCCGCGCTCAATGGCCGAGGCGTCCGCCGCCGACTGACTAGCCTTGGCCACCCCCACTGAGACCTTTCCCGGCCAGGAACGGTTCCCATCGGCCGCCGGCACTGGTGCCGGCGCCGTCGACCTGCGACGATCCGGCCATGGGCGAACAGGAGACGCTGCTGTTCCTGGTCGTCGTCGGCGCGCGATTCGTTGTGCCGCTGCTGATCCCCCGGTTCCCCCTGCCGGCGATCGTCGCGGCGCTGGTGCTCGACGGCGTCGACCAGACGATCTTCCAGCTGTTCGGGTACGACCCGCCCGGCTACCAGAACTACGACAAGGCGATGGACATGTTCTACCTGTCCATCGCGTATCTCTCCGCCATGCGCAACTGGACCAGCCGGCCTGCCTTCGATGTGCTCCGGTTCCTGTTCTTCTACCGGTTGATCGGCGTTGTCCTGTTTGAACTCACCGACTGGCGCCCACTGCTCCTCATCTTCCCGAATACGTTCGAGTACTTCTTCATCGCGTACGAGATCGTGCGCTTGCGCTGGGACCCGGCGCGGGTGGGCCGGCGGACCTGGGTGCTCACCGCGGCGGCCATCTGGGTCTTCGTCAAGCTCCCGCAGGAGTGGTGGATCCACGTCGCCCAGCTGGACGTGACCGACACCCTCCGTGCGATGCCCTGGCTCATTCCCGTCCTGGTGCTGCTCGGCGCGGGCCTGGCGGTGGGCGGCTGGTTCTGGTTGCGGCCGCGGCTTCCGGCGCGGACGCGCGCCTGGCAGGTCGTCGCCGAGCCGCTGCCTGAGGAGATCGACACCGCCGCCGAGCGGGACCGGTGGGTCGCCGCCCACGGCCGGGTGTGGTCGGCGGCCACCGGCGAAAAGGTGGTGCTGCTCGGTCTGCTGTGCATCATCTACGGTGAGCTGATCCCCGGCCGCCGGACGACCGATCTCGAGTTGTTCCTCGGCGTCGCCGCGTTCGTGGTGGTCAACGCCGCGATCGGCATGACGGTGGCACGGCGTTCGGGAAGCGTGGAATCCCTGCTGGCCGCCTTCGGAGTGCGGGTCGTGCTGAACATCGGCATGGTGGGGCTGGCGGGGTGGTTGCTCGCCCGGTTCGGCGGCGGGTTCAATCCGGCCGCCACGGTGTTCTACGTGCTGCTGCTCACGCTGATCCTCACGCTGGACGACCGGTTCCGGCCGGTATCACAGGTACGATTCGCGGCGAGTGCCGCCAAGGAAGGGGTCTCCCCTCCACCGGCTGGATCGCGCAAGCCCTGACTCCACTCCGCGGCACCACCGTGTCGGTCAGGTCAGGATCTCGACGTACCCGTCGGTTCCGTGTACGCGAATCCGCTGCCCGTCCCGGATCTGCCTGGTGGCGTGCTGCACCCCGACGACGGCCGGCAACCCGTACTCCCGGGCGATCACCGCTCCGTGGGTCATGAGCCCGCCCACTTCCGTCACCAGTCCCCTGATTGCGACGAACAGCGGTGACCAGCTCGGGTCGGTGTAGGCGGTGACCAGGATGTCGCCGGGTTCCAGATCGGCGTCGGCCATGTCCAGCACCACGCGCGCTCGCCCCGCTACGGTGCCCGCGGACACGGGGAGGCCGGTCAGCGCGCCGGGTGGTACGTCGTCGCGCCGGTACGAACCGTTGATGGCCTCGCCGTCTGAGGTGAGCACCCGGGGCGGCGTGTGGGTCTGGTGCAGCCGGAACGCGTCCTTGCGCCGGTGGATGAGCTGATCATCGACCTGATTCCTGCGTACGACGTCATGCAGCTCGTGGACCGTGAGGTAGAAGATGTCTTCCCGTTCCGCGAGCACGCCGGCTCGCACGAGGTGCTCGGCCTCCGCCAGCAGCGCCTGCTTGTAGATGAAGTAGCGGCTGACGATGGCGTACTTCGGATATTCGCGGTAGCCGATGAAGGTCCGTACCCGATCGATCATCCGCTTGGTTTCGGCGGCCTTCCGGTCGCCGTCCGGCAGCGTCCGCAAGCGATCCAGGACGTCGCGTTCCTTTCGCTCCGCCGCGCGGCGGCCCTGCTCGAAGCGCCGCCGGCGGGCGCCCGGCTCGAAGTTCCGGACGTTGTCGAGGATCACCGGTACCAGCGTGGTGGGGCGTTCGCTCCAGCGCGGCCTGGTGATGTCGATCTCGCCGACGCAGCGCATGCCGTACGCGTCGAGGTAGGCCCGGATGGCGTCTCGCGCCTCCGGCCCGCCCGGCACCTCGGTCAGCTCGTCGAGGAAGTTCTCGTCCTCGACGTTCTGCAGGAAGGCCAGCACCTCCGGATGGGGGCGGATGACATCGGCGACGTCCAGCAGCGCCAGCCCCATCTCCGAGGTGACGTTGTGGGGGGCGGAGAGCGTCAGCGTGTCGGCGGCGTTCTTCTCGCCCAGCCACTCCTGCAGGTGGTCGTTGAGCCACCACGTGGCCTCCACCGCGGCCATGATCGCCTGCATGCTCAGCGGGTCGGCCAGGATCCGCTTGTGCTCCGGGAAGTCGGCCAGGATGACGTCCAACCGCGCCGTGCCGGAGGTGGCCCGGAGGTTGCGTTTCAGGGCGGCGATGGACGCCTGGCTGCGTTCGATCAGGCCGGTGACGATGGCCGGATCGGTCTCGATCGGGGGCGGTGCGCCACCGATGGGCGGTCCCGCCGGACCCGGATCCGCGGCTGGCAGCGACGCGACGACGTCGGCCCGGTCGAGCAGCGTCTCCAGCGCGTCCCGGACCAGCGGATCGGACTTCCCCGCGAGCGCCATCAGGCCCGCACGGCCCGACGGCGTCGCGAGCCGCTGGGTGATGTCGACGAACAGCCGACCGCCGGCGTCGTCCATCGGCGCGAGCGCAGTCAGCTTCCACACGGACAGCCCCAGGGGCTTCATCGCGTCGGTCATCATCTGCTGGTGGCCGACCGAGAGGTAGACGTGGTACGCCCCGTCGCCGGTCTCGGGGACCGGGAACAGCGTGGTGATCGGCCGGCTCTGCACGACCCGGAAGTCGCCGTCGACCAGGCACCATTCGACGTCCTGCGGCTGGCCGAGGTGCGCCTCGATCCGCCGGCCCAGCTCGACCAGCCGCACGACCTGCGCATCGGTCAGCGCCGGCTGCTCCTGCCGCTGCGGGTCGAGCGCCTGTTCCGCCGTACCGCCGGTCGGTAGGGCGTGGACGGCAAGCCGCTTGGCGGCGATCACCTTGTCCACGATCTTCCCGTCGCGCACCCGATAGGCATCCGCGTTCACCAGCCCGGAGACCAGCGCCTCGCCGAGGCCGACGGTGGCTTCCACGGAGGCGACCTTCCGGTTGGACGTGACCGGGTCGGCCGTGAACAGGACCCCGGCCGCCTGCGGAAAGACCATCTCTTGCACGACAACGGCCATGCCGACGGTACGGTGGTCGACGCCGTTGCGATGCCGGTAGGTCACGGCGCGCTCGGTGAACAGCGAGGCCCAACACCGGCGGACGTACGACAGGACCGCCGCCGGCCCGATAACGTTCAGGAACGTGTCGTGCTGGCCGGCGAAGGAGGCCGTGGGCAGGTCCTCCGCCGTCGCGCTGGATCGCACGGCGCAGGCCGCCCGCTCGCCGAGCTGCGTGACCGCCCGGGTGATCGACGCCGCGAGATCGCCGGGGATGACGGATCCTTCGATGCTCCGGCGGATCTCGGCGCTGAGCGAGCGGATCGCCTCCCGGTCATCTGGGCTCAGCCGAGACAGCTCATCGAGCCGGCCGTCGATCCCCGGCGCTTCTGCCGTGATGTGCCGGAAGGCGTCCGTCGTCACGCAGAAGCCGGCCGGCACCGTGATGCCGTCGATCCGCGACAGCATTCCGAGGTTCGCGCCCTTGCCGCCGACGACCGCGACGTGCTCCGCGCCGATCTCGGGGAAGGTCACTACGTACTGTTCGATCATCGCGATACCCCCGGGCAAGCGGACGAGCCGCTGCCATCCTCCACCAGACCCCGCGTTCGAGTCATCAGAGGTCGTGGTCACCTCGCGCAATAGCCGCGAACAACTCCGGCTGCACCGGTCGCACCAGCGGGTCGGCATGTCGATGGACGAGACGCCAATCGGTTCCGTCGCGACGGAAGACCAGGGTGACCCGCAACGACCAGTCCTGGTGCGGCAGGTCGCCGACCGTTCCGGCCTGCCGCTCGACGGCCACCAGCACCGCCAAGTCACCGGATCGGTACGTCTTGGCCACCACCAGCTCCGACTGTCCACCTCGGAAGGTCCGCGCCGTCCACTCGACGGCGTCATCCGAACCGTCGAAGCCCGAGCGGGCATCACCGCCGTTGGGCGGAAGGAGTGTGTAGTCCTCCGCATGGCGGGCGATGTCGGCGTAGGCGCGCAGATCGCCGTTCATGTATAGCTGGGCGGCTTCCGACCAGCGCGCGATCAACGCGGACATGTCCTGGTCGCTGATCTCGGTCGAAGTCATATGCGTCCTCCATCATGACGATGACAGTGGCAAGCTACCTCTGATGAGCGAGTCACCGGCGGATCAGTTCGGGAATGTGGACAAGGCGTGGCGACCGTGTTTCGAGCTCGCCTGGGAAGCGTTTCAAGCGGGCAGCATCCCGGTGGGTGCCGTACTCACCGACGCGAACGGTGACACCGTGTGTTCCGGCCGCAACCGCAGTGGCGAGCGGGCCGGTCCGGCCGGCCAGGTCGTCGGCAGCTCCATCGCCCACGCCGAGATCAACACGCTCGCCACGTTGCCTCCCGGCGACTATGCCGATCACACCCTCTACACCACGCTCGAGCCTTGCTTTCTGTGCACCGCGGCGCTGCGACACAGTCATGTGGGCGTCGTGCGCTTCGCCGCCGCGGACCCGATGTGGCACGGCGTTGACCGACTTCCCGAGCTCAGCGATCAGGTGGCCAGGCGGTGGACACGGCGCGACGGTCCGCTCCGCGGCCACCTGCAGACCTGGGCCGCCCTGCTGCCGCTGGTGTCAGCAGTGGAGCGAGGAATCGTTTCCGTGCAACAGGTTCATGCCGTTGCCATGCCGGAAGTGCTGGCGCTTGCCCGCACCTGGGCTGGGAAGGAAGCGAACCGCCTGCGCCTTCTCGATCTGGATTCGGCTCTGATGGCGGCCTGGCGCGACGTGGCCCGGCTCCCGTGATCGAACCGGCCGCGGGACCCGCAAGCCGGCCTGCCAGCCGGACCGCCGCCTGACATTCCGCACAGCGCCCGCTATCGACGTGGACCGCGGATCGACGGCAAGATCGGCACCGTGCGCAGGAGTGCTGCAGCAGCCGGTAGCGCGGTCTTCTTCGCCCTCGCGCCGGGCGTCGTGGCCGGCTTGTTGCCGTGGTGGCTGACCCGCTGGCGGCCGGGTGCCGCGTTCGCCCACTGGCTGCCGGTACGCCTGCTCGGCATTGTGCTTCTGCTGGCCGGCGCGGCGGTGCTCGTCCACGCTTTCGGCCGGTTCGTGGTCGAGGGCGTCGGCACGCCCGCACCGATCGCACCTCCGGCTCGGCTGGTCGTCGGGGGCCTGTATCGGTATGTCCGCAACCCGATGTACCTCGCGGTCATCGTGAGCATCCTGGGCCAGGCTCTGCTGCTGTGGCGGCCGGTGCTGCTCGGCTACGCGGCGCTCGTCACCGTCGCCATGGTCGGCTTCGTGGCCGCCCACGAACAGCCGGCCCTGACCCGTAGGTTCGGCAGCGAGTACACGACCTACCGTCGTGCCGTTCCGGGCTGGTGGCCCCGATTGACCCCGTGGCATCCGGCACCCGACGACCGGCATCGTTGACCGCTTCTCGCCGGCAGCAGAACCGTTATGGCGCTGCGCTCCGGCATGGCGGGGTAGCCGTGTGTACCGACCGGGCACCCCAGCAGTCCGGGCCGAGCATGATCGGCCTACGATCTGCCGGTGAGGCCGTTCCTGTTGCTCTCCACGCGCCCCGAGGACATGGCCGCGGATGACGAGTACGCCGCCTTCCTGCGGTTGACCGGCCTGCCCGCCGGCCGGCTCCACCGGCTGCGGATGGAGGCCGGGCCGCTACCCCGGCTGGACCTCGACGACTACGCGGGCGTGTTCCTCGGTGGCGGACCGTTCAATTCGAGCGACCCGCCCGCGCTCAAGTGCGCTGTCCAACAGCGGATCGAGGACGAGCTCGACGCGCTGCTGGAGGAGATCGTCGAGCGGGACTTCCCGTTTCTCGGCGCCTGCTACGGGGTGGGCACCCTGGGCGTGCAGCAGGGCGGCGTGGTCGACCGGACGTACGCGGAGCCGGTCGGCTCGGTCCGGATCTCGCTGACCCCGGCCGGATGCGCGGATCCGATTCTGGCCGGGGTGCCGGAGCACTTCGACGCGTTCGTCGGGCACAAGGAGGCCTGCCGGCTTCTGCCACCGACCGCCGTGCTGCTGGCGACCTCACCGCAGTGCCCGGTGCAGATGTTCCGGGTCAAGCGGAACGTGTACGCAACCCAGTTCCACCCCGAGCTGGACGTGCCGGGGATCGTGACCCGGGTGCGGGTCTACCGGCATGCCGGTTACTTCCCGCCCGCCGAGCTCGATCCGCTGATCGCCCGGCTGAGTCAGGCACTGGTGACCGAGCCGGCCAGGCTGCTCGCCAACTTCGTCGCACGCCACGCCTGACCGGCCGTACCGCCGCCCCGCGTTCACGCCACGGCTCCGGCCATTGACTGATGGGCCACCATAGGGTCATGGCGTACGAGTACAAGGTCGTGGAGATTCGGGAAAAGATGGTCGGCGGCAAGATGTCCGGCGACAAGCTGGAGCGCATCCTCAACGAGCACGCCGCCCAGGGCTGGCAGCTCAAGGCGATCACGTCCGCGGAGGTGAAGGGCCGGCTGGGACCCGGTGGTGTCGAGGGACTCCTGGTCACGTTCGAGCGCGTCCGTGGCTGACCGACCCAGCGATCAGGCCATCGCCTGGTTCAGTCGGGATGGCCGACGATGTTGATCACGTTGCCGTCCGGTGCCCGGACGAAGAAGCGGCGCACACCCCACGGCTCCGTCGTCAGCGGGTGCACGATGTCGTAGCCGAGTTCCTGAGCCTTCTCGTAGGCGCCGTCGACGTCGTTCGTGTGTACGGAGATGACGGAGTCTTCCGGCGCGGTGGCGTCCCGCGTGACGAGCTGGATGTGGGCCCCGGTCTCGGGTGAGGTGTAGCGGGCCACCCACCCCATGTTGAACTCTTCCGTGGTGAGCCCGAGGTAGTCGGCGTAGAAGCTCTTCGCCGTCGCCACGTCAGGCACTCTAAGGTTGGCCGTGACCCGAGTGACTCGCATGGGGTTCTCCTGTCTGCAAACCAGCGCCGCGATGTTACCCGCGGCGGTTTCTCCGGGCTGCGTTTGTGGTACCGCACGGTGGTGGAGAGCCACTTCGAGCCGTACGTGCAGCTCGTCGACGTCACCGATGAGGCGGCGTTGATCGCCTGGGGCGGCTTCCGGCTGGGCGGGCACGCGGACGGATGGCGGGCCGAACGGGCCGGGGAGACGTTCGGCGCCCGGTCCGAGCCGCGCGGCCGGGCGGTGGTGGAAGTGCTCGACGGCGAGGCGGTCGTCGGCCGGACCGTCACCGATTCGGCCAACCACGCCTGGGTGCAGGGATTAAAGCCCGCGACGACGTACCGGTACCGGGTGCTCGTCGACGGCGAGCCGTGGGGCGCGGGGAACCGCTTCGACTGGGCACCGGGAACGCTGGGCAGCGCCTGGCGCCCGCTCGACCAACGGCTGCGGACCCACGCCGGCGGCTCGGATCCGGACCCGGTGACCTTCCTCGCCCTCGGCGACTTCGGCGTCGGCATCGCCTCCGGCGCCGACGGGGCGCGGCAGCTCGCCGTGGCCCGGACGATGCAGCGGCTGGCCGACGCGGTGGACATCCGGTTCATCGTCGGGCTCGGCGACTCGATCTACCACGGTGCCGCCGGTCCGCAGGACGCCACCGGCGCCTTCGACGAGGACTGGTGGCTGACCTTCTTCCAGCCGTACCGATATCTGCTCGACCACCTCGCCTTCTATCCGACCGCCGGCAACCACGACAGCTCGGACACCGAGGCCAGCGACGACCGGGAGCAGCTGGAGGACAACCTCTATCTGCGCATCCGGTTCGGGCCGCGGCAGGAAGCCGGCCGGGCGTCGATCGATCCCGGCCTGTTCTACCGGCTCCGGGTCGGTGCCCTGCTGGAGCTGGTCTGCGTCGACACCACCTGGGGAGCCGGGCGGGGCATCCACTGGTTCGACGAGCCCGAGCAGCGTGGCTGGCTGGAGCGGACCCTGTCCAGCAGCGACGCGGTGTGGACGGTGCCGTTCTCGCACCATCCCGCCTACTGCGCCGGCCCCCACCACGAGTCCATGCCGGAGCAACTGCAGCGGCTGGTGCCGCTCTACCGGCACCACGGCGTCCGGCTGCTGCTGCACGGCCACGAGCACAACTTCCAGCACGGCCAGGTCGACGGGATGCAGTACGTGGTGTCCGGGGCCGGCGGGAAGCTGGACGAGCGGACGCCGACCCGGTTTGCGGAGGCCGGCACGCTGTCGTGGGCCGCCGAGCCGCACTGCCTGCTCGTGCAGGTGACGCCGGACCGCCTGATCGTCGTCCCGTACGGGCCGACGCCACCCGGAGCCGAGCCGGTCCCGATCGCCCGCCGACGGCCGGATGGGACGGTGACCCGCGAGCCGATCACCATCCCCCTGGTGGACTGACGTCAGTTCACCGGCGGTGCCCAGCCGGGGCGTCTGATCAGACAGAAAGGATGACCGGCGGGATCGGCGTACACATGATCGCCGGGCAACCGCCGTGCACCCAGCGCCAGCACGGCCGCACTCGCCGCCTCCTGATCGTCCACCATCACGTCGAGGTGCATCTGCTGCGGCACGGCCGGCTCCGGCCAGGTCGGCGGCGTCAGGTCGGCGGCGCGCTGAAACGCCAGCCCGGACGTGGTCGTGTCGGCCGACACGACCACGAAGCCCTCGTCCGCATAGGTGATCGGATCGCCGAGGACCGCACTCCAGAACTGGGCCGCGACCATCGGTTCCGGACAGTCGACGATCAGGTGGTGCAATCGGCCGACCGGCACCTCGAAACACCTCCGTCGTCGAGGGTAATCCGGCCGGTTGTGTCCGTGCCCCCACCGGCCCAGACTGAGGCAGCGCACGCATCGATGTTGATGAGGAGGTCGCGACATGACCACGACCAGGCACCGGGCCGCCGCGCGGATCATCGCCGCGCTGGGTGCCCTCTCGCTGATCGCCGCCTGTTCCGACGATGGCGGCGCCGAGGGCGGTGGCGAGGCGGCGGGCGGCTATCCGGACCGCAACATCACCTTCGTCGTACCGTTCAGCGCCGGCGGACCCACGGACACCGTCACCCGCATGATCGCCGAGCCGATGGCCAACGAACTGGGCACCAAGATCGTCGTGCAGAACGTCGAGGGCGCCGGTGGCACGGTCGGCGCCGGGGAGGTCGCGCGGGCCGAACCGGACGGCTACACCGTCCTCATGCACCACATCGGCATGTCCACGGCGCCGGCGCTCTACAAGAGCCTGGGATATCAGCCGCTCGAGGACTTCGAGATGGTCGGCCTGGTGACCGAGGTGCCGATGACGATTGTGGGGCGCAAGGACTTCCAGCCCGCGACGCTGCAAGACCTGGTCGCGTACGTGAAGGCCAACTCGGGCCAGGTCACCCTGGCCAACGCCGGCATCGGCGCCGCGTCCCACCTGTGCGGTCTGCTGTTCCAGGACGCCGCCGGAGTGAAGCTGCAGGAGGTGCCGTACGAGGGCACCGGCCCGGCGCTGACCGATCTGGTCGGCGGCCAGGTCGACTTCATGTGCGACCAGACCACCAACACGAGCGGCCAGATCTCGGCGGGCGAGGTGAAGGCGTACGCGGTCACCACCCCGGAGCGGGTGAAGAGCCTGCCGGACCTGCCCACCACGGCCGAGGCCGGCATGCCGCAGCTTCAGGTCAGCGTGTGGCACGGTCTCTACGTGCCGGCCGGAACGCCGCAGGAGATCGTGCAGAAACTGTCCGCCGCGCTGGTGAAGGCCCTGGCCGACCAAGGGGTGGTCGAGCAGATGGCCAAGCTCGGCACCGCGCCGGTCGCGGCGCAGGACGCGACGCCGCAGGCGCACCGGGCGCGGCTCGACGAGCAGCTGAAGACCTGGGCGAAGGTGATCGCCGACGCCGGGGTCGAGGCCTCCTGAGGTGGAGCGCCGACGGTCCCTGCCGGACGTCTTCGCCGGCGCCATCTTCGTCCTGATCGGCGGCGCCTTCGTGGTGGGGGCGCTCAGCTACGAGCTGGGCACCCCGCTGCGCATGGGCCCGGGTTACTTCCCGCTGCTGGTCGGTCTCATCCTGGCCGGCCTCGGTCTGGCGGTCGTGGTCAAGGGGCTCGTCGCCGGCGAGGTGCTGACGTTCGGGACGGTTCCCTGGCGTGCGATCGCCGTCATCACGGTCGCGCTGGTCTTCTTCGGATTCACCGTACGGCGCCTCGGATTCGTACCCACCTCGGCGGTGACCGCGCTGCTCACCACCCTGGCCAGCCGGCGCGTGCGGCCACTCACGGCCATGGCCGTGGCGGCCGGGCTGACCCTGGCCGCCACGCTCATCTTCGTCGTCGGCCTCCAGGTGCGGATCCCGCTGTGGGGTCCCTGGCTGCGGTTCTGACCATGGACCTGCTCGACAACCTCGGGTTGGGATTCTCCACCGCGCTGCTGGTGCAGAACGTCATCTACTGCTTCGTGGGCGTGCTGCTCGGGACGGCGGTCGGCGTGCTGCCCGGCATCGGTCCGACCGCGACGGTGGCGATGCTGCTGCCGATCACGTTCAACTTCGAGCCGGTGACGGCGCTGATCATGCTGGCCGGCATCTATTACGGCGCCCAGTACGGCGGATCGACGACCGCCATCCTGATCAACCTGCCCGGCGAGTCGTCGGCCGCGGTCACCGCCCTCGACGGTCACGAGATGGCCCGGCAGGGCCGGGCCGGGCCGGCGCTGGCCGCCGCCGCGATCGGATCTTTCATCGCCGGTACGGTGGCCACGGTCGTGCTCGCCGTCGCGGCGCCGCCGCTGGCCCGGGTCGCGTTGCAGTTCGGCCCGGCCGAGTACTTCTCGCTGGTGCTGCTCGGCCTGATTGTGTCGATCGCGCTGGCCCGCGGCTCGGCGCTCAAGGCGCTCGCGATGATCGCGCTCGGCGTCCTGCTCGGCACCGTCGGCCAGGACATCTACACCGGTACGCCGCGCTTCGTCTTCGATCAGCGTGAGCTGTACGGCGGCATCGACTTCGTCTCGGTCGCCGTCGGCATGTTCGGGGTGGCCGAGATCCTGCGCAACCTGGAGAACGAGCAGATCCGCACGGCCATCGTCGGCAAGGTGGCGAACCTCTGGCCGACCGCCGAGGACCGCCGCCGGATCGTCGGCCCGATCGCCCGGGGCACCGGTCTGGGTGCCGCGCTCGGCGTCCTGCCCGGCGGCGGTCACGTGCTGGCGTCGTTCACCGCCTACGCGGTCGAGAAGCGCGTCTCGAAGCGACCGCAGGAGTTCGGGCGCGGCGCGATCGAGGGTGTCGCCGGCCCTGAGTCGGCGAACAACGCCGCCGCGCAGACGTCCTTCATCCCGTTGCTCACCCTCGGCCTGCCCGCCCACCCGGTGATGGCGTTGATGGTCGGCGCCTTCATCGTCCACGGCATCACCCCGGGGCCGAACGTGATCACCGACGAGCCGGCCTTGTTCTGGGGTCTGATCGCGTCGATGTGGATCGGCAACGTGCTGCTCGTGCTGCTGAACCTGCCGTTGATCGGTATCTGGGTGCGCATGCTGCGCATCCCGTACGAGGTGCTGTTCCCGATGATCATTCTGTTCGCCGCGATCGGGACCTATTCGCTGGGCTTCAACGCGTTCGACGTCTACGCGATCGCGTTCTTCGGCATCCTGGGGTACGTCCTGATCAAGTGCGGCTGCGAGCCGGCTCCGCTGCTGCTCGGCTTCGTCCTCGGCCCCCTGCTCGAGGAGAACCTGCGGCGGGCGCTGATCATCTCGCGCGGCGACGCGTCGGTGTTCCTCACCCGGCCGATCTCGGCGGTGCTGCTGGCCCTGACGGTGGCAGCTCTCGTGATCGCGGTGCTGCCGGCGATCCGCAGGCGCCGCGAAGTCGTGTTCGCCGAGGAGGATCAGCTCGTAGGCTGACCGCGGGGTGCGGAGGTGACCATGCGGTACGAGGTGCTCGCTGCGGCGTATCAGGATCTGGAACGGGCGAGCGCCCGGCTGGCGATGATCGACCGGATCGCCGCGCTGATCGCCGGGACCCCGGCCGATCTGCTGCCGGCGGTGGTGTTGCTGTGCCAGGGGCGGATCGCGCCGGACTTCGCCGGGGTGGACATCGGCCTGGCCGAGCGGTTGGCCGCGCGGGCGGTGGGCCAGGCCGCCGGTGTGCCCGCGGAACAGGCGCTGGCCGGGGCCCGGGAGACCGGTGATCTGGGCCTGGCCGCCGAGCGGCTGCTGCCCGCCCGTACCGGAAGCCTGCCGGTGCCGGTGGTGTTCGACACGCTGCACGAGATCGCCGCCTCAGCCGGGGCCGGATCACAGGGCCGCAAGCTGGAGTTGTTCGCCGGCCTGCTGCGCGAGGCGACGCCGGTGGAGGCGCGCTACCTGGTGCGCACGGTGACCGGCAATCTGCGCCTCGGCATCGGCGCCGCCACCATCCTGGACGGGCTCGCGCAGGTGTACGCCGGCGGCCGCAAGGCCCGCCCGGTTCTGGAGCGGGCGTTCAACATCTGCTCGGATCTGGCGCTGGTCGCCGCGACCGTCGCCGAGGGCGGTCCGGAGGCGGTGCGACAGATCCGGGTACGGGCCGGCAACCCGGTGCGGCCGATGCTCGCCCAACGCCTGTCCAGCCCGGCGGAGGTGCTCGCCAAGCTCGGCGGGAGTTGCGCGGCGGAGTACAAGTACGACGGCATCCGGGTGCAGGCGCACCGCACCGCGGACGGGTCGCTGGAGCTGTACACCCGGGGGCTGGAACGGATGGCCTGGCAGTTCCCCGACCTCGTCGACATGCTCGGCGCCGCCCTGCGGCCGGGCGAGGCCATCCTCGAGGGTGAGGTGGTCGCGTTCGATCCGGCATCCGGCGATCTGCGCCCGTTCCACGAGGTGATGTACCGGCGCCGTACGCACGGCATCACCGAGGCCGCGGCCCAGGTGCCGGTGAGCCTGTTCTGCTTCGACCTGCTGTACGCCGACGGCGAGGATCTGACCCACCTGCCCTACCCACAGCGGCGTGAACGGCTCGCGGCGGCCGTCACCACGTCCGGCCCGCTGCGGCTGGCCACCGCCGAACAGGTCACCGACGCCGCCCGGTTGGAGGCGGTGTTCGAGCAGGCGGTGGCCGACGGCTGCGAGGGCCTGGTGTGCAAGTCGCTCAGCCCGTCCGCCGGGTACCAGGCCGGGGCGCGCGGCTGGTCGTGGGTCAAACTGAAGCGCGAC
Source organism: Actinoplanes sp. (assembly GCA_035685405.1). Classification (GTDB taxonomy): domain Bacteria; phylum Actinomycetota; class Actinomycetes; order Mycobacteriales; family Micromonosporaceae; genus Actinoplanes. The sequence goes on along the minus strand of DASSAL010000074.1, from coordinate 5,994 downwards.
TACCGCACCGAGCTGACCGACACCCTGGACCTGGTGGTGGTCGGTGCGCTGTACGGGCGCGGCCGCCGGGCCGGCATGTACGGCGCGCTGCTGCTGGCCGCGTACGACCCGGACACCGACACGTTCCAGGCGGTCTCCAAGTGCGGCACGGGATTCAGCGACGCCGACCTGGCCACGCTGCCGGAGCGGCTGGCGCCGCTGACCCGCGACGAGCGCCCGGTGCGCGTCGACTCCCGCCGCGACGCGGACGTTTGGTTCGAGCCCGGTCTGGTGATCGAGGTGGTCGCGGCCGAGCTCACCCCGTCGCCCAACTACACGGCCGCGCGCGGCGGATTGCCGGATGACGCGGGGTTGGCGTTGCGGTTCCCACGCTTCACCGGCCGGTGGCGCGACGACAAGGCGGCCGAGGACGCGACCACGTCGGCGGAGCTGCTGCAGCTCTATCGAGCTGCGCGAAGCCCGTCCACCGCCGGCTGATAGACGGTTTCCAGCCCGCGCCGGAGGCGCGTTAGCCTCGCTGGCATGAGCTTTGATGTTCGGCGGGTCCGGGCCGCGTACCCCGCCCTGGCCGAAGGGTTTCTGCACTTCGACGGGGCCGCCGGCACGCAGGTCGCGGCGCCGGTCAGCGATGCCGTCGCGGCCACGCTGCGGACCGCCGTTTCGAACCGCGGCACCGGGTTCGAGGCCGCGCGCCGGTCCGGCGAGATCGTGGCGGCGGCCCGGGCCGCGGTGGCCGACCTGGTGGGTGCTGACGCCGGCGGGGTGGTGTTCGGGCCCAGCGCCACCGGGCTCACCTACACCGTCGCCAACACTCTGGCCAAGGGCTGGCGCAGTGGCGACGAGATCGTGGTGTCCCGCCTCGATCACGATGCCAACGTCCGGCCCTGGGTGCAGGCCGCGCGGCGCTGCGGCGTGACCGTCCGCTGGGCCGAGTTCGACCCGGCCACCGGTGAGCTGCCGGTAGCCCGGTACGCCGACCTGGTGACGCCGCGGACGAAGGTGGTCGCGGTCACCGCGGCGAGCAACGCGATCGGGACGGTCCCCGCCGTACGCGAAATCGCCGATGTCGCACACGCCGCGGGTGCCCAGGTGTACGTCGACGGGGTGCACGCGACCCCGCATCTGCCGGTCGACGTGGTGGAGCTGGCGGCCGACTTCTACGTCACCAGCGCGTACAAATGGTCCGGCCCGCACCTCGCCGCGGTGGTGGCCGCACCCGCCACCTGGGAGGCGCTCGCGCCGGACAAACTCATGCCGTCGCCCGACTCGGTGCCGGACCGGTTCGAGTTCGGGACGCAGAGCTTTGAGCTGCTGGCCGGCGTGACCGCGGCGGTGGATCACCTCGCCGGGCTGGACGACGCGGCCACCGGTGACCGGCGGGCGCGGATCCGGCAGAGCATGGCCGCGGCGGCGGACTACGAGCGCGGGCTCTTCGAGCGGTTGCTACCGAAACTCGACGCGACGGTCTGCCCGGCGCCGGCCGCGCGCTGCCCGACGGTGTCGTTCCGGGTCGACGGGCAGCACCCGGCGCAGACCGCCAAGGCGCTCGGCGACCAGGGCATCTGCGTTTTCCACGGCGACTACTACGCGTACGAGTACTTCACCGCGACCGGGCTCCGGGACAGCGGCGGCGCGGTCCGGGTGAGCATCTACCACTACAACACCGAAGACGAGGTGGACCGGCTCCTGGCGGCGATCAAGACTCTGTAGGCGGGCCGTGCTCCCGGCGCGGCATGTCGTACCAGGCGGCGCCGGCCGGCGCGCCCGCCAGGTTCCAGCTCCAGCTCACCGTCGGGGTGATCCGGCAGTAGTGACCAGGGCCGACCAGGCCGATCCGCTCGATCGGCGGGTCCGCCGCACCGTAGATCCGGATGCCCCGGGCGATGAACGGATCCAGCGACACCAGGTCGTCGATCACCAGGGCGACCCGGTGACCACCGGCACAGATGTTGCGCAACTTGCGGGTGGCGAGTACTGCGTCGCCGGTGCCGCCCACCCAGAAGGCCGTGCCGTCGAACTCGAACGCCACCGGAACCACGTCCGGGCTGCCGGTGGGCGAGACCGTGGCCAGCCGGGCCAGCGGCTGGGAACGCAGATACGCGATCTCGTCGTCGGAGAATCCCATACCCCACATACGAACGGCCGGCGCCGCGATCGACAATCCCTCAACCGGCTCGGGGCCGGGCCGAAGAGAAACCGGTGAAAAAACTCCGGGACAGCGGCGCGGCGCGGATGACGGCGGTCATCGGCCTCTGCGCGCTCGCCGGCCTGCCGCTGCTGCCGCTCAGCGGTTCGGCTGCCGCGGTGTACGCGCTGCTGGGCAGCACCACGCTGGCCCTGATCGCCGGTGCCATGTGCTGGCTCGCCGCGCGGCGGGCCGAGGGGAGCATCCGGGCCGGCTGGGCCCTGCTGGCCACCGCCTGCCTGGGCTGGGGGCTGGGCAACGTGTACTGGTCGCTGAACGAGCTGCTGGTGCACGCCGACGTGCTGTTCCTGTCACCCGCCGACTTCGGCTTCGTGATCTTCCCGGTGGCCGGTGGCGCCGGGCTGTGGCTGATCTCCGGACGCTCGTCGCTCGGCTCGCGGCTGGCCGGTCTGCTGGACGGCCTGACCGTGGCGCTGGCACTGTTCACCATCTCGTGGATCGTGACGCTGCGCTCGGTCTGGGCGGCCGGCGGTGACAACCCGTGGGCGTTCGTGGTGTCCCTGGTCTACCCGGTCGGTGACCTGGTCCTGGCGACGATGGCGTTCCTGCTGGCCACCCGGATCCGGCGCGGCGCCCGTACGGTCGTCGGCCTGCTGGTTGCCGGCCTGCTCGGCATGGCCACGGCGGACACGCTGTTCGCGCTGGCGACGGCCGACGGCAGGTACGTCTCCGGCACGGTGGCCGACGCCGGCTGGGTGATCGCGTTCGCCGCTTTCGCGCTGGCCGGCTGGATCTCCGCCCGGCAGCCGATGTCTTTGCAGGCGAGCGGGGTGATCCGGCGCTGGCAGGTGATGCTGCCGTACGTGCCGTTCGGCGCCGCCGCGGTGATCAGCGCGGCGCAGGTGGCGACCGGCGCCCTGGTCGACGGCGTGCAGGCGATCAGCCTGCTGGCCGGCTTCGCCCTGATCATGTCGCGCCAGCTGGTCACCCTCATGCACAACTCCAGGCTCACCCAACAGCTGCGGTTCCAGGCGTTCCACGACCCGCTGACCGGCCTGGGTAACCGCGCGTTGTTCACCGACCGGCTGGCGGACGTGCTGGCCGCCCGGGTGCGGGCCGGCGGCACCCCCACCGTGCTCTATCTGGACCTGGACGACTTCAAGCTGATCAACGACACGCTGGGCCACGACGCCGGCGACGCCCTGCTGTGCGCGGTGGCCGACCGGCTGCGCACCGCCTTTCCCGACGCGGACACCATCGCGCGGCTCGGCGGTGACGAGTTCGTGGTACTGATCGCCCAGGCCGCCGATCCGGCCGAGCGGGCCCAGCGGATGCTGGATCACCTGCGGGAGCCGTTCCGGCTGGGTGCGCACAGGGTGGCCGTGACGGCCAGCGTGGGCACCGCCGCCGCCCCCGGCCGGGTCACCGCCGAGGACCTGCGCAAGAACGTCGACCTGGCGATGTACGCGGCCAAGGGCCGCGGCAAGAACGCGTACGCCGTCTTCGAACCGTCCATGCGCGACTCGTTCGACGCCGAGATGGCGATGCGCGAGGACCTGCAACGGGCGCTCGCCGAGGACGCGTTGTCGGTGGTCTACCAGCCGATCGCCGGCCTGGGCGACGGCCGGGTCGTCGGCGTGGAGGCGCTGGCCCGCTGGCACGACCCGGTCCGCGGCACCGTGCCGCCGGCCGAGTTCATCCCGGTCGCCGAGCGGGCCGCGATGATCTCCGACATCGGCGGCTTCGTGCTCGATCGCGCCTGCGCCGAGTTCGCCGCCTGGCCGGGCGCGGCCGGCACCTACCTCTCGGTGAACGTGTCCCCGCTGCAACTGCTGGACCCGTCGTTCCCCGAGCGGGTGCTGAGCACCATCCGCCGGCACGGGCTGCTGCCCGACCACCTGGTGCTGGAGGTCACCGAGCACGCGCTGGCCGACGAGTCGTACGTGATCCCGGCCCTGCATCGGCTGCGGGCGGCCGGCCTGCGCACCGCGATCGACGACTTCGGCACCGGGTACTCGTCGCTGCGCTACCTGCACCGGCTCCCGGCCGACATCATCAAGATCGACCGCAGCTACATCCGGGACATCAACCGCGACACCAGCGCCGGCCGGCTGGTCGAGACGCTGTGGCAGCTGTTCTCGGCGCTGGGACTGACCGCTATCGCCGAGGGCGTGGAGGACCCGCCCCAGGCCCGGATGCTGGCCGAGATGGGCTGCCCGATGGCGCAGGGTTACCTGTTCGGGCGCCCGGTGCCGATCGAGCGGCTGGCCACGCCCGACTGCGCGACGGCCCGGTAGCCGGCCGGGCCGGCGCAACCCGGGTCGGTCATACCTTCACCCGGCGTTGATCCGTGGTGCGGAACCAGCCGTTGGCACGTTGACGCCGGTGTCCGGACGCTCGCAGGCTGACGTCATGACTCTCCGATTACCCGATCGCGGTCGTAGCCGGCGCCTGACGGCCGTGGACGCCTACCAGTTCCCGGCCAGCGTGCGCCAGCGGTTCACCTTCGAACACCCGGACCTGACGCCCGACCAGGTCCGCACCGTGGAGGACGGCACCCGGCAGTGGTTCCGCCTCGCCGCCCGCCATCCCCGGGTGAAGCTGTCCATGCCGTCGGTGGCGGTAGACGCCCTGTGGCACGAGATGGTCCTGCACACCCGGGACTACCAGGAATTCTGTGACCAGGTGCTGGGCCGGTTCCTGCACCACGAGCCGGAGTCCTCGATGAGCACCGAGGCGGCGGCCGCCCAGCGCGCCCAGCGCCTGCAGGACACGTTCCGGCTGGCGCAACAGGACGAGGGATGCGCCGCGCACGTGCTCCCGCTGCTGTTCCGGGTGGACCGGGAGGTCGCGATCCGCGGCGGACGGCGGTACCTGGCCGATTGCGGCGGGCGCGGGCAGTGTTTCGAAGTCGCCGACGCGCTCTGTCTCACGCACCTGACCGGCCTCGGCAAGCGCACCCGGGGCATGTGGAAAGGCCCGGGCGCCGCGACCCCGGGCGTGCTCGACGGCGGACCGGTCTGCACCGGCGGAGGGTGACCGCGCCGGCCCGATCGGGAAACCGGGCCGGCGCGGTCAGCGTGACGTCACATCACCAGTCGCGGTAGTTCTCCTGCGTCTGGGCGTTGAACTGCCAGGTGCGCTTGTGTTTCGCCGGGTTGGTACGGGTGTCGTTGAGCAGCAGGACATCCATGCCCTTCTGGATGTCGTTGGAGTAGATGAAACCGTTGTACCAGTAGGCCGACCAGGAGCCACCCGGCACGATCCGCTCGTTGCTCAGCGGGCCCCGCTCCCAGTAGGCGATCTCGTTGGGACGGCGGGAATCGGTGAACTCCCAGACCGAGATGCCGCCCTGGTACCAGGCCTGGACCATGATGTCCTTGCCGGGCACCGGGATGAGCGAGCCGTTGTGGGCGACGCAGTTCTCGGTGTCGGTGTTCGGGCGCGGGATCTTGAAGTAGCTGCGGAACTCCAGCGTGCGGTCCTTGCCCTTGCCGACGATGTCGTAGACGGCGTTGGCGCCGCGGTTCGGCCCGATCTCCTCATTGCAGGTCGGTCCGGTGCCGCCGAGCAACTCGTCGGTGAAGACCACCTTGGTGGCGCTGTTGTTGAACGTCGCCGAGTGCCAGAAGGCGAAGTTCACCGTGTCCCGCACCGTGGTGATCACCTTCGGCGCGGTGCGGTTCTTGATGTCGAACAGCGCGCCGTCACCCATGCAGGCGCCGGCCGCGATGTCCTTCTCGGCGTACACCGTGATGTCGTGGCAGCCGGTCGTCTCGGAGGTGTTGTTGCCGTCCGGGTTGCCGCCGTCCGGGAACAGCACCGGCGTCGCCACCACGGCCGCCGCG
>DASSAL010000073.1:0-21679 GCA_035685405.1 Actinoplanes sp. | reverse complement strand
GCCTCGGTGGTGTCGGCGAACAGCGTGCGGATGTTGTTGAACACGCCGGTGTAGGTGGCCGGGTTGGACCGCGGCGTCCGGCCGATCGGTGACTGGTCCACGCCGACGACCTTGTCCACCAGGTCGACGCCGGAGATCCGGGTGTGCCGGCCGGGCACCATCCGGGCTCCGTTGATCTGGTTGGCCAGCACCGTGTAGAGGATGTCGTTGACCAGCGTCGACTTGCCCGAGCCGCTGACCCCGGTGACCGCGATGAACTGCCCGAGCGGGAAGTCGACGGTGAGGTTGCGCAGGTTGTGCTCCCGGGCGCCCTGCACCACCAGCTCGCGGCCCGGGGTCTGCGGCCGCCGGGTGCGCGGCGTCGGGATCGACTTGCGACCGGACAGGTACGCCCCGGTCGGCGACTGCTTGTTGGCCAACAGCCCTTTCACCGACCCGCTGTGCACGATCTGCCCGCCGTGCTCGCCGGCGCCCGGGCCGATGTCGACCACCCAGTCCGCGGTGCGGATGGTGTCTTCGTCGTGCTCCACCACGATCAGCGTGTTGCCCAGGTTCTTCAGCCGGACCAGCGTCTCGATCAGCCGGTGGTTGTCTCGCTGGTGCAGGCCGATGGACGGCTCGTCCAGCACGTAGAGCACGCCCACCAGGCCGGAGCCGATCTGGGTGGCCAGCCGGATGCGCTGCGCCTCACCGCCGGACAGGGTGCCCGCGCCGCGGTCCAGCGACAGGTAGTCCAGGCCGACGTCGACCAGGAACCGGAGCCGGGCGTTGATCTCCTTGAGCACCCGCTCGGCGATCATCTTCTGCCGGTCGTCCAGCTCGATGGTGGCCAGCAGCTCGGCGCACTCGCCCACCGACAGGTTGCACACCTCGGCGATGCTGCGCCCGGCGATGGTCACCGCCAGCACCTCCGGCTTGAGCCGGGCACCGCCGCAGGCCGGGCACGGGATGTCCCGCATGTAGCCTTCGTACTTGTCCCGCGACCAGTCGCTGTCGGTGTCGTTGTGCCGGCGCTCGATCCACTGCACCACACCCTCGAAGCCGGTGTAGTACGAGCGCTCCCGGCCGTACTTGTTCCGGTATCGCACGTGGACCTGGTCTTCGGCGCCGTACAGGATGGTCTTCTGCGCCCGGGCCGGCAGCTGCCGCCACGGCGTGTCCACGGAGAACTTCTCCTGCGCGGCGAGCGCCTCCAGCAGCCGCAGGAAGTATTCCAGCGTGGTGCCGCCGGACCACGGCTGGATCGCGCCCTCCCGGATGCTGCGCTCCTCGTCCGGCACGATCAGCTCCGGGTCAACCTCCTTCTTGGTGCCCAGGCCGGTGCACTCCGGGCAGGCGCCGTACGGCGCGTTGAACGAGAACACCCGGGGTTCCAGGTCCTCGATCGCCAGCGGGTGGTCGTTCGGGCAGGCCAGGTGCTCGGAGAACCGCCGCTCCCGGCCCGGGTCGTCCTCCGCGAGGTCGACGAAGTCGAGCAGCACCATGCCGCCGGAGAGCCCGAGCGCGGACTCCACCGAGTCGGTCAGCCGCTGCTTGCTGCCCGCCTTGACGCTGAGCCGGTCGACCACCACCTCGATGGTGTGCTTCTCCTGCTTCTTCAGCTTCGGCGGCTCGGTCAGCGGATGCACCACACCGTCCACCCGGGCCCGCGCGTAGCCCTTGGACTGCAGCTCGGCGAACAGGTCGACATATTCACCCTTGCGACCGCGGACCACCGGGGCGAGCACCATGAACCGGGTCCCCTCCGGCATGGCCAGCACCCGGTCGACGATCTGCTGCGGGCTCTGCCGGCTGATCCGCTCGCCGCAGACGGGGCAGTGCGGGATGCCGGTGCGGGCGAACAGCAGGCGCAGGTAGTCGTACACCTCGGTGATCGTGCCGACGGTCGAGCGCGGGTTGCGGGAGGTGGACTTCTGGTCGATGGAGACCGCCGGGGACAGGCCCTCGATGAAGTCCACGTCCGGCTTGTCCATCTGGCCGAGGAACTGGCGGGCGTACGACGACAGCGACTCCACGTACCGCCGCTGGCCCTCGGCGAAGATGGTGTCGAAGGCGAGGCTGGACTTGCCCGAACCGGACAACCCGGTGAACACGATCATGGCGTCGCGGGGCAGGTCGAGGTTCACGTCGCGCAGGTTGTGCTCCCGCGCGCCGCGGATGATCAAGCGGTCGGCCACAGCCAGCCTTTCCATCTGATTTCGTGCAGTGCGGCGAAGCCGCCTCAGCAATGCCGTACGCGTGTTTCAAAGGTCGCGGCCACTCTAGCCATGGGGTACGACAGAAAACGCAGCGCTGCGCGCCCCGTGCACATTCCCGCAGATCCGGCGCCCGGAACTCACTCGCGCGGTGGAACCGGGAGGTCGCGCACGTCCCACAGCAGCACCCCGCCGACCTGCTGCGGCGGCTGCCCGAGCAACTCGGTCAGGGTGGCTTCGAGCAGATCTCCGTTGCGGCTGTCCGGGACCAGCACCACCACGGCCGCCCGCCAGTAGGTCAGGTCCTCGATGGCGTGCCGGTGGTCGGCCGGGGTGAGCTCCGGCATCCGGCCGTACTCGCGGACCCGCCACAGCAGGTTCGAGGTGAACCGGGGTGCGGCGTACCAGGAGCCGGTGTTGTTCTCCGGCGGGTTCTGCGGGCCCATGAAGTAGCCCCGCGGCACGATGAAGTCGCCGCCGGTGAGCGCCGTCCAGCGCATCGCGGTGCGCCCGGTGGTGACGTCCGGCAGCGGCACCGGCACCAGGCTGCGGTCGGCCGGCACGTACTGCCGCCAGAGGCCCTGGCTGAGGAACGGCGGCAGCGGCGCCGCGTCGACGACCGGCAGCGGTTTGGGCAGCACCGGGACCAGCGCCACGGTCAACCCGATCCAGAACCACATCCGGCGCTTGTGCGGCAGCCCGCCGACCCGGTCGACGGCCAGCGCCAGCAGCACGCCCACCACGGTCGCGGTGACCATCGCGAACCGGGTGACGCTCACCAGGTCGATCACCGGGATGTGGCTGACCAGCCCGAACGGCAGCGGGATCGCGGTCTGCCGTCCGGCCGCCTGCAGATGCGGGCCCATCGAGACGACCAGCAGCACCAGGCCGGCCAGGGCGGTGGCGCGGGCCGCCACCGAGCGCCAGGTCAGCGCCACGCAGACCACGATCAACACCAGCATCGGTACGCCGAAGAAGGTGTTCTCCTCGGTCGGGCTGATGCTCAGCCACCGGGCCACCGCGGCGTTGCCGGCCAGCGACTGCCGGGCGTACGCGCCGATGGCGAGCAGGTCGGTCACGTACTCGCCGGACTCGAACGGCTGCCCCGAATAGCTGCCCGGCCCGGTGAACTGGAACCACAGCGGGTACGCCAGCAGGGCGCCCGAGGTCACCGCGGCCACCCCGAGCCCCGCCGCGAACCGCCGGGCGACGGCTGCTGCTTCTGAGCGAGCGATGATGGCGTACGTCAGCACAAAAACGCCCAGCGTGAGGGCCGTGAAAAGCAGGACCTCCTCGTTGATGAAGGCCTGCAGCACGACCAGCAGGCCGAGCACGATGCCGCCGCGCACCGCGCGGCCCGGCTCCCGCAGCCGCAGCACCTGCCAGACGATGAACGGCACCACGAACTGGGCGACGAAGTTGATGTGCCCGTTGGCGTGCGACACCATCGCCGGGCAGAAGCCGCACCACAGGCCGCCGATCCAGGCCGCCAGCCGGCTGCGCACCAGGTGGCGGGAGAGCACGTGATACCAGGCCGCGGCGGTGCCGGCCAGGCTGAGCGTGAGCAGCAGCACCATGGAGAGGCCGGGACCGAAGACGTGGGTGACCGGGGCGAGCGGCAGGCTCAGCGCCAGGATCGACGTGTTGGCCATCATGTTCACGCCGTCCGGCGCGTTCAGCCGGCCGGACCAGAGCGGGTGGTCACCGTGGAACAGCACCCGCTCGCCGTGCGTCAGCACGAACAGGAAGAAGCCGTGGTCGTCGTCGTTGGCGGACAGCACCCGGCCGCTGGGACTGATCCACAGCTGGATCAGCACCACCACGGCCAGCACCAGATAACTGAGGTACGCGCCGAGGTCGCGCACCCGGCCGGGCACGCCGGGCCGCGGCGGGGCCGTGGACTCCGCCTGCTGTTCGACCTCGTCCAGCGCGCGCACCGGGTGAATTGTGCCAGGGCGCTACGGGTGCCGTTTGCGACGGCCCGTCCCCGCGAGCCGGCTGGCCTGCCGGGCCGACTCGGTGGCGACCTCGCGGTGCAGCTTGCGCCAGCTGTCCAGGCGCCGGGGCGACAGCGAGCCGTCGTGCAGCGCCGCCTGGACCGCGCAGCCCGGTTCGGCGTCGTGCCGGCAGTCGCCGAACCGGCAGAACACGGCCATCCCGGCGATGTCCGCGAATGCCCGGTCCAGCCCGGCGGCGGTGTCCAGCAGGCCGACGCCGCGGATGCCGGGGGTGTCCAGCACGGCGCCGCCGCCGGGCACCGGGATCAGACTGCGGTACGCGGTGGTGTGCCGGCCCTTGCCGTCCGCCCGGCGGATCTCCTGGACCGGCATCACGTCGGTGCCGGCCAGCGCGTTCACCAGGGTGGACTTGCCCGCGCCGGACCGGCCCAGCAGGGCCAGCGTGCGGCCCGGGGTGACCAGCTCGCGCAGTGCGGCAAGGCCGTGCCCGCGGGGAACGCTGACCGTCAGCACGGGCACGTCGGGGGCCAGGGCGCCGAGCTGCCGGGCGACCGCGCCGGGCGAGGCCGCGGTGTCGCTCTTGGAGAGCACCAGCACCGGTCGCGCGCCGGATTCGAAGGCCAGGGCGAGCAGGCGCTCGACCCGGGCGGGGTCCGGCGCCGGGTGCATCGGCTCGACCACCGCGACGGCGTCCATGTTGGCGGCCAGCATCTGGCCACCGGCGTCCTTGCCGGCGGTCCGGCGGATCAGCGCGGTGCGCCGGGGCAGGACACATTCGATCGTGGTACGGCGGTCCGGCCAGCGCCGCACCGCCACCCAGTCGCCGGCGCACGGCAGCCGGGCCGCGTCGCGGGCGGCGGCCAGCAGCACGCCGCCGCCCAGCGTCGCGCGCACCACGCCGTCCCCGCCGAGCACTGTGCACACCCCGCGGTCGGCCCGCAGCACCCGGCCCGGGACGGCGTCGGAGGAGTCCAGCGGCCGGTATGCGGATGCGAAGAAGTCGTCCCAGCCGAGCCGGGACAGGTCGAACGTCATGTCAGCCCCTTCGAGCCTTCGGATAACGGGATGCGGTGGTCACGATCAGCACGCTTCCCACCCCCTCCACGGCTCGATCGACGCGTCAGCACCGACGGTACGGTCGGCACTCCGGCGGGGAAAGCGAATTCCGGCCGGCCGGTTGCCGTAGGGTTTCCCTGTGACGATGGACCCGCTGGTGCTGATGACCGACGTCGATGCGGCCACCGAGCGCTTACTCCGTACGATGGAAGATCTTGATCCGTCCGTGGTGTCCGAGCCCTCCCGGCTGCCCGGCTGGACCGTCGGTCACGTCCTGACTCATCTGGCCCGCAACGCCGACGCCTACACCAACCTGCTGACCTGGGCCCGCACCGGCCTCGAAACGCCCGCCTACCGGTCGCCGGAGGCGCGTGCGGAGGGCATCGAGGCGGGTGCGGCGCGGCCGTTGCGGGAGCACATCGAGGACATCCGTACGGCCCATGAGCGCTTCGCCGACGCCGCCGCTGCCATGCCGGCCCAGGCCTGGACGTTCCACCTGCCGTCCACCGGTCAGTCGGCGGCCGCGGTGCCCTGGGCGCGGCTGCGCGAGGTCGAGGTGCACCACGTCGACCTGGGCCGCGACTACACGCCGGCGAACTGGTCGGAAGCGTTCGCGCTGCGCCTGCTCCGCGAGATCGTGACCGGCACGCCACCGGACTTCCCGCTGGTGTTGCGCCCGCACGGCCTGGAGCACCCGCTGGCCATCGGCGACGATCCGGCCGCGCCGGTGGTGGGCGGCCCGACCCGGTCGATGGCCGCCTGGCTGGCCGGCCGCGGCGACGGCGCCGACCTGACCGTCTCGCCGGACGGCGAGCTGCCCACGCCGCCGAGGTGGAAGTGATGGCCAGGTACACCGGGAACGTGACGCCGGGCGGCCCGCCGGCGGTCCGCGAGCTGCCCGATCTGACCATCACCAAGGTGTCGGTCGGCCCGATGGACAACAACGCCTACCTGTTGCGGTGCACGGCGGACGGCACCCAGGTGCTGATCGACGCCGCGAACGAACCGGACCGGCTGCTCGGCCTGATCGGCGGGTCACTGGCCACGGTGGTCACCACGCACCGGCATCAGGACCATTGGCAGGCCCTGCGCGCGGTGGTCGACCGGACCGGCGCGGCGTCCCTGGCGCACGAGGACGACGCCCCGGAGATCCCGGTGGTGACCGGCACGCTGCACGACGGCGACACGGTACCGGTGGGCGCGTGCGCGCTCGAGGTGATCCACATCGTCGGCCACACGCCGGGGTCGATCGTGCTGGCGTACCGCGACCCGGGCGGCACCGCCCACCTGTTCACCGGTGACTCGCTCTTCCCCGGGGGTCCCGGCCGGACCAGAAACCCGCGCGATTTCACGTCAGTGATGAACGACCTGGAGGCCAAGATCTTCGGTCGCTTCGCCGACGAAACCTGGTTCTACCCCGGTCACGGCAACGACAGCACGCTCGGCACGGAGCGTGGCTCGATCCCGGAGTGGCGCGCGCGGGGCTGGTGACGGATGTGGTCATCGCCTCCCAGCCCGGCGAAGCATCGCGTCTGTCTCGGGATCGGGCAACAGCTCCCGGACCTCTTGCGCGCAACGGCAAGCGCCGGCGATCTTGGCCGCCCACGTCAGCGCCTCGTCGCGTGAGGTCACGTCGACGACCACGAACCCGCCGATGACCTCCTTGGTCTCCGGGTAGGGGCCATCGGTGACCATCCCGTCCGTTGCCACGACGCTCGCCCTCTGGCGTTCGAGGCCAGCGCCGAACACGAAAACGCCGGCGTTCACGGCCTCCTGGACCACCGCGTGCGAGGCCTTGCCCACATCGGGCCAGTCCTCGTCGGGGATGTGGTCCATGGCGCCGTCATTGAACGAGATCAAGTACCGCGTCATCCCATGACTCCCTTGTCCCGGCGGCCTCGCCCAGCCGCCTCTCGCCTGTACTACGAATGACCCGACCCGGATTCGACGCTCTGCCAGCAGAATTCTCCCGGATCTCCGCCGCTCGGTGGCCTGGCTATGGTGATCGGTATGGGGCAGTTGCGCACCTACCCGCACGGTGTCACGTCGTGGATCGACACCGAGCAGCCCGACCTCGAGGCCGCCCGCGCCTTCTACGCCGGGTTGTTCGGCTGGGAGTTCACCGAGGCGGGGCCGTCCGACGGGTCGGGGCCGTACGTCATCGCCACGATCGACGGTCAGGACGTCGGCGGGCTCGCATCCACGCCGGCGGCCCCGGCGGTCGCCTGGAACACCTACGTCGCGGTCGACAACGCCGATGCGACGGCGGCGGCCGTCACCGCCCATGGCGGTGCGCTTGTCGCGGCACCACGGGACGCCGGCCCGGCCGGCCGCGCCGCCACGTGTATCGACCCGTTCGGTGCGGAGTTCCGGCTGTGGCAGGCCGGACGGCGGTTGGGCGCGCAACGGACCAACGCACCCGGAGCGTGGAACTTCAGCGACCTTTACACTCCCGATCGCGACGCCGCGATGGCCTTCTACACACCGTTGTTCGGCTGGCGGGCCGCCGACCTCGGCCAGGGCGCGGGAACGATGCTGCAGGTCCCGGGGTATGGCGACCACCTGGCCGCAACGGTCGATCCCGGTATCCACGAGCGCCAGGCCTCGGCGCCGGCCGGTTTCGCCGACGTGATCGGCGGCCTGGTCGTGATCGGTACCGGCGAGACGCCACGCTGGCACGTCACCTTCACCGTGGCCGACCGCGACGACAGCGCCGCCACCGCGCAGCGGCTCGGCGCCACGGTCGTCAGCTCGTCGGACAGCATGTGGACCAAAGACGCGCTGGTGCGCGACCCGCAAGGCGCCCAGTTCACGGTCAGCCAGTTCACTCCGCCCGACGGCGATTGGTAGCTGAAGGTCTGCGGCGGTGTCTCTGGTGCGCGACCAACTCATGCCTGAAGCCCCGTGCCGGCGCGGACCTTGTGCCCTTATCGACCGCGGAGGACAGACCTAGGGTGATTGGTGACTTGCGAGCAGTCATTTCCCCATCGCGGCCAAGCGCCAGCACAACCTGATTCGAGGGGAGTGGGTGCCATGACTCACGCCACACAGCACCCCCGGTCGCCGGCAGCGGATCGTCGACCGCCGCCGCTCCCAGTAGCCCCATCCCGCGACGCAATCGGCAGAGTCGCGACGCGGCTGACAGGGCTGGCCGGTGCGCTTGCGCTGGCCGCAGCGCTGTCCGGGCTTTTCGTCGACGACCTGTACGTCGGTGACATCTCCACCGCCGCGATGTTCCGCGGGTACGACCTGATAACCGCGGTTGTCGTCGTACCCAGCCTGGCGCTGGCCTTGCGGTCTGCCCGGCGCGGCTCTGCCCGTGCGCGCCTGGTCACCAGCAGCCTGGTCGCCTATCTGGTCTACACCTACGCCTACTACCTGTTCGGAACGGGGTTCAACGACCTGTTCCTGCTGCACGTAGCGGTCTTCGCCGCTGCACTCTGGGCTCTTGTCCTCGGCCTGATCGCCATTGACGTCACGTCCGTCGCAGAGCGATTCGGCTCGCGCCGCCCGGTCCGCGCTGTCGCCGGCATTCTCGGCGCGCTCGCGGTGGGACTTGGCGGTATGTGGATCTACTTCGCCGTGAACAACGCAGCAACGGGCAGCGTGCCCGCCGGCAGCCAACTCGTCGAGACCGACACCATCGTGCACCTGGGGATGGCGCTTGACCTCAGCCTGCTCGTGCCGTTGTACGCCGCGGCGGCAGTGCTCCTGTGGCGACGCGCATCCTGGGGCTGCGTGCTCGCCGCGGTGGCCGTGGTGGCGGGCCTTCTGCATCAAGTCAGCTATGTCGTGGCCATGCCGTTCCAGGTCGCAGCCGACGTGCCCGACGCTGTCTCGTACGACCCGATCGAGCCTGTCATCGTGCTGCTTTACCTGGTCGCGACGGCGCTTCTGCTCCGTGGCACACGGGATGCGTCGCAGACCGGAGCACAGCGATGACCCACATCGCCGGAGAGATCACCATCGACGCGCCCGTGGACGAAGTGTTTGACATGGTGGCCGATGAGCGAAACGAGCCGAGATACAACCCTCGGATCGTCCGCGCCGAGAAGGTGAGCGAGGGACCGGTCGGCGCCGGCGCCCGATTCGTCGTCGAGCCCAGGACCATGGGCGCCAAGAACGACATGGTCTTGACGATCCTGGAGTACGACAGACCACGCCGTCTGCACAATGCGGTGCGCTCGCCGTCCATGCGGGTCGACGGCACGCTGACCTTCGAGGGGGTCGAGGGCGGGACGCGCCTGAGGTGGGACTGGGACATGGGGCTGGTCGGACCGATGCGCGTGCTGTCGCCGGTGCTTGCCGTGATCGGGCCCGCCTGGGAGCGCCGTAACTGGGTGGGCCTCAAGGACTACATGGAATCTGGACGCCAGTGAGACGCCCCGCGGCTGGCGAAGGCTGACCATTGCGCGCGAGGCGCCGGCAAGCAGCCCGTGGTGGTCGGCCACGTCACGATCTGCCGCTGGGTGCGGTCGCCGCCGTGGCCGCGGTGGTGGCCTCCCGGTCGGGTGCCGACGTGGTCTGCCGCGTGGTGGCGGCCGTGGTCGCTACCGGCGGCGGGGACGAGGTGGGACGCGTGGTGGTCGCGCTGGGCCGGCGGCTCGGGGTCGTGTTCCGGGTTGGCGTGGCCGAGGTGGCCGGCGCACCGGCGGGCTGCGTGGGCCGGACCGTTCCGGCCGGAGAGGCGTCGGAGCGGGTCGTGTTCCCGCCGTCGTTCCCGCTCCCATCGCCGGTGGCGCCGGCGCCCGGCGCTGCCGGCGCGCCTCCCGGATCCGCCGAGCCGGGCACGGCGGTCGACGGGTCCGGACCACCGGGGAGCAGTCCGGCCGGGTTGGCGAAGGCCAGGACCGCGGCCACCGCGGCGAGTGTGAGCAGGCCCAGTACGCCGGCGAGCAGGGCGCCCCGGCGCCGCTGGCTCGGCGGCCGGGCGGGCGGGCGGACCGTGGCGTCGCCGCCGGCCGAGGCGGGTCGGACAGCCGTGTCCGCTGCCAGCATCGTGCGGTCCGGGGAATGCGTCGTCACCGCGGCCGCGCCATCGGTACCGCCGTCAAGGCCGACGGCGGCGTCCGCCATCGCCCCGGCCGACCGGAAACGTCTCGCCGGGTCCTTGGCCATCGCCGTCGCAACCAGCGCCTGCACCGGTTCCGGCACGTCGTCGGGCAGCGGCGGCGGATCGTCGTCCAGATGACTCATCGCGACGGTGACCGGGTTGTCACCCAGGAACGGCGGGTGCCCGGCCAGACTGTGGTAGGCCACCGCGCCCAGCGCGTAGATGTCCGCCGCTGGGCCGGTGACCTGCTTCGACACCTGCTCGGGGGCGATGTAGAGGGCGGTGCCGACGACCTCCTTGGCCCCGGTCAGCGTGGCCGACTCGGCGGACCGGGCGACGCCGAAGTCGACGAGCACCACGGTGTCGTCCGGCTGGATGATCAGATTGCCCGGCTTGACGTCGCGGTGCACGATGCCGGCCTGGTGGGCCGCCTCGAGCGCCCGGCCGGCCTGGGCGACGATGGACAGTGTCTCGGCGGCGGTGAGGCGGCCGCGCTCCGCGATCCGCTGACTGAGCGGCTGGCCGTCGACCCGGGCCATCACGATGTACGCGTCGGAGCCGCTCTCTCCGTAGTCGAACACGTCGGCGACGTTGGGGTGATGCAGCACGGCCATGGCCCGCGCCTCGTGCCGGAACCGGGTCTGGAACCCGGGGTCGCCCGCCCGGTCGGTGTGCAGCGTCTTGACCGCGACGTCCCGGCCCAGCACGGTGTCGGTGGCCTGCCAGACCTCTCCCATACCGCCGGCGGCGATCCGGTCGTCCAGCCGGTACCGGTCGCCGACCATCTCTCCAGGGACAGGCATACCCTCCACTACCCAGCCCGGGAGAGGGCCACGCCGGTGCGGCGCATCTTCTGCCAGCGCAGCCGCCGGCCGGTCACCGCGGTCAGCGCCGAGTGCAGGAGCACGGCGTACATCAGCTGGCGGTAGACGATCTGTTGCAGCGGCAGCGTCCACAGCGGCCACAGCCGCTCCCGGTCCAGCCGGAACGCCAGGACCGCGGTGAGCACCTGGACGATCATGATGGCGAGCCAGCCGACCAGCGTCAGGCGCCGGTCGAGGAAGAAGAAGCCGTACACCGCCATCAGGTCGATCAGCGGGGCGAGCAGCGGCAGCAGCACGCCGAACAGGGTGATGAAGGGCAGGCCGCGCCGGCCGAACCGGCCCGACGGCCCGCGTTCCACCAGCGCCCGGCGGTGCTTCCACAGCGCCTGCATGGTGCCGTAACTCCACCGGTACCGCTGCCTCCACAGCTGCGGCAGGGTGGCCGGTGCCTCGGTGTACGCCCGGGCGTCCTCTTCGAACACCACCCGCCAGCCGGCCCGCTGGATCGCGATGGTGAGGTCGGTGTCCTCGGCGAGCGTGTCGACGGCCAGGCCGCCCGCGTTGCGTACCGCCTCGCGCCGGAACGCCCCGAGCGCACCCGGGATGGTGGGGATGCAGCCGAGCGTGTCGTACAGCCGGCGATCCAGGTTGAAGCCGATCACGTACTCGATGTGCTGCCAGATGCCGAGCAGGCCGCGCCGGTTGCCGACCTTCACATTGCCGGCCACGGCCCCGACTGCGGGATCGGCGAACGGCTGCACCAGCCGGTGCACCGAGTCGGTGTCCACCACGGTGTCCGCGTCGACCATCACCACGATGTCGTTGCGGGCCAGTGCCGTCCCGGTGTTCAGCGCGGTCGCCTTGCCGCCGGGCGGCACCCGGACCACCCGGACGTTGCCGAGGCCGAGGCCCTCCACCGCCTCCGCGGTGCGGTCCGTGGAAGCGTCGTCGACGACCAGCACCTCGACGCCGGGATGGGCGGAGAGTGCCAGCGAGCGGACCGCGGCCCCGATCGTCTTCTCCTCGTTGTACGCCGGCACGACGATCGTCACCGGTTCGGTGACCGGTGACCCCCACGTCCAGGCAGGCGCGCGCCTCCGGCGGGCGTGCCGCCAGGCGAACAAGAACAAGATCAGCGTGCGTACGACGATCAGCGCGCCCGCAGCGATCAGCAGCGCCCAGAAGAGCCACAGCACCGCGTCGGACGCCCGGATCGTCCAGACCAGCGTCCGGCCACGCCAGACCTGCGTCGCGGCCGCGGGTGGATTGGCCGGCCCCAGCCGGTCGCCGAGCGCCCCGGTCACCGTGGTGAACCGGTAGCCGCGCTCCTGCAGCTGCGGGATCAGCCGGTCCAGGGCGGTCACGGTCTGCGCCCGATCACCGCCGGCGTCGTGCAGCAGCACGATCGCGCCGGCGTCGCCGCGCGGCGTGGCGCTGCGGACGATCGCGTCGGCGCCGGGCCGCCGCCAGTCCTCGCTGTCCACGTCGTCGAGCACGGTCACGTAACCCTGCCGGCCGAGCTCCTGCACGGTCGGATAGTCACGGTCGGTGAGAGCGTCCGGGAACGACGAGTACGGCGGCCGCGTCAGGATCGTCGACCGGCCGGTGGTGGCCGCGATGGCGAGCTGCACCTGCGAGTTCTCCAGGTCCCGCCGCCAGCGGGGCAGGTCGGCCAGGTCGGGGTGGGTGAACGTGTGCGCGCCCAGCTCGTGGCCTTCGCGGACGATCCGGCGGGCCAGCTCCGGATTGCGGGCGACCTGGGAGCCGACCACGAAGAACGTCGCCGGCACCCGGTGCCGGGCGAGCACGTCCAGGATCGGGGGCGTCCACTTCGGGTCCGGCCCGTCGTCGAAGGTCAGCGCCACCGTGCGGTCCGGCAGCCGATAACTGCGCGGCCGGGGCCCGGACAGATCGATGACCGGGCCGCCGTCGTGGACGGCCGCCGGAACTCTGCCGTGGGATGCCTCCTGCTGCGTCGTGCCGTCCGGGGTGAACCCGGCATCGGTGTACACCTCGACCACCACGACGGTGGCCAGCACCGCCAGCACCACCAGGACGAGGAGGGCACGGAACGTGCGCCGCCGACGCCGCACGACCGGCAGGGCACCCGACGACTCCGGATCGGCCGGCGGCGGTGCGCTGCGGTACACGGTCACCGGACACAGCCTCCCGCGCTCGACGCAGCCGGGCACGGCGTCGGCTTCGGCGGGGCGGCCGGGCCGCCGCCGAGTTGGCTGAGCCAGACCGCGGCCAGCACGGCGGCGAGTACGAGCCCGAGAGCGTACACGGCGAGCCGCAGCCGCCGTCGACGGACGCCGCTGGGGTCAACGAAGACCGGCGGCGTCTCCGCGCCGGCCGCGGGCAGGATGGAGGTCGCCGCCCGCTCAGGCAGCGGGGCCTTGCCGACCGGGCGGCCCACCCGTGCCCGGCCGCGCGGCAGACGGCGTACCCTCGCCCGCCCGACGTTGCGTTCCCCTGGCATGCCGTCGACGCTAAGAGACATCGCGCCGGCGCGCATCCGCTGGTCACGGTCGTGAAGGCCGTGGTGGGTACCCGTCCGGGCGAGCGGCGATGGTGAGGAACGGGATCGGGCACTCCGCGCAGGTGCAGTTGGTCAGGCTGTCGCAGCGCGCGTCGACAACCCGAGTGAGCGCTCCCCGGATCACCTGGAGGTCGGCGATCTTGGCGTCGATCTCCGCAATCTTGTCGATGGCGCGTTGCCGCAGGTCGGGTGCCGGATGACGGCCGCGGCCGGCGTCGATCAGCTCGGCCACCTCGTCGAGGGTGAACCCGAGGCGTTGGGCCGCCTTGATCACGCCGAGCAGGGCCACCGTGTCCGGCGGGTAGAGCCGGTGCCCGCCGATGGACCGGGCCGGTTCGCTGAGCAGGCCGCGGCGTTCGTAGTAGCGCAGGGTTTGGATGTTGACGCCCGCCTGCTGCGCGACCTCACCGGTCCGTAACCCGGTCAGCGACTCGCCCATCAGGCCACCGTCGCGGTGGTGCGCGCACCTTCGAAGGCTTGGCCATCATCTGCATGGTCGACTCCGGACGATGACGCAGGCAGTCCGGCCCGGCTGGCCGACACCGAGCTCGCCCTGGTGGTCAGGGCGGCCAGGACGCCGGTGAACTGTGCGGGCACCTCGATGTCCAAAGTCAGCGCTTCGCCGTCCGTGGCGGTTCCCGGCGTGGCGGTGAACTGGAAGAACGAGCAGCACTCCGTCTCCCGGGCGGTCAGGTCGCGTACCGTTGTGGCCAACCCGGTCCCGCCGGTCAGGTGCAACCGCGCGTGGGTCGGCGTTACCGGCTCAACGCGGCGCACGGCGGTGGCGAACAGTTCGTCGAAGTCGGCCAGCCGCAGCCGCCGCTCAGCTGTCGGCAGGGAGCACGCGTCGGGCACCCAGGCCAGGTCACTTGTCGTCATACCTCGACGGTAAGCCTGTACCCAGGTACCGGATGCAACCCGCCGAGCGGTGGTTCAGACCACAGGTGGCCCTGCTGGCCGGGCATTAGTCCGCCCTCAGCGGAAGACCTCCATCCGGGCGGCTCGGGCTCCCTAGACTCGGCGGATGGATGCGCGCTGGCAGCCCCGCCCCGATCGCCACCCCGAGCCCTGGCCGTCCGCCGTGCCCGTGCCCGGCCCGTCGATGCCCGGCTGGCTCGAGGAGCGGCTGTTCGATCAGCGCATCGTGATGATCCGTGGCCAGCTCACCCAGGCGGACGCCACCGGGATCGCGGCCGCCCTGCTCACCTTGGACGCGTCCGGGCCGGCGCCGGTGCAGCTGCACATCGCCAGTTCCACCGGTGAGCTGGCCGCCGCGCACGCGATCGTCGACGTGATCGATGCCATGGCCGCGCCGGTGCACGCGGTGGTGACCTCGGAGGCCGGCGGCGCGGTGCTGGCCGTGCTGGCCGCGGCGGCGCAGCGGTCGGCGTACCGGCACGCCCGCTTCAAGCTGGCCGAGCCCCGCGCGGCCGGGGTGACCGGCACCGCCGACGAGGTCGCCGCAGCCGCCGGGCAGCATCTGCGCGAGCTGGAGGAGATGGTGCTGCGCCTGGTCGAGGTCACCGGTCAGACCCGCAGCCGGATCGAGGACGACCTGTCCGCCGGCCGCATGCTGTCGGCCGAGGAGGCCCGGGAGTACGGCCTGATCGACACGGTGGTCGGCACCGACAAACGCCAGCCGCCCGGATGACACGAAAACGCGGGCCCTCCGGTCAGGAGAACCCGCGTCCGGGAATCCGGCCTACTCGGCGACCTTGACGCCCATCGAACGGGCGGTGCCGGCGACCACCTTGATGGCGGCCTCGACGTCGTTGGCGTTGAGGTCGGGCAGCTTGCGCTCGGCGATCGAGCGCACCTGCTCCTGGCTCAGCGTGCCGACGGTCTGGGTCAGCGGGTTCGACGCACCCGACTGGATGCCCAGCGCCTTGCGGATCAGGAAGCTGGTCGGCGGGGTCTTGTAGGTCAGCTGGTGGCTGCGGTCCTCGAAGACCGTCACCACGACCGGGATGATCTCGCCACGGTTGTTCGCGGTGGCCGCGTCGTACTCCTGCTTGACCGCCCGCATGTTGGCGCCGGTCGGGCCGAGCATCTTGCCGAGGTCGACCATCGCGGCGTTACCCGCCTCAAGCGCGAGGCTTACCTCATGGGTCTTCTTCTTGGGCGGCATTGCTTCTGGGCTCCCTCAATGTCTGCTGCACGGGCAAACCGGGTGCCTCGCCAGCATCTGAACGCACAACAACCCCGAGACTTTACCGCCGCGGCACCGATGGGGGCAAAACGGCAGAGTCCCGGGTTCCGGCTACCAGTGTAGCCGCCGGCCGCCGGGGTGCTCAGTAGCGGTCGCAGTAGCAGGACTTCATCAGGTGGCGGACCGAGTTCACGTATTCCGGGTTGGGCAACCGCTTGTCCGCGTACGCCTCGTCCACCGCACCGGCACCGGCGTTGTACCCGGCGATCACCATGTTGAGCAGGCACCGGCTCTCGTGCGACCGGCACTTGCCCGTGCCGAGGCTGTAGTTGCCCGTGAAGTAGTTGTCCCCGAAATACCTCGTCAGCCAGGCGAGGTAGTTGGCGCCCAGCACGGCGTTTTCCCGGTGGGCGTGCGAGTCGTACGACTTCTCGAACCGGGTGTTGATGAACTCCTCGGTGTCCGGCATGACCTGCATCAGGCCGCGCCCGCCGTCGCAGTTGACGATCGAGGACTGCCAGCCGCTCTCGTGCCACGCCACCGCCTTGACCAGGTCGGCCGGCACCTTGAGCTGGGGTGCCGAGGTGGGCCAATAGGTCTTGGCCGCCGCCGCCACCAGCGCCGACTTGGCTGCCTTGCGGGAAATCTTCTTGCCCTCGTGGGTGGCGCACTCCGGCTCGGTGAAGTTGTTCGGATCCTCGGTCGGGGTGGGCTTCGGCTTCGTGGTGGCCCTGATCGTCGGCGGCGTGGGCTCCGCGGTCGGCCCCGCCGGCGCGGGCGTCGCCTCCTCGTACATCGCCGGGTCCTCCGACGGTGTCGCGGATGCACCGGCGGCCGCCGGTGCCGCGTCGGCCGTGTTGCCGGTGCGATTGCCGAGCAGGCCGCAGCCGGCGCCCACCGCCAGCACCACCGCGGCGGCGGCGGCGAGCTGCCACCCGCGCGCACGACCGATCACGTGAGCCCCTCCCCCGTTGTCGCCGGACAAGAGGACGCTAGCAGCCTTCGCCAGCGTCCGATGCCCCGGAAATGCGGCAAATCGCCCCGGCCGACGTGACGCAGGCGATGCCCCCCGGGACGGCGACGGCAACTCGGAACGGGGACAATGGGGGGATGCAGACCCGCACCGACCTCCGCAACGTCGCCATCATCGCGCACGTCGACCATGGGAAGACCACCCTCGTCGATGCCATGCTGCGACAGGGCGGACAGTTCCACGCGCGCGCCGAGATGGGCGACCGCGTGCTGGATTCGATGGACCTGGAGCGGGAGAAGGGCATCACCATCCTCGCCAAGAACACGGCCATCACGTACGCGCCGGCCGACGGCGAACCGGTCACGATCAACATCATCGACACCCCCGGCCACGCCGACTTCGGCGGTGAGGTGGAGCGTGGCCTGACCATGGTCGACGGGGTGCTCCTGCTGGTGGACGCGTCCGAGGGGCCGCTGCCGCAGACCCGGTTCGTGCTGCGCAAGGCGCTCAAGGCGCGGATGCCGATCATCCTGGTGATCAACAAGGTGGACCGGCCGGACGCGCGGATCAAGGAGGTCGTGGACGACACGTACGAGTTGTTCCTCGACCTGGACGCCGACGAGCAGCAGATCGACTTCCCGATCGTGTATGCGTGCGCCCGCGACGGCATCGCCTCGCTGACCCAGCCGGCCGACAACACCGTGCCGGCCGACAGCACCACCCTAGAGCCGCTGTTCGAGACGCTGCTGGCCACCATCCCGGCGCCGCGATACACCGAGGGGGCGCCGCTGCAGGCGCACGTCACCAACCTGGACGCCTCGCCGTTCCTGGGCCGGCTGGCGCTGTGCCGGGTGCACCAGGGCACCATCCGCAAGGGCCAGACGGTGGCCTGGTGCCGCACCGACGGCTCGGTGGAAAAGGTGCGCATCTCCGAGCTGCTGATGAACGAGGGCCTGGAGCGCAAGCCGGCCGAGGGGGCCGGGCCGGGCGACATCATGGCGGTGGCCGGCATCCCGGAGATCATGATCGGCGAGACGCTGGCCGACGCGGACGACCCGATCCCGCTGCCGTTGATCACGGTGGACGAGCCGGCCATCTCGATGACCCTGGGCACCAACACCTCCCCGCTGGTCGGCCGGGTCAAGGGCGCCAAGGTGACCGCGCGGATGGTCAAGGACCGGCTCGACCGCGAGCTGGTCGGCAACGTGTCGCTGCGGGTGCTGCCCACCGAGCGGCCGGACGCGTGGGAGGTGCAGGGCCGCGGCGAGCTGGCCCTGGCCATCCTGGTCGAGCAGATGCGGCGGGAGAACTACGAGCTCACCGTCGGCAAGCCGCAGGTGGTCACCAGGATCGTCGACGGCAAGGTGCACGAGCCGGTCGAGCGCCTCACCATCGACGCGCCGGACGAATACATGGGCGCCATCACCAGCCTGCTCGCCACCCGCAAGGGCCGGATGGAGCAGCTGGTCAACCACGGCACCGGCTGGATCCGGATGGAGTGGCTGGTGCCGGCCCGCGGGCTGATCGGCTTCCGCACCGAGTTCCTCACCGAGACCCGCGGCACCGGCATCCTGCACCACCTCTTCGAGGACTACGAGCCGTGGTTCGGCGATCTGCGCACCCGGGCGACCGGCTCGCTGGTGGCCGACCGGGTCGGCGTGGCCACCGCGTTCGCCATGATGAACCTGCAGGAGCGCGGCACGCTGTTCGTCGAGCCCGGCACCGAGGTGTACGAGGGCATGATCGTCGGCGAGAACTCCCGCCAGGACGACATGGACGTCAACATCACCAAGGAGAAGAAGCTCACCAACATCCGCTCGTCGTCCGGTGAGGAGCTGGAGCGGCTGATCCCGCCGCGCCGGCTGTCGCTGGAGCAGGCGCTGGAGTTCTGCCGCGAGGACGAGTGCGTCGAGGTCACCCCGGCCGCGGTACGCATCCGCAAGGTGGTCCTGGACCAGCAGATCCGCGGGCGGCAGGCGGCCCGCCGCAAGCACCAGCAGTGACAACGGGGGTACGGGCACCGCGCTGTGCCCGTACCCCCGAGGTCTTTCCGCCGAAGTCTTTCCGCGGGTCAGACGGAGCTGTCCGCGAACTCCTTCTTGCGGGTGTCGCGCGCCGATTTGACCAGGCTCGCGACGGTGGCGATGCCGAGCGTGCCGAGGATGACCGTCAGCGACAGCCAGATCGGGATCTCCGGTGCCCAGAGCAGGCCCTCGCCGCCGTTGATGAACGGCAGGTTGTTGGTGTGCAGGGCCTCCAGGATCAGCTTCACGCCGATGAAGGCGAGCACGAAGGCCAGCCCGATGTTCAGGTAGACCAGGCGGTCGAGCAGGCCGCCGAGCAGGAAGTACAGCTGGCGAAGTCCCATCAGCGCGAAGACGTTCGCTGTGAAGACCAGGTACGGCTCCTTGGTGATCCCGAAGATCGCCGGGATGGAGTCGAGCGCGAAGATCAGGTCGGTGGTGCCGATCGCGATCATCACGATCAGCATCGGGGTGAACATCCGCCTGCCGGTCTCGGTGACCACGGTCATCTTGCCGCTGTCAAAGGTGGACGAGATCGGCAGGGCGCGCCGCGACCAGCGGATCAGCACGTTTTCCTTGAAGTCGCCCTCGTCCGGCTCGCCCTGCTTGAAGAAGGTGATCGCGGTGTAGACCAGGAACGCGCCGAAGATGTAGAAGACCCAGGAAAACTGGGAGATCAGCGCCGCGCCGGCCGCGATGAACAGGCCACGCATGACCAGCGCGAGCACGATGCCGATCAGCAGCACCTTCTGCTGGTACTGCCGGGGCACCGCGAACCGGGACATGATGATCACGAAGACGAACAGGTTGTCGACGCTCAGGCTGTATTCGGTCAGCCAGCCGGCGTAGAACTCGCCGGCCGCCACCCCGCCCGCGGTGACCCAGATGCCGATGCCGAAGAGCAGGGCCAGCCCGACGTAGAAGCCCACCCACGTGCCGGCCTCGCGCATGCTGGGCTCGTGCGGTCGCCGGCCGACGATCAGCAGATCGACGGCGAGCAGAACGACGAGAGCCACGAGCGTGGCGATCCACACCCAGAGCGAAACATTCAAAATAGGACCTCCGGCAGACACGGGTCATCACTGCGCCGGGTCGGGAGTCGGCGCAGCAACGGTACGGCTGTCGAAGGTCTCTTCCGCCGCGGCCCCGGCCGGGAAACCCCGGGGGCGACCGCCGGCCCCGGGACCGCCCGACGGGCCGGAGCCCGGGAAGCGGTGCCGTGTTGACGAGACCGGCGCGAGAGGAATACTCCCCTTGCAACCCAGTCATTGTGTCCCATGGACCGCGGTTTCTGCACGTGGCCTCCGGCAAAGTGCCCGAAGTCTCTGGTCCGGGGCCGGTGGCAGACTGGTCGATCATGGTGCTGGAAGTCGCTCTGATCGATGTCCTGCCGGGTCAGGAGGACGCGTTCGCCGCCGCTTACCGGGCGGGTCACCCGATCCTGGCCGGCACGCCGGGCTGCCGGTCGGTCCGGATGACCCGCGGCGTCGAGTCGGCGTCCCGGTTCGTGCTGCTGGTGGAGTGGGACAGCGTCGAGGCCCACGTCGAGAACTTCCGCAACACCGACCGCTTCACCCGGTGGCGGGCGCTGATCGGCCGGTACTTCGCCCGGCCGCCGCGAGTCGAGCACTACACCGACGTCTCCGCGACCTGAGCGGGGCGGGCGGGGAGCGGCGCGCCGCGAGGCCGAGCCGGCGTGAGTCGCACCGGTGGAGCCCAGTGCGGCACGAGCCGAACGGCGCGGCGCGGCACGAGCCGAACGGCGCGGCGCGGCACGAACCAGGCAGACGCGGTGCGAACCGGGCAGCCAGACGCGAGCCGAGCGCGGGCGATGCGGGGCGCGCCCCGTCAGCCCGCCGCGCCAGGCGCCGTGATCAGGATCCGCCGGGTCGTCATGGCGAGGATCAGCCGCGAGGAACGCGCTACATCGCCGCGGCCGGCGGCTCCGCGCGCTGGAAGCGGGCGCGCCGTCCTTCCCCCTCGAAGCCGAGCCGCCGGTAGAGCGCGCCGGCCGGGTTGTCGACGTTGACGGCCAGCCACGCCTCCGTCTCACCGGCCACTCGCATCCGGCGCAGCACCTCCAGCACCAGCGCGGCACCCAGTCCGCGGCCGCGCGCGGCCGGCACCACCCCCACCTGATCGATCCAGCCGACCGCGGCGGTGATGAACCCGGCGTCGCCGAGCCGGTCGTCGGTGGCGAGCAGGGACCAGGCCGGGCGGAACGTGTCCTCCTCCGTCACCGCTTCGATCCAGTCCGCGGCGGGCCAGCCGGGATAACCGGGCCGCTCCCGGAAGGCCGCGTGGTAAACCCCGTGGAACCGCTCGCCCGAGGCCGCCGACCACTCGGCCAGCGTGACGCCGTCCGGCCAGGCCGGCGCCGGCACCGCGCGGGACAGGTCGTATCGCAGCACGTCCTCGCCGAAGGTCCGGCGCAAGCCGCGGGACGCGTACAGCCGCTCTCGCTCGGCGGTCGACGACTCGGTCTCCACCGTCGCGCCCGGTGCCAGCCCCAGTCCCCAGTCCAGCAACTCCGCCTCGACACCGCGACCGCGGACGGACGGGTGCACCAGCGTCATCAGCCGCGGGCCGTCACGCAGCACCGCCGCGGCGACCAGCGCACCGTCCGGCCCACGCTCGTACCGGGTGGTGGCACCGGCGGAACCCCAGCGCCCCGCGAGGAACGCCGGCTCCGCGGTCAGCGGCAGGCCGCCGTCGGCGCGCCGGCAGGCGGTCGCGAGCTCGACCAGGTCATCGAGTTCGGCGGGTTCGGACACGGGCGACAGCCTAGCCACGCCCACGCCAGCGGGCGCTTCAATTCCTCGGTGCCGGCGGCCAGCCGGACCCCCTCGGTGCCGGCGGTCAGCCGGACCGCGCGGATCCACCCGCCGGCCCGCCGGCAGGACGC
>DASSAL010000072.1:0-4355 GCA_035685405.1 Actinoplanes sp. | reverse complement strand
CGGCACCCGCGGCGGCCGCGGCCGCGGCGGCCCGCTCCAGCTGCCCGAGCGTGGCCTGGTCCAGGTCCGGCGTGTTCTGCCAGGCGACCGACTCGGAGACGGCGAACCGGTCGGCGAAGTCGGCGCGGTCGACGACCAGCGGTCCGTATGTTGCCGACTGCGGCGCGACCCCGGTCCGGACGTCCGGGGCCAGCCGCCAGTACGGATCACCGGCGGCCCGCACCCGCCACACGCCGGTGATCAGCACCTCGGTGATCCGGCCGGTCCGGCGGTCGGCCAGCGGCACCGGGTCGCCGGCGCCGAGGCCGAGCAGGCGGGCGGCCGGTTCGGCGAGCGTGGCCTGCGGCGGGGACGCGCCCGGTGTGGCCCAGCGGCCGGCGGCCAGCTCGGCGTGCCGGGACAGGTCGTCCAGGTACACGACGTTCGCGTAGGCCACCCCGGAGGCGTCCGGCTGGACCCGGCCGGTGGGGTCCGCGAGCGCCCAGCCGGCACCGTAGCCGGCCGCGCTGACGGTGACGGGCACGCCGCCGAGCCCGCCGCCGAAGGTCCGGCGCAGCGCGCTGTCCCACTCCCGGTACACACGGGGATCGCCGCCGGCCGTGCCCCGCACCAGGATGGACCGGTCGGCCGGGTCCGCCTACCGGACGGCGCTGCGTACCCCGGCCTCGGTCGCGGCCCGGCCGTAGACGGTGAGCGCGGCCAGCAGGGTGGTGGCGGTCAGCGCGACGCCGGCCGCGGCCAGCAGCAACGCGGCCGCCCCCCGTGCCCGCCGCAGCATCATCCAGCGATCCTGCCAGATCCTTTCGGCGCCCGGCGTCGTCGGGAGTTGTCCGTTTCGCCGTATATTATCCTGGTAGGGGCTACCCTGGTGCCGTGGAACTGGGCCACGCCGAGCCGTCCCTCGTGCACGTCGGGCGGCAGGCGATCTTCGACCGGCTGGGCGATGTCGTCGCCTACGAGCTGCTGTTCCGGGACACCGCCGGGGCGACTCGGGCCGCGCGCCGCTCGGCGGAGGCCACCAGCCGGGTGATCGTGGCCGCGTTCACCGAGTTCGGCCTGGACGCGCTGGTCGGTGCGCGGGCGTGCTTCATCAACGTGACCCGGGAGTTCCTGGTCGGCGAACTGCCGGTGCCGTTCGACTCCAACCAGGCGGTCCTGGAGATCATCGAAACGGTGCACGTCGACGACGCGCTGATCAAGGGCGTCGAAGAGCTGGTCGCCCGGGACTTCACCATCGCGCTGGACGACTACACGCCGGGTGCGCACGACCCGTTGCTGTCGCTGGCCACGTACGTGAAGGTGGTCCTGCCCGATCTGGATCCGGCGGAGGCCGCCGACATCGTGCGACGATGCCGCCGGGACCATCCGCATGTGCAACTGGTCGCCGAGCGGCTGGAGACCGAGGAGGACCTGCAGCGGGCCTTGGAGCTGGGCTTCGACATGTTCCAGGGGCATGTGCTCGGCCTCCCGCACGTGGTCTCCACCCCCGGGCTGTCGCCGGCCCGGCTCAGCCGGCTGCGGCTGACCAGCGCCCTGGTCGCCGAGGAGGTCGACTTCGACGAGGTGGTCGACCTGATCGCCGGCGACCCGGCGCTCACCTATCGGCTGCTGCAGGCCACCAACTCGGCGGCGTCCGGGCTGCGGGCGCGGGTCTCCTCGGTGCGCGAGGCCGCGGTCCTGCTCGGCCTGCCGACGATCCGCCAATGGGTCACGCTGATGCTGATCAGCGATCTGACCGAGGGCGCACCGGACCAGCTGGCGACGATCATGACAAGGGCGCGGCTGTGCCAGACGGTGGCGCAGCACCTCGGCCTGTCCGGCGAGGCCGCGTTCAGCATCGGCCTGCTCTCCGGCGTCGCCGAGCTGATCGGGCAGACCCCGGGTGAACTGGCCGAGCACCTGCCGCTGACCGACGAGGTGAGCGAGGCGCTCACCGAGGGCGCCAGCCGGCTTGGCCGGGTCCTGACGGTGGTTCGCGACTACGAGAACGGCAGCCCGGCGGGACTGGCCGACGTGCTCGACCCGGACGCCGCGGCCCGGGCGTACCTCACCGCGCTCAGCTGGTACAACGAGGTGGTCAACGCGGCCGGGCCGGCGGCCCGCTCGCACGGCGCGCCGACCTCCGCGTAAGTCTGCGGCGGCATCGGCGGCTGTGCCGGCGGCGGCCCGGCGCGCACACTGGCGGGGACACGTCAGGAGGCCTCGCATGACCGACCCCACCGCCGATCAGGCCGCCCGGGAGGAGGCCCTGGTCCGCCGGGTGCTGGCGTCCTTCGACGGCACCCCGTCACCCCGCCTGCGGGAGTTGCTCCAGGCGCTGACCCGGCACCTGCACGACTTCGTCCGGGAAACCCGGCTGACCACCGCCGAGTGGGAGGCGGCGATCGGGTTCCTCACCCGGTGCGGCGAGATCACCGACGGCAAGCGGCAGGAGTTCATCCTGCTCTCCGACGTGCTCGGCGTGTCCATGCAGACCGTCACGGTGAACAACCAGGCGGACCGGGACGCCACCGAGGCCACCGTGCTCGGGCCGTTCTTCGTGGCCGGCTCCCCGCGGATCGACCTCGGCGGCGACCTCGCCGGTGGTGCGGCCGGTGAGCCGTGCTGGGTGGCCGGCGTGGTCCGGGACACCGGGGGCGATCCGGTGCCGGGCGCGCGGCTCGAGGTGTGGGAGGCCGACGAGGACGGCTTCTACGATGTGCAGTACGGCGACGACCGGACCGCGGCGCGCGGCCATCTGTTCACCGACGAGCACGGCCGGTACGCGTTCTGGGCGGTCACCCCGACGCCGTACCCGATCCCGTACGACGGCCCGGTCGGCGATCTGCTGCGCGCCACCGGCCGGTCCCCGATGCGGGCCTCGCACCTGCACTTCCTGGTCTCCGCACCGGGGCGGCGCACGCTGGTGACGCACATCTTCGTCCGCGGCTGCGAGTACCTCGGCCGGGACAGCGTCTTCGGCGTCCGGGAGTCGCTGGTCGTCGACTTCGAGCGGGCCGCCGCGGGCACACCCACCCCGGACGGCCGGGCGATCGACGGGCCGTGGGCCCGGGCCCGGTTCGACATCGTGCTAGCGCCGCAGCCGGGCTGAAATCCATCGAGGTTCTTGCCTGGCCGCGGTCTGCGGTTCAGGCTGGATCCGTGGGACGGATGAGATGGTCCAGCCGTACGGTCGCCGCTGCGCTGCTCGCCGTGGCCCTCGTCGCCGGGGCGGCGCCGCCGGCGAGCGCCGGGCATCCTGGCGGGCCACCGCTGCGCGGAAAGCTCGACATGGTCGGTGACATCGGGGATTATGTGCCCGGCGTGATCGACGATCCGGTGCACGACCCGACCCTGTTCGAGGACCGCGGTACGTACTACGTCTTCTCCACCGGCGTGCTCAATCCCGCCGACCCGGGCGGCATCTTCGCGCGGCGGTCCACCGGCACGCTGGCCGGGCCGTGGGAGTCGCTGGGCGCGATCCCGCTGCCCGAGTGGACCCGGGCGTACGGCGTCAACCATCTCTGGGCGCCGCACGTGGTCCAGCGCGGCCGGTACTTCTACCTCTACTACGCCGCGTCCTCGTTCGGCTCGAACCGCTCGGCGATCGGCGCCGCCCGCACCCGCACCCCCGGCGACCTGGACAGCTGGGTGGACCTCGGGCCGATCCTGACCTCCGAACCCGGTGACGACTACAACGCCATCGACCCGATGGTGTTCGCCGACCGCTCCGGCTGGTGGATCACCTTCGGGTCGTTCTGGGACGGGATCAAGATGCAGCGGCTGGCCGGCATGACCCGGCCGGTGGGCCCGATCCACTCGCTGGCCCGGCACCCGGAGAACCCGCCGAACCCGATCGAGAACCCGCAGATCTTCCGGCACGGCCGCTACTACTACCTGCTCGTCTCGTGGGACTTCTGCTGCCGGGGCGTGGAGAGCACGTACCGCACCGTGGTCGGCCGGTCCGCCTCGGTGACCGGGCCGTACCTCGACCGCAACGGCGTGCCGATGACCGCCGGCGGTGGCACCGTCATCCTGTCCAGCCGGGGCAACCAGATCGGCCCGGGCGCCCCGGACGTGCTGCGCGAACACGGCCGCTGGTGGATGGTGCACCACTACTACGACGCCGACGCCGGCGGCGTGATCCGCATGCAGATCCGCGAGATCGAGTGGGACCGGGCCGGCTGGCCGTACTTCTCCCCGGACCGGGACTGACCCGGCCGCCTGGTGCGGCCGGGCCAGTCCCGCTCAGGTCCGGGCCGGATCCGGTCGCCGGGCGCCGGCCGGCACCCGGGGCGAGGCCAGCCCGGCCCAGGCCACCGCCGCGCCGATGGCGAATCCGTACGGTGGCAGCACCGCGCCGTAGCCGGCCAGGC
>DASSAL010000071.1:0-3716 GCA_035685405.1 Actinoplanes sp. | reverse complement strand
CATCGCCTCGGCTGTCGAGGTGTACACCAGCTCCGTCACCACCGCGCTCGACCTGGGGCTGGTCGCGCCGTTCGCGGTCGTATCCGCCGTGCTGCTGCTGCGCGGGAGTCCCGCCGGCTACGTGAGCTCCGCCCTGCTGCTGGTGCTGAACGTGGCAATCGGCACCGCGCTGATCACCCAGGGAGCCGCCCAGCTGCTGGCCGGCGTCCCGCTGACCGTGGGCGAGATCGTCGGCAAGAGCCTGAGCTTCGCCGCGCTGACCCTGGTCGCCGGCGGCCTGGTGGCGTCGCTGCTGGGGCACCACCGCCGGCGCACGGCCTTGTCCCACACGAAACCCGGAAGCGGGGGCGGCCATGACGATGTCTGATTCCTGGACGCTGCTGCGAGCGGCGTGGGACCTGAGGGCCGCGACGCGCGCTGGAGCGGACGGCATCGCCGCCCGGCGGCAGAGCCGGCTGGCGGCCCTGATGGCGCACGCCCGCGCGCACTCGGCGTTCTATCGGGACCACTACGCCGGCCTGCCCGACGGCCCGCTGGACATGGCGGCGCTGCGGCGCCTGCCGCCCACGTCGAAGCCCGACCTCATGGCCGCCTTCGACCGTTGGGTCACCGATCCGGAGGTCACCCGGTCGGCCGTGGACGGGTTCGTGGGTGATCCGGGCCGGGTCGGCGAGCTCTTCCGAGACCGTTTCGCGGTGTGGACGACGTCGGGCACCACCGGGGTGCCGGGCCGGTTCGTCCACGACCGCCAGGCTCAGGCGGTGTATCAGGCCCTCGCCGTCCGCCTGTACCGGTCGGTGTTGTCCCGGGAGCTGGTGATACGCCGGCTACGCGGGCGACGGCGGACCGCTGCGGTGTTCGTCACCGGTGGGCACTTCGCCGGCGCCGCCGGGCTGGCCCGCGCCCAGCGCCAGCACCCCCGCCTCGCCGCCGGGAGCAAGCTGATGTCCGCGCTGGATCCACTGCCGAAGCTGGTCGCCGAGCTCAACGGCTTCGCGCCGTCGCTGCTCGCCGGATACCCCAGCGTGCTCAGTCTGCTGGCGACCGAACAGGAGGCCGGCCGGCTGCAGCTCGCTCCGGCGCTGCTGATCGCCGGCGGCGAGCAGCTGTCATCGGCGGTGCGGCAGCGCGCCGAGTCGGCGTTCGGCTGCCCGATGCGCGACACCTACGGCGCGTCGGAGTTTCCCGGCATGGCCTACGGCTGCGGCCACGGCTGGCTGCACCTGCACGCCGACTGGGCCGTTCTGGAACCGGTCGACGCCGACCTGCGGCCCGTTCCACCCGGCGAGTCGTCCGCCACCGTGCTGCTGACCAACCTGGCCAACCGCGTGCAGCCCCTGATCCGGTACGACCTCGGCGATCGCGTGCAGATGTCGCCGGAGCCGTGTGCTTGCGGCAGCCCGTTGCCGGCCCTGCGGGTGGAGGGACGCACCAACGACACGCTCGCCGTCGAGACCCGGGACGGTCGCACGGTCCGTCTTCTTCCGCTGGCCGTGGTGACCGTGGTGGAGGAGACGCCGGGCGTACGCCGGTGTCAGCTCGTCCAGACCGGTCCGGCGACGCTGCGGGTCCGGTTGGAGCCGTACCCGGGCGCGGATCCATGGACCGACGTCGCCCGGCGGCTGCGTGCCTTCCTCGCCGAGCAGGGCGCTCCGGACGCCGGCATCGAGCGGGCCTCGGAGCCACCCGGTCCGGACCCGCGGAGCGGCAAGTTCCGCCAGGCCTGGATCGAGCTGCCCGCGAACGCAGAAGGGCGTTGACCGTCGGGGCGGTCGTGGTTCACAGTCCACCGGCATGAGCGTCACTCACCTCGTCGTGCGGGCCCGTGCGGGCGATCGCGCCGCCTTGGACGACCTGGTCCGGTTTGCGCTGCCGCTGGTGTACACGGTGGTGCGGCGGGCCCTGGGTACGGATCCGGCGGTCGACGACGTCGTGCAGGAGGTCATGCTGCGGATGCTGCGCACCCTGCCCGATCTGCAGGCGGCCGAGCGCTTCCGGCCGTGGCTGATGGCGATCACGCTGCGCCGGATCGGCACCCATCTGGAGCGCGCCGGCGCGGCCGCCCGCCGCCGGGTTCCGCTGGACGATGCGGCCGCCCTGCCGGACCCGGCCGGGCTGGAGGAGGCCACGCTGCTGCGGGTGGAGCTGTCGCGGCAGCGACGGCAGGTGATGCGGGCCGGGCAATGGCTCGATACCGATCACCGGGCGCTGTTGCCGTTGTGGGGACTGCTGATCGCGGGTGAGCTGACCCGGGCCGAGATGGCCGAGGCGCTGGGTTTGAGCGCCGGCCATGCCGGGGTCCGGCTGCAGCGGATGCGCGCGCAGCTGGAGCTGTGCCGGTCCATCGTGGTGGCGCTGGACGCGACGCCCGGGTGTGCGGGACTGGCCATCGTGGTGGCCGACTGGGACGGCGTGCCCGGCGCGCTGTGGCGCAAGCGCATCGGCCGGCACATCGACTCGTGCGAGGTATGCCGGGCAGCCCGGTCCGGGCTGATCGCGCCGGAGCGGCTGCTGGCCGGCCTCGCGCTCCTGCCCGTGCCGGCGGCGCTCGCCGCCTCGATCGTCGACACGAAGCTGCCGGCCGCGGTGCCGGTGATGATGGCTCAGTCCACCGGCGAGCTGACCCGGGTGGGAGTGCTCGGACGGCTGGCCGACGCGGCCGGTTCCCATCCGGTCGCCGCGGCGGTGTCCACGGGCGTGCTGGCCGCGGTCGTCGCGGTCACCCTGACCGGGTCGGCCCAGCCGGCGGACCGGGTCGCCGGCCCGGCCACCCCCGCACCGCGCACCGGCCCGCCGGTCACGGCATCCACCGCGGCGCTTCCGCTCGGGCGGGTGTCACTGGAACCGGTCGACGCGGCCGGGCGATTCCTGACCGTGGCCGGCGACCGAGGGGTGCTCGCGCCCGGTCGCCCGGGGTCCACCTTCGAGGTGGTGCCGGGCCTGGCCGACGCCGGGTGCTATTCGTTCCGGACCGGCGACGGCCGGCTGCTGCGGCATGCGTCCTGGCGCCTGCGGGCGGACCGGGAGGAGGGGACGGCGCTGTTCCAGCGGGACGCCACGTTCTGCGTGCGGCCGGGGGCGAGTGCCGGTTCGGTGGCGCTGGAGTCGGCGAATTACCCACGGTTCTTCGTACGGCATCTGGGTGACGAATTCTGGGTCGACGAGTCGGATGGCAGCCCGGCTTTCGCGGCGACGAGTTCCTTTCTGATCCGGCCGCCGCGAACCTGAAGTCGCGAACGTGCGTTGCCGGATTGGTCGCTGAAAAGCTGTTACAGGGGAGCGACGGGGCGGGTCGCACCCGCTGAAATGGCTGGTCAGCGCCGTCCTCCCGGGCAATGAATGGATCGGTGCGCGGTCGGCACAGGCACCGCGTGTGATGGCGTCGGGCACGCGTCTTGACGGTTCCGGAATTGTCTGCGCACCATTGGCTTGCGTCGATGGGAGCGCTTCCACGGACGGTTGTTAACGATAACAATGTACCGATAGGAGTGCCATGAATGACATGCTGCCGGCACGTCGCCGGGGGTGGCCGGCCGGCCTGACGGCCGTGGTGACCGCGCTCGCCGGCGGCGTGCTGGCGGTGGTGGCCGCGCCGTCCGCGTCGGCGGCGACGGTGGACACCAGCGCGTGGTACGTGCTGGTGAACCGCAACAGTGGCAAGGCGCTGGACGTGTACAACCTGGCCACCAACGACGGCGCCCGGATCACCCAGTGGG
>DASSAL010000070.1:0-22606 GCA_035685405.1 Actinoplanes sp. | reverse complement strand
GCCCATCACCGCGTCGCCGACCTCGAGCTGGGCCGTCGGCCTGGTGCTGCCGTCGGCCATCAGCACCGGGGTGTCGCCGGCCAGACAGTATGAGCACGCATGTGAGCAGCCGCGATAGGGGTTGATGGTCCACTCGAACGGCACCCGGGAGGCGCTCGGCACGCGATTGATCATCGATTTGGCCCGCACCTCGTAGAACGTCATGCCCTGGAAGCCCGGGGTGTCGAAGGTGCGCACGATCGCGCCGGGCAGCGCCAGCGGCAGGGGTGGGGCCGTCGGCGCTGCCCTGTCCAGGAGCGCGTCGTCGTCGGCGTCGGACGCCGACAGATGAGACCATCGCATGGCGAAGATTCGAACACACGTTCGATGGACTTGTCCACCCGGATCGCCGGCGAAGGTGTCCCGGAAAGGCGCGAGCACCGCGGACCGCAACCGGTCCGCGGTGCTCGAGGAGCGATGAGCTCAGTGCTGGTGTGCCGCGAGCTGTGCCCGCACGTCGTCCATGTCCAGCTTCTCCACTTGGTCGATCAGGCTCTCCAGCGCGGACTCCGGCAGGGCGCCCGGCTGCGAGAAGACGATGACGCCGTCCCGGATGGCCATGATCGTGGGGATCGAGCGGATGTCGAACTTGGCGGCCAAGGCCTGCTCGGCCTCGGTGTCCACCTTGCCGAAGGTGATGTCGGGGTGCTTCTCCGACGACCGCTCGTAGGTCGGGGCGAAGCGCACGCACGGGCCGCACCAGCTGGCCCAGAAGTCGACCAGGACGATCCCGTCCTTGCCGGTGACCTCGTCGAAGTTCTCTGCGGTCAGCGCAACGGTGGCCATGATCTCTCCGTCCAGGGAATGACTAACGTCGGGTGCAACCTTCCGTCACGGTAAACAATTCCCGCTGTTCAGGGTGCCGACACGTGGCGCTGAGCACGTTGTTCGGTGCGTGTCTCGGTGACGTAACGTAGGGATCCCGGTGCGGCCCTGCCCTGCGGCGAGAATGCTGCACTGTGCGTGCTTAATACACGCTTCCGCAGATCGGACGCGGCATGGTGAATCCGTGATTCAACTGATAACAAAGTTAAATGTGACCTGGGTCACTAGGGAAATCCCTTCACATCGATACGCAGGGTAAGGCAGACTTCTTGTCAACAGAGCGTGGGCGGCGGGTGCCGGGGAGGCCCCGCCGCTCATTGCGTCGTCATCCGGGCGGTTTAGCGTGATCGGCCATGACGGTGGACGAAGTCGGTGTCGGCCCGTGGCCCGGGAGATGGCCGGTCGACGAGCGCTATGACCCCGAGTTGCTCGCGCACGGTGATCGCCGCAATGTGGTGGACCGTTACCGGTACTGGCGGCGCGAGGCGATCGTCGCCGACCTCGACCGGCGCCGGCACGACTTCC
This sequence comes from Actinoplanes sp., assembly GCA_035685405.1. Classification (GTDB taxonomy): domain Bacteria; phylum Actinomycetota; class Actinomycetes; order Mycobacteriales; family Micromonosporaceae; genus Actinoplanes. The sequence continues at coordinate 21,217 of DASSAL010000070.1, read as the reverse complement.
ACGTCGCCATCGAGAACTGGCAGCACGACCTCAACATCGGCACGGTGGTCCGCAACGCCAACGCCTTCCTCGCCGCCGAGGTGCACATCGTCGGGCTGCGCCGGTGGAACCGCCGCGGCGCCATGGTCACCGACCGCTATCAGCACATCCGGCACCACCCGACCATCGACGACTTCGTGGCCTGGGCGCAGGCCGGTGACCTGCCGGTGATCGGCATCGACAACCTGCCGGGTTCGCGTCCGGTCGAGACGGTCACCCTGCCGAAGCGCTGCGCGCTGCTCTTCGGCCAGGAGGGACCGGGCCTGTCCGAGGCCGCGCGGGCGGCCTGCTCGGAGTTGTTCTCGATCGCCCAGTACGGGTCGACCCGCTCGATCAACGCGGGCGTGGCCAGCGGCATCGCGATGCACTCCTGGATCCGGGCACATGCCGGCCCGCCGCCACCCGTGAGATGAGTGAACCTGTCGCCGGGCCGGTGGGATCGGCCGATTCGCTTGACGGCGGACTTGGCGACCCGCACGGTTAAAGGGTGGGTGTCACGATCAGTTGTCCCCGCTGCGCTGCGCACGTTCGGCCGCCGGACCTCATGCACAGCCAATGGCGCTGTGACGACTGCGGTGACGTGGCGCCGTTCCGGGTCGCCGACCACATCGGCCCGGAGATCGTGGAGAGCGTGTTGCGACAGCCAGCGCGCTCCGTCCAGCACATGCCGCTGTGGTGCCCGTGGCCGCTGCCGCCGGGGTGGATGGTCACCGGGGTGGGCTGGGCCGGCGACGATCGCCTGGGCGTACGGGCCACCGCCCTCGCTTGCAGCGGGCCGGACCCGCTCGGCGGCGGGCCGGCCGACGTGGTGCTCATCGCCGAGCAGCCGGGTGTCGGTCTGGGCACCCGATTCGGTGGCATTCCCGGCATCGACTGCGGAAACCTGGTCGCGGAGAGCATGTCGCACGCCAGCGGCCACGGTCCACATGCGAAGATCAAAGCCGGCGGCCACCACATCCCGTTGTGGTCGGTCAAGAGCCCGGAAGATCGATCCGCGTACGTGTCCGAGGCCAAGGGCATCTGGCTCTATGCGGTAGCCTGGCCCGCGAGCGCCGGGTACTTCCTCGCCGAACACGTCGTCCTGCACGATTTGTCGGAAGGAATCCCTCCCGGGCTCGTGTACGGAGCACCGTCGCCGTACCTGCACGGCCGCGCGTGAGCGTGTCCGGCATGAACGGTATCGGCCGTTCGGGCACAAATGTTCACAGACAGCAGCGAAGCTGATACCGTCAGTACTGCCGCGGGATGAGCCGTCACCCGCAACGGAGGAGAAGGCCCGCCATGATCAAGAAGGTTCTGACCTGGCTTGGCATTGCATTCCTGATCTTCTTCATCGCGTTCAACCCGAACTCGGCGGCCCAGGTCTTCTCGTCACTGGGCAGCACGATCGGGGACATCGCCCAGGGTTTCGGCACCTTCTTCACGAACCTCGTCGCATAGCATCACGTGCATGGGTCCTGGAGAGCCGCGCCAACCGGACGACGAGGGCGCGCGTCGGCGCCCGCAGGATGACGACGAGAACTTCGGCTACAACGACCCGGCGTACGAATCCGCGTACGGCCACCGCACCTATACCGGCGGTCCCGGGTACAACCCCGACGCCGGGTACAGCCCCGATGCCGCATACAACCCCGACGCCGGGTACGCGGACAGCGCCGGCTACGGCGACGGTTACGCCGGGGACGACCGGGACACCGGGGAGTACCAGCGGCCGGTGTTCACCGAGGAGGAACTGGAAGGGCTCGGTCCCGAGGGTGCCGGTGTCCCGGGTGGACCCCGGCGGGTCCTGCCGCTCGAGGACGAACCCACCACGCTGGTCTCCCGGTACCTGTTCCCGACCGAGCGCTATCGCGGCGAGTGGAAGCGGCACTGGATCCACCTCAGCACCCCGCTGCTGATCGGCGCCGGCGCCACCCTCCTGCTCGGATACCTGGCCGGCTTCCTGACCCGGCAGAACGTCGACGGCCTGGTCACCGCCGCCGTGCTGATCTGGCTGGCGGTGATCAGTTGGGTGGCCTGGAAGGTCTTCGACTGGTATTTCGACCGCTTCATCCTGACCAACAAGCGGGTGATGGTGGTCAACGGCATCATCACCCGCAAGGTGGCCATGATGCCGCTGCTGCGGGTAACCGACATGAAGTACGAGCAGTCGGCGCTCGGCCGGATGCTCAACTACGGCACGTTCGTACTCGAGTCGGCGGGTCAGGACCAGGCGTTGCGCGAGGTCAAGCATCTGCCCAACCCCAACGAGCTGTACCTGCGGGTGGTCGAGGAGATGTACGAGCCGCAGGCCGTGGAGGCCCGCCTCGGCAAGGACAGTGAGGCCGTCGAGGACGCTTAGCGCCCGCGGTCGATAGCGTCGTCGGGTGACCAGCATCGACCTGCACTGCCACTCCACCGCCAGTGACGGCACACTCACACCGGCCGAGCTGGTCATCGCCGGGGCGGCGGCCGGCCTGGATGTGATGGCGATCACCGACCACGACACCGCCGGCGGATGGGCGGCTGCGGCGCAGGCCCGGCCGCCCGGCATGCGGTTGGTGCGTGGGGCCGAGCTGTCCTGCCGGTGGTACGGTGCCGAGCCGGCGATTCCGCTGCACCTGCTGGCATACCTGTTCGACCCGGCGGAACCGCGCCTGGCGACGGATCTCACCCGGTTGCGCGAAGATCGCGAGCATCGCGCCGAGCGGATCGTCGACCGGCTCCGGGCGGACGGTGTGGACATCACGTGGGTGGAGGTGCAGGAGTACGCGGCGGGCGGGTCGGTGGGCCGGCCGCACATCGCCCAGGCGCTGATCCGGGCGGGACTCGTCGACTCCACGGACGCCGCCTTCGGCTCGCGGTGGCTGGGCGCGCGCTACTTCGTACCCAAGACCGATCTTGACGTGTTCGAGGCCGTGCGGGCGGTGCGCGAGGCGGGTGGGGTGCCGGTGTTCGCGCATCCCCGGGCGACCAAGCGCGGCCGGGTGGTGCCGGACGCGCTGATCGTCGAGCTGGCCGGGGCCGGCCTGTTCGGCCTGGAGGCCGACCACGAAGACCACACGCCGCGGGAGCGGGCCGAGATCCGTGCGCTCGCCGAGTCGTTGGGCCTGGTGGTAACCGGCTCGTCGGACTTCCACGGCACACACAAGACGGTCCGGCTGGGTGCCTTCCGCACCGATCCGGAGGCGTACCAGAAGATCGTCGCCGCCGCCACCGGCGTGCCTGTGCTGGGATGATCGCGTGGATCTGAAGCTGTTCGGCGAGGTCTTCGTGACTTTGCTCGTGATCGTGGACCCGCCCGGCATGGTTCCGGTGTTCCTGGCGCTGACCGGTGCGCTGCCGGCCAGGCAGCGCATCCGCGCCGGCACCCAGGCGGTGCTCCTCGCACTGGGCGTGATCGTGGTGTTCGCGGTGGCCGGGCAGACGCTGCTCGACTATCTGCACGTCGAGCTGCCGGCGCTGCAGGGCGCCGGCGGATTGCTGCTGATCCTGGTCGCGCTGCAGCTGCTGACCGGCAAGACCGACGAGCCGGAGGAGCAGGCCGGCACCAGCAACGTCGCGCTGGTGCCGCTGGGCACGCCGCTGCTGGCCGGGCCGGGCGCGATCGTCGCCACCATGCTGTTCGTCCGGCGGGCCGACGGACCGGCCGACTACCTGGTGATCGGCCTCGGCATCCTGGCCGTGATGCTGATCGTCTGGCTGGTGCTGCGGTTCTCCGGGGTGATCGTCCGGCTGCTGCGGCCGGGCGGGATCGAGGTGCTCACCCGGATCGCCGGCCTGCTGCTGGCGGCCATCGCGGTGCAGCTGATCGCCGACGCGGCGGCCTCGTTCGTGGAGCTGTACACCTCGAGGGACTGAGTTCTTGTCGTACCGGGCTGGCAGGATTGGGTCGTGCCCTCCTCCCCGCCTCGATCGGCCGTCCCCGAGCAGCTCGGCTTCGCCGGCATGCCCGAGCGTCTGTTCGTCTGCACACCGAGCAAGCTGGGCGCCTTCGAGGACTGCCCGCGGCGATACCGGTTCTCGTACGTGGACCGGCCCACCCCGCCGAAAGGGCCGCCCTGGGCACACAACTCGCTCGGCGCCAGCGTGCACACCGCGCTGAAGAACTGGTATGCCGCACCGCCCGGCAAGCGTGACCTGCCGCTGCTGCTCAAGGCCACCTGGGTGCGGGAGGGCTACCGCGATCCGGAGCAGGAGCGGGCCACCTATCGGCGGGCGCTGGGCTGGCTGGAGTCGTACGTGGCATCCCTCGACCCGGCCGACGAGCCGCTCGGTGTGGAACGGGTGGTGGCAACCAAGACCGCCGTGCTGGCGTTCAACGGGCGCGCCGACCGGATCGACTCCCGCCGCGGCCCGGACGGTCCCGAGGCGGTGATCGTCGACTACAAGACCGGCCGGTCCGGCCTGGACGCCGACGACGCCCGGGGGTCGCAGGCGCTGGCGCTGTACGCGTACGCCGCGCAGCGGGTGTTCCGGCGCCCGTCCCGGCGGGTCGAGCTGCACCACCTGCCGACCGGAACGGTGGCGGCGCACGAGCACACGCCGGAGTCACTCGCCCGCCAGGTCGCCCGCGCCGAGGACACCGCGCGAGACATCGTCGCGGCGGAAAAGGCGGTCGCTTCGGGCGCGGATCCCGATCGCGAGTTCCCGGTCAAGCCCGGGACGCGGTGCCAGTGGTGCGATTTCCGGCGGGTGTGCCCCGGGGGCGCGCAGGCGCCGGTGAAGGAGCCGTGGGCCGCAGTGGAGCAGCTGACCGGATAACCCCGTCGCGCCCGGCGTTCATGCCGGCGCGTTCGAGCGCGGCGCGGCGCATCGGGGCCATGCGGTATCGGGCCGGCATGGTCGCCATGATCGTCTGGAGCAGCAGTCGGATGCCGCGCACCGAGAGGTCGGCCGTGACATCGGTGGTGGGCCAGCCCAGGCCGCCGTAGAGCTTGCGGGCCCACGGCGGCAGCAGGGCGATCGCGGTGCTGGCGATGCCGAAGTACATCCAGCGGGTGGGGCCGAGCGTCAGACCCAGGCGCACCGGGGTACTGCCCCAGTCGTCGGGCACCGGCGGGACGGTCAGGAAGAGCGCGGTCTCGGCGCCGTCCCGGGTCAGGCCGAGCTGCGGCAGCATGGCCTCGTAGTAGGCGGCCACCTCGGCGGCCGTGGCCGGGACCGTGGCCGGGTCGAGACCGACCAGTTCGGCGGCGCGGAGTTGCTCGGTGTAGTAGGCGTCCGCTTCGGCGTCGGTGAGCTTGAGGCCGGCGCGCCGGGCGGTGGTCAGGAACGACTCCACCTCGGCGACGTGCACCCAGCGCAGCAGGTCCGGTTCGTCGATCCGGAACGTCTCACCGGTGCGCGGGTCGGTGGCGGTCATCCGGGAGTGCAGCCGGCGCAGGCGGCTGGCGGCGGCCTCCACCTCGGCGGTGGTGCCGTAGAGCACGGTGCCCACATAGGCCGATGTGCGGTTGAGCCGGCCCCACGGGTCGGAGCGGAAGGACGAGTTCTGGGCCACACCGGCCACCGCGCGCGGGTGCAGGGCCTGCAGGTAGAGGGAGCGCAGGCCGCCCAACGAGACGATCGGCTCCCGGTGCACCTTCCAGGTCACCGAGTCGGGGCCGAACAGGCCGAGGTCGCCGGTCATGGATCCAGCTTGCCACGCCGATTGAACTTGTTCAGGTCGCCGGCTCCTTCTTCGATCAGGCGGCGTCGTGGCGGCTGCTCCTCACCCGTCGGCACCGCTCCATGACAGCACGCGAACCAGCGGCACTCAACCGGCGATCTTCAATAACGAATCTTGAACTCTCTAGTAAAACCGTGAACCGGAGCGGTCAACTGGGCGTAGGCGCTCGCAAGGGGACCGCTGCGGCGTCACCATTATCGGTCTGTCCGCCCACCCGCCGACTAGGAGGCGTCCGTGTTCGACCAGATAAACGGCCTGCCGGTGCATGCTCTCGTCAACCATGCCGCCGTGGTGTTCGGGCCGCTACTCGTGCTGGGTGCGATCGTGTACGCGGTGGTGCCGCGGTGGCGGCCACGGATCGGCTGGGCGGTGCTGCTGCTGGCTGTCGTCGCGCCGGTCACCACTTACATCACCATGGAGTCCGGCAAGGCGCTGCGGGACCGGTTGTTCGAGCAGGGCGTCAGCGGCCGCGGCGCCGAGATCATCAACGAACACATGGACCTCGGCACGGTGTCGTTCTGGTTGATGCTGGCGCTCGGCGTGCTGTCGCTGGTCATGGTCCTGCTGACCCTTCGCCCGGGCCGGTCGCTCCCCCGGGCGGCCGACCTGGGAATGGCCGTGATCATGGTGGTGCTGGCCGCGGTTTCCGGCTATTACGTGTTCAAGACAGGGGACTCCGGCGCTACGGCGGTCTGGGGGACGTACTGACCCTGTGGCCCCGGCCGTCGTGTGGGGTGTCGGCCGGGGCCGTCACAGGAAGAAGCGGACGCAGAGCAGGCACATGAGGATCAGCCCGATGGCGCCGGCGACCAGGCCCACCCCGTAGGTCACTGTCCGCGCGGACCGCTCGGCCTCGTCGAGCGCGTCCATGTCCTGCGGTGGCAGCGCGCGGGGCGGCGGTGGTTGCTCGATCGTCGGTGGCCGCCAGGCCGGCGGTGGCGGGTCGGCGCGGGGCGGGCCGGCGTACGGGGGCTCGGGATCCCGCTCCGGCGGCGGAACCGGCCGGACCGGCTCGGCTTCTCCGTCCGGCCGCTTCCAATAGTCGTCGTCCGGGACACCGGTGGGGGAACTCACGTTCACCGACGGTACAGCGAGCGGGGGAAGACGAGCGTGGCGACGCGGGCCTACCCTCTTAGCCGTGGACATCCTGGATCAGCCCGAGCACGACGCCGACGCGGAACGCACCGTCGACTTCGACTCCGAGGAAGCCCCTCTGCTGCCGGACCAGACCCGCGAGGACACCGAACGCGGCTGGGGGTTGAGCGAAGCCTCCAACGACGATCGCCTACTCGAGGACCGTCCCCCGCACTGGGACTAACCCGGCGCCATCAGCCGGGCCGTTGCACAACGGCGAAGCCCTGGCCGGCATTGGGCAGCGGCTGTGCGTCGGGTTCGCCGGACGGTGCCGCCGGCCGTCGGTCCGATGGCTGCCCGTCCGCCGTCGCGGCGGTGGGATCGCATCCCGATGAGCCGAACCACGCGAACATCGCCGCCACGGCCAGCAGCATGGTCACCGCAGCCAACCGGACCAGTGTCGATCCTGCCGGCCAGCCGCGGCGCACCGGGTCGAGTCGCGGTTCCGCCTTCATTGTCGCCTCCTTCCATCGCCGGCCAGGAGGCTAGACGGAAGGGCGGCGTCCCCGTTGCCGGCCTGTGGATGACTCCGGAATGTGGATAACTCCGGACCGGCTGGCGAACTCTGGGACGATGGCCGGCACGACGACGCCGCGACGGCCGAGCGGGCGTCGCGGCGTCAGGCGCCGGTCTTTCGGGCTATGCGGTGGCGGCGGCCTTGGCGGTGTTACTGGACGAGGAGCTCGACGACGAGTCGGACTTCGACGAGGAAGAGGAGGAAGAGGAGGAGGAGGTGGTGGTGGCAGCGGTGTCGGACTTCGACGAGTCGGACGAGGACGCGGCGTCGGGCTTTTCGGTGCCGGTGGCGCCATTGGCCGAGCCGTTGCGCGAGTCGTTGCGATAGAAACCGGAGCCCTTGAAGACGACTCCCACCGAGTTGAAGACCTTGCGCAGCTTGCCCGCGCAGGTCGGGCACACCGTGAGCGCGGGGTCGGAGAAGGACTGCACTACCTCGAGGCGTTCACCACACTCGGTGCAGGCGTACTGGTAGGTCGGCACGGGTCCTCCGTTGGAAGGGGCTGGCTGGCACTCACACTCTACGAGTGCCAATGCTGCGTCATCGGACGTTATTTCGTCCACTCGGCGGGCTGAATGAGCCTGCGCGAGTGCGCTGCGGCATGCGCGAAGCCGCATGGGCGTGGCGTGCGAGGCGAATGAGCGCGGCGCCGCGAGAGGGCCGGTGAATGGCGCTCTGCGTCCGGGAGGGCCGGTGAATGGCGCCCTGCATCCGGGAGGCGTCAGCCCGGTATGACGATGCAGCCGGCGCTCGGTGTGATGACGGCGTCCACCGGGCGGTCGTGCGGCTCGTACGGCACCTGGTCCACGAGTTCGCCGTCGTGGAGCAGGGCCACCACGAACGCAGACTCGGCGGCTCGGGCCAGCGCCCGGTCGTAGGAGCCGCCGCCGCGGCCCAGGCGCATGCCCGTCCGGGACACCGCGACCGCGGGCGCGACGATCAGCTCGGCCCGGGTGATGCCGGATCGGCCCAGGGTCGGGCCGTGCGGTTCCAGCAGGCCGCGCTCGGATCGGCGGAGCGTGCCGTCGTACCGGGTCCAGTCCAGATCGCCGTCCGGGAGGAGGACCGGGAGCAGCACCGTGCAGCAGTCGGCGAGCCGGTCCGGCAGGTCGCGGCCGCCCGGCTCGGTGCCGATGGGCGCGTACGCCGCACAAACGGTCGGTTGCCTCTCCCGTACCAGTGCGAGGGTGGAAGCCTGGACCGCCCGGTCCGCCGTCCGGCAGGCGGCTTCCGACAATGATCTGCGAGCTGTGAGCAGTTGACTGCGCAGCGCAACCTTCTCGGATCGCGATCGTTCGGCATCACGGGCAGATTCCGACAAGCAGCACCCCTTTCTCAAACCGGTAAACGGTGCACACTATGTCAGCAACACCCGAAAGCAGGCCACTGACGGGAGGCTGTGTGACACTGCGCGGCCGACTGACTACCGCATTTCTGGCCGTGGTACTCGGGCCGGTGCTGCTCGGGTCGCTGTTCGTCGGCATCACCGTGTCCACCGTGACCCGCGACCGTACGACCGACCGGCTCGATCATGCCGCCACCACGGTACGGACGGCTATCAGCGCCGTGTGCCGGCAGCTCCAGGCGATCGCCGACACGGTCGCCGGCCTGCCCGCGGACGACCGTGCCGCGGCGGCCGACCGGCTGGTGCGTCGCGGGTTGGTGTCGACGATGGCCACCGGCGGCAACCCCGGCTGGCGTAACTGTGACGGGCGGACCGGTGGCGGGGTCGCGGCTCTCGCGGCGGGAACCGGTGACGTCGTGGCGGTGCAGAACCTGGACGCCGGGTTTCTCGAACGGCTGGCCGCGTCCAGTGGCGCCGACGTCCTGCTGGCGCAACCGGAGCGCGATCAACGTGTCGACGCCGATTCGACGACCGGCTCGGCCGATGACCGGCCGACCGCCACCCGCCGCGTGCCGATCGGGCCGGGTCAGCCACTGCCGCTGGTCGTCTCGGTTCCGGCCGGCACGCCGCTCGGCCTGTACGTGCTGCTCATCGCCGCCGTGGTGCTGGCCGGCACCGCTGCCGTGCTGGTGGCCCGCTGGCTGGCCCGCTCGACCACCCGCCCACTGGCCGAGCTCGCCCATGCCGCCGACCTGGTGGCGGGTGGTGACCTGGGCACCCGTGTTCCGGTCGGGCGGGACGACGAGATGGGTCGGCTGGCCACCGCGTTCAACCGGATGACCCGGGAGTTGCAGGCGTACGTGCAGGCGATGACCGCCAGCCGTGACCAGCTGCGGGGTCACCTGGCGATCCTCGGCGACACCCTGTCCAGCACCCACGACCTGCACCGGATCCTCCAGGTCATCCTGCAGACCGCGCTCGCCGCGACCAGCGCCCGGGCGGGTGTGGTGCTGCTCCTCGATCCGGTGGACGACCGGCTTGTGGCGCGCTGCGCGGAAGGGCTGCCGGAGCAGGATCTGCCGACCCTGCGGGTGCCGCTCGGTGCGGGGATGCTGGGCGCGGTCGCCGCCACCGGGCAGGCCCGGCGCGGCCGCCGCAAGCCGGGCGGCGCCACCCCGGGGGAGCCACCCGGGCGGACGTACGTCGCGGTCCCGATCTGCGCGCCGGTGGCGCCGGACGATGCCGAGCCGGCGCAGCAGACGCTCGGGGTGCTGGCGCTGTACGACCGGCTCGGTGCCGAGGAGTTCGATGACACCGATCTGCGCACGCTGCGGACGTTCGCCGGGCAGGCCGGGGTGGCCGTGCACAACGTGCGGGCGCACGAGGAAGCGCAGCGGCTCTCCCTCACCGATCCGCTGACCGGCCTGTGGAACTACCGCTACCTGCGGGAGTCGCTGCGCCGCGAGGTCGAGCGGGCGAGCCGGTTCGGCCGGATGCTGACCGTGCTGGTGCTTGACCTCGACCACTTCAAGGACGTCAACGACCGGTACGGGCACGCGGCCGGTGACGCCGTGCTGGGCGAGTTCGCCCGCCGGCTGCGGGCCGGCCTGCGCGAGGTGGACGTCGCGTTCCGGCAGGGTGGCGAGGAGTTCGTGGTGCTGCTGCCGGAGACCGATGCGTACGGCGGCGCCATCGTGGCGGAACGGCTGGGTGCGGCCATCCGGGACATCCCGGTGCCGATCGAGGCGCGGCGGCTGGACGCTACCGGCGTGGTGGTGGATCGGATCGCGGTCAGCGTGTCGATCGGGGTCGCGGTGTACCCGGAGCACGGCGTGACCGCGCAGGACGTGCTCGACGCCGCCGATGATGCCCTGTACGCGGCCAAGCGCGCCGGGCGCGACACGTACCGCCTGGCCGAAGTGGTTTCACCGGTCGTACCCGATGGGCATTTCGACGAAGCCCACGCCGCGCCCGGCGGGCCGCACCCGCCGCGACAGAGCCGTGGCCGATAGTCTCGCGGCATGTCCGGGCACGTTTCTACCGAGGAAGTGCGGTGACCTCTCACATGACGAACGCGCAGGCGACGGGCCGCCGGGCCGTGAAGGCCGTCATTCCCGCGGCCGGTCTGGCCACCCGGTTCCTGCCGGCCACCAAGGCCGTGCCCAAGGAGTTGCTGCCGGTTGTCGACCGGCCGGTGCTGCAGTACATCGTCGAGGAGGCGGCGGCGGCCGGGATCACCGACGTGCTGCTGGTCACCGGGCGGGGCAAGACCTCGATGGTGGACCACTTCGACCGCCGGCCCGATGTGGAGGCCCGGCTGGAGGAGAAGGGTGACCTGGACCGGCTGGCCGAGGTACGCCGGACCAGCGAGCTGGCCGACATCTACACCTGCCGGCAGGGTGAGCCGCTCGGCCTCGGTCACGCGGTCGGCACGGCCGCGTCGCATGTCGGCGACAACCCGTTTGCGGTGCTGCTCGGCGACGAGTTCGTCGACCTGGCCGAGCCGCTGCTGCCCGGCATGCTCGACCTGCAGGCCCGGACCGGCGGCATCGTGCTCGCGTTCGTCGAGGTGGACCCGTCCGAGACGGCGCGGTACGGCATCGCGTCGGTCGAGCCCACCGACGACCAGAACATCGTGAAGGTCACCGGCCTGGTGGAGAAGCCGGCACCGGAGGAGGCGCCGAGCAACCTCGCCGTGCTGGGCCGCTACGTGCTGCCCGCGTCCATCTTCGACGCCATCGCGAACACCAAGCCGGGCAGCGGCGGCGAGATCCAGCTCACCGACGCGATGGCCGCGCTGCTGGCCGACGGCACCCCGGTGCACGGGGTCGTCTACCGCGGCCACCGGTACGACACCGGCATGCCGCTGGGCTACCTGCAGGCCGTCGTCGAGATCGCGGTGAAGCGGCCGGACCTGGGCGACGAGTTCCGCCAGTGGCTGACCGAGTTCGTGAGGGGCGACCGGGCATGACCGCGACGGCCGACGCCGAGGCGGCCGCCAACGAGCTGATGCCTCTCGCCGAGTACCTGGGCAGCGTGCTGCGCAGGCTCCGCGCGCTGCCTCCGCTCGACCTCGACCTGACCCAGGCGCACGGCAACGTGCTGGCCACCGACGTGCTGGCACCGCACCCCTTCCCGGCCTTCGACCAGGCCGCCATCGACGGGTACGCGGCGCGCTGGGAAGACCTCGCCGCGGCCGGCCGGGTCGGCTCGCACCCCTCGTTCGGGCGGTTCGAGGGCGGTCCCCGGCCGGTCCGGCTCAACGTGGTCGGTGACCTGGGCGCGGCCAGCTGGCGCCCGGTGCGCCTGACGCCGGGCGCCTGCTTCTCGGTGGCCGCCGGCGCGCCGCTGCCGATCGGCGCCGACGTGGTGGTGCCGGTGCACTGGACCGACCAGGGCATGGCGGCGGTGGAGATCCTGCACGCGCCGAAGCGGGGATCCGGGGTGCGGCGGGCCGGTGACGAGATCCGGGTGGGTCAGGTGCTGGCCCAGGCCGGCACGTACGTCACTCCGGCCATGGTGGCGGTGTTCGCCGCGGCCGGCATCGGGCACGTCGTGGTGCGGCCCAGCCCGCGAGTTGTCGTGGTGGCCACCGGCGACGAACTGGTCGACGTGGGCCGGCCCAGCCAGCCAGGCCAGGTGGTGGACGCCAACTCGCACGCGCTGACCGCGGCCGCGGTGGAGGCCGGCGCGCTGGCGTACCGGATCGGCATCTGCGACGACGACCCGGAAGGTCTGCGCGGGCTGCTGGAGGACCAGACGCTGCGGGCCGATCTGATCATCACCACCGGCGGCACCGGCACCGGACCGGGGGACATGCTCCGCCGGGTGCTCTCCCGGCGGGACGCCGACCAGGGTGTCGTCGAGTTCACCGACGTGGCCCTCTGCCCGGGCACATCGCTGGGCTTCGGCACCGTCGGCGGCGAGGAGGTGCCGGTGGTCTGCCTGCCCGGCGAGCCGGGCGCCGCGCTGGTCGGCTTCGAGGTGCTCGCCCGCCCGGTGATCCAGCTGCTGGCCGGCGCGGAGCCGGTGTTCCGCCCGGGCGTGAAGGCGCACTTGCTGGACACCGTCTCCTCGCCGGGCGGCCTGCGGGAGTTCCGGCCGGCGCACGTCGCGGAACGGCGCGGCGGTGGCTACACGGTGCAGCCGCTCTCCGGTGGGCCGTACACTCTCTCCGGCCTGGCCGAAGCCAACGGGCTGCTGGTCCTCGGCGAGCGGGTCACCGCGGCCGCCGCCGGGTCTACCGTGGACGTGCTGCTGCTCGACCGGAGGCGATGATGCTGGGGTCCGTGCCCGGATGGCCTGCCGTCCTGGCGGACGGACCCGTCACGCTGCGCCCCTACCGCCGCGCGGACGCCCGGGCCTGGTCGGAGGTCCGGATCGCCAACCAGAGATGGCTCGCGCCCTGGGAGTCGGCGCCGCCCGGTCCGTGGGCCGAGATGAACTCGCCGCGGGCGTACCTCTTTGTCTACCGGGACATGAAGCGGGCCGCCCGGCGCGGCGAGAGCATGCCGTTCGCCGTCTGCCTGCGCGACGACGACGGACGGGACCGCCTGGTCGGGCACCTCAACCTGGGCAATATCGTGCGGCGGGCGTTCGCCTCGGCGTACGTCGGCTATTGGGTGGATTCCCGGGTCGCCGGGCGGGGCGTCATCCCGACCGCGCTGGCGCTCGCCGTCGACCACGCCTTCGGAGCGGGTGGGCTACACCGGGTGGAGGTCAACATCCGGCCGGAGAACGGGCCCAGCCGGCGGGTGGTGGAGAAACTCGGCTTCCGCGAGGAGGCGTACCACCCGAGGTACATGCACATCGACGGCAAGTGGCGCGACCACCTCGGATATGCGATGACGAGCGAAGACGTGGCCGCGGAGGGTGGTCTGCTGGCGCGCTGGCGGCGGACCCGTACCACAACCAAATGATCAACTCCGGCTTTGCCGGCCCGGCGCGCCGCACCTATTTCCGCAGCTCATCCCCTTAGTCTCGGGAAGATTACGTCTTTCCATCTTTCCGGGAGGGTGCGGGTGCCGACCTCGGTGCTCCTCGCCGTCCTCGCTGCGGCCGGGTTGCTCGCGCTCGCGCCGGCGTTGGTCCGCCGGTACGACGCCACCGAGCGGCTCGCCGCGGAGCGGGCGCTGTCGACGGCGCGGGTGCTGACCCGCGACCGCCGGCGCCGCACCGTGCCCGGACGCCGACCGGTCAACCCCCCGCGCCTGGTTCCGGTTCCCGCCGCGCCGGTTTCCGCGCCGCCCGCGCCCGGCCCCCGGCGCCAACTCCGGCTGGTCACCAGCCGGCGCCCGGTCCGCCGTACACCGGTACGCCGGCACACCCCCGCGGTGGTCCGCCGCCGCCGCGTCTTCGCCGCGCTGCTGTTGCTCAACGTCATCGAGCTGATCGGTGTGCTGGCCGTCGGGCCGGGCTTCTGGATCGGCTTCGCGGTGACCGGGTCGCTGCTCGTGATCTACCTCGTGCACCTGCGCAACAAGGCACTGGCCGACCGGCGCCGGCGCCGGATCGAGGCCCGCGAGGCGGCCTGGCTGGCCGCCCGCCAGGCCGAGGTCCGGCGCGAGCAGGCGCGGCGTGCGGCGGCCCGTCGTGAGACGCAGCGCCGGCTGGCCGCCCGGAAAGAGGCGGTACGGCGGGCCGCGATGGGCCTGGACCGGGACCCGTCCGACCTGCCGGCCGCGGCCAACGGCGGCTCGGTGTCCTATCGCCGGGCGGGCGGTCTGCGCGGTCGTCCGTACGAGGCGGGTGGCCGGTCGTTCTCCGCGTGACACGTGGGTATCCGGTTCGCGGGCGGGTCCGGCGACCTGTTAGCCTTGCTGCGGCCCTGCGGGGTCAAGGGGCTGTGGCGCAGACCGGTAGCGCACCTCGTTCGCATCGAGGGGGTCAGGGGTTCAAATCCCCTCAGCTCCACCAACGGCCGGCGTTATATTCGGCACTGTGATCGTGCGTAGGCTCGTCAAGCGTCTGCTGCGAGCGACCGGCTACGAGCTGCGCCGTGTCCGACCCCGCCGTGAGGCGGCCGCCCCGGCGAAACCCGTACCGGCCCCGGCAGTTCCGAAGCCGCCGGCAGATCCCAAGCCGGCAGCGCCGGCGGCCAAGCCGGAACTCAAGCTTCCGCACGACTTCGACGACGAGGCGAAGGACATCATCCGCGCGGTCAAGTCGCGGACGATGACCTCGCCGGAGAAGTTGAACGCCCTCATCAACTCGGTCCGGTACGTCGTCCGGTACGGGATCGAGGGTGACATCGTCGAGTGCGGCGTGTGGCGCGGCGGCAGCATGATGGCGGCCGCCCAGACGCTGCTGTCGACCGGCGACGCCGAGCGTCATCTGCACCTCTACGACACGTTCGAGGGCATGAGCGAACCCACCGAGCACGACCACCGGTACGACGGCCGGTCCGCGGCCGAGATGCTCGCCGCCACCCAGCGCAGCTCGCCGATCTGGGCGTACGCCTCGCTCGAGGACGTACAGCAGGCCATGCGGGAGACCGAGTTCCCGGCCGAGCGGATCCACTACTACAAGGGCAAGGTCGAGGAAACCATCCCGGCGCACGTGCCCGACAAGATCAGCATCCTGCGGCTGGACACCGACTGGTACGAGTCCACCCGGCACGAACTGCGCCACCTGTACCCGCGCCTGTCGCCGGGCGGCGTGCTGCTGCTGGACGACTACGGCTGGTGGGACGGCGCCCGGCGGGCCGTCGACGAGTGGCTGGCCGAGACCGGCGTTCCGTTGCTGCTGCTGCGCATGGACGTCGGCCGGGTCGCGGTCAAGCCACCGGCATCCTGGACCGCCTGACGCTTTGGTCCCGATGCCCGGCCGGGCAGACTGCTTGCCATGCTGGGACGGACCAACAAGCACTGGTGGGGTGTGGTCATCGATGCACCGGAGCCGCTGGCGCTCGCTCGCTTCTATGCGGATCTGATGGATTGGAAGATCGTCCGGGACGACCCCGACTTCGTGGGCATCGCGCCGATGGGCGACCACGTCGAATACTTCGCCTTCCAGCGCTCGGCCGAGTACGTACCCCCGGTCTGGCCACCGCAGGCGGGCAAGCAGCAGATGATGGCGCACCTCGATATCGAGGTGCCGGACCTGGACGCCGCGGAGGCCGAGGCGGTACGGGCGGGTGCGCGGGTGGCCGATTTCCAGCCCCAGGATTCGGTACGGGTGATGCTCGACCCGGCCGGACATCCGTTCTGCCTGTACGTGGACACCAGCGTCTGACCGGCAAACGCGAAGATTGCTACTTTCGGGTGGTATGCCTAGTGGATGCGCCCACCACCGCCGGCCAATGAGACCGATCGCCTCGCCGCCCTGTACGGCCTGGGCATCCTGGACACCGAGCCGGAGAAGGACTTCGACGACATCGTCGCGCTGGCGTCGGCGGTCTGTGGCGTACCGATGTCGCTGGTCACCCTGATCGACATCGACCGGCAGTGGTTCAAGGCGCGGGTCGGCACCGATCTCACCGAGACGTCACGCGACCTGTCGTTCTGCGCGCACGCCATCCTCGGCAAGGACCTGCTGGTAGTGCCGGATGCCCGGGTGGACGCCCGGTTCGCCGACAACCCGGCGGTGGCCGTGGACGGCGGTGTCCGGTTCTACGCGGGCGCGCCGCTGATCACCAGCGACGGATTCGGGCTGGGCACACTCTGCGTGGTCGACTCCGAGCCGCGCCGGCTGAACGTCGAGCAACTGCAGGCACTGCGGGCGCTCGCCCGGCAGGTCACCGCACAGCTGGAACTGCGCCGGTACGCGGTGAGCCTCGCCAACACCACCGCACGCCTGCAGGAACTCGAACGCCGCAAGGACGAGCTCGCCGCGCTGGTCGGCGGTGAGCTGAAGGCGCCGCTGCGGCTGGTGGACGCGTACCTCGACGGGCTGGGCCACACCGGGTCGCACGCCCCGGAGTTCGCCGATCTGGTCGGCCGGGCCGCCGCGGCCCACGTACGCGGCCTGCGCACGCTCCTCGACCACCTGCTCCGGATGGCCGACGCCGGGGTCGGCAACGACTGCCTGCACATGCGCCAGATCGACCTGACCCGGCTCACCCAGCGCGCGGTGGAGGCGGTCCGGCCGATCGCGGCGACCAAGCAGATCTGGATTCTCAACCAGGCCGGCGGGCCGACGTTGCCGATCATCGCCGACCCGGTACGCCTCGAGCAGGTCCTCATGCACCTGCTGTTCGCCGCGGTGAAGTACACGCCGTCCGGCGGCCGGGTGCGGGTCGGCACCGAGGTGGAGTCCGGCCCGGCGGTGCGGCTGGACGACATGGATCTGCCCGGCGGCACGCGGCCGGACCTGTTCCCGCACCTGTACTACGGCGCCATCGCCAACCCGTCGGACGTGCCCGGCCCGGACCGCGGTCTGGCGGTGGCGAAACGGATCCTGGACGCCCACCACGCCACCGTGGCGCTCTCCGACCGTCCGGGCGACGGCACCTCCCTGCACGTGGTGTTCCCGTTCGCCCAGCACGAACCGGCCGTCTGACCGCACGTCGGCCCGTACCGCCCGGCTGCAGTTCGGGCGGTACGGGCCGGCGCTCTCACCCGGCGCGTACCGGGCCGGAGCCGCCACCCGGGGGCGAGCCGGCGGACGGCATGTCGTACGGCGACAACACCTCGGGTTGCCGCGGACCCGGGGGCCGGGCGGTGGCCCGTCCGGCGGCCGGGTGGTCACGCCGCTGCGGGACCTGATCCAGCACCGGCGGCCAGGTGTCCAGCGCCGGGGCGACCGGGTCGGCGCGTACCACGACCGGTGGCGCGGTCGGTTTGATCAGGCCGGCCCGGTGCAGCTTGTGCCAGCGCAGCCGGCCGCCGGTCAGTGCCGTGGTGGCGGATTGGATGAGCACCAGGTACATCAGCTGGCGGTAGGCGAACTGCTGCAGCGGCAACCGCCACAGTGGGGTCAGCGACTCCTTGTCGAAGCGGAACGCCACGGCCGCCGAGAAGATCTGCAGGGCCAGCATGCCGAACCAGGCGATCAACGTCTCCTGCAGCTCCCAGAACACCAGGCCGTACACCAGCATGATGTCGACCACCGGGGCGAGCAGCGGCAACGCGACCCCGAACAGGGCCAGGAACGGCAGCCCCACCCGGCCGAACCGGCCGGACGGACCGGAGTCGGTCAGCGCCTTGCGGTGCTTCCACATCGCCTGCATGGTGCCGTAGCTCCACCGGTACCGCTGCCGGTACAGCTGCTCCAGCGTGGCCGGCGCCTCGGTCCAGGCCTTGGCCCGCTCCTCGTAGACCACCCGCCAGCCGGCCCGGCACAGCGCCATGGTCACGTCGGTGTCCTCGGCGAGCGTCTCGTCGCTGATCCCGCCGACCTCGCGCAGCGCCCGCCGGCGGAACGCGCCGATCGCGCCGGGCACGGTCGGCATGCAGTTCAGCACCTCGTACAGCCGGCGGTCGAGGTTGAAGCCGACCACGTACTCGATGTGCTGCCAGAGCGCGACCAGGCTCTTGCGGTTGCCCACCTTGACGTTGCCGGCCACCGCACCGACCTTGCGGTCGGCGAACGGCTGCACCAGCATCCGGATCGAGTCCGGTTCGAAGATCGTGTCGCCGTCCACCGTGACGATCAACTCATGCTTGGCCAGGGCGATGCCGGTGTTCAGCGCGTTCGCCTTGCCGCCGTTGGGCACCCGGATCACCCGCACGTTGGGCAGCTGGAGCCGTTCCACGATGGCCGCGGTGTCGTCGGTGGACCCGTCGTCGACCACCACCACCTCGATCTCCGGGTGGTCGCCACCGGCCAGCGACCGGACCGCCGCCTCGATGCCCTCCTTCTCGTTGTAGGCCGGCACGATCACCGACACCGGGTCGGTCACCGGCGGGCCCCAGCTGAACGTCTGCTTACGGCGCTGCCGGGCGTGCCGGGTGGCCAGCAGCAGGAGCAGACCGGTACGCCCGATGGTCAGCAGCCCCACCACCAGGAACAGCCCGGCCACCACCCAGACCAGGCCGTCGGCCAGCCGTACGGTCCACAGCAGGGCACTTCCGCGCCACCGGTCCGCGTCCGCCGCCGGCGCGTTGAGGGCGAGCGGCGGCGGTGCCGGTCGGGCGCTGCTTTCCGTACGCCCGGCCTGCGCGATGCCGATGTTGAGCCCTTCGGTGATCGTGGTGAACCGGTACCCGCGCTCCTTCATCGCCGGGATGAAGCTGCGCAGTGCCGTCACCGTCTGCGCCCGGTCGCCACCGGCGTCGTGGAACAGGATCACCGCCGAGTTGTCCCCGGGCGGCGTGGCGTTGGTGAGGATCCGGCCCACCCCCGGCTTCTTCCAGTCCTCGCTGTCCTGGTCGTTGACCACCACCAGATAACCCCGGGCGCCGGCCTCCTTGATCAGGCTCCAGTTCACGTTGTCGATCGCCTGCGGCCTGGACGAGTACGGGTAGCGCACCAGGTTGGTGTGCACGCCGGTGGCCTGGGCCACGGCCACCTGGGTCTGCGCCAGCTCGAGCTTGCGCCGCCACGGGGCGATCCGCTGCATGTTCGGGTGGGTGAAGGTGTGCAGGCCCAGTTCGTGCCCGCTCGCGGTGATCCGCTTGGTCAGGTCGGGGTGGCGGGCCACCTCGGAGCCGACCACGAAAAACGTGCCGTGCGCGTCGTACTCGTCTAGCACCTCGAGGACCTTCGGCGTCCACACCGGATCCGGGCCGTCGTCGAAGGTCAGTGCGATCGTCTTCTCCGGCAGCCGGCTGGAGCTGACCTGGCCGCCGGTGGTGTTGATGATCGGCCCGCCGGAGCGGATCTCGGCCGGGACGCCGCTCTGGTCACCCACCTCGGTCTCGACGTGGTCGCCGCGGAACTCGGCGTTGATGTACGCCTGCACGACCAGCACACCGGCGAAGATCAGAACCATCAGGCTGGCGAGCATGATCCGCGGGCGGGGCAGCAGCCGGCGGCGGACGCGGTTGCGGTTGCGACCCCGGGGTACGGCGGTGCGCGTCATGCCGAGCCCTGGTCGTCGTCGCTCGCCGATCCGGACGGCGCGGCCGGTGGTGCGGGGTCCTGGGCGCTGCTGCTGGTGCCGCCAGTGCCGCCGCTGCTTCCGGTGCCGCCGCCGTTCCCGGTGCCGCTGTCGCTTCCGCTGCTGCTGCCGCTGCTTCCGGTGCCGCCGCCGCTGCCGCTGCTGCCGCTCGAGCCGCTGCCGCTCGAGCCGCTGCCGCTTCCGGATCCGCTGGTGGTGCCCGCGCCGCCGCCCGTGTCACCGGATGGCGGCGGGGCGGGCGGGGCCGGCGGCTCGGGCGCCGGATCGGTCGTGGTGGTCGGATCGGGTTCCGGGGTGTCGGCCGTCGGCGATGTGGGGGCCGGTTTGGTGGTACCCGACTCGACCGGCCGCGCGGTGGTGCCGGCCGGGGCCGGTGACCTGCTGGTGAGCTGGGGCGTCGGCGTGCGGGCCGGGGCGGCCGACGGCCGGGGCGCCGCCGCGCGCGCGCCTCGCGGCGACGGCTCGAGTTGACGCCGCAGCGCCTCGGTGATGAACCGGGCCGGCGGCGTGGCACTGGCCGACGGCGTCGGAATCGGCCTGGGCTCCGCCTGGACGGCGACCTCGTTGTCGTCGTCTCCCAGATCTGGGAGCGGCAGCACGGCGCTCGAGCTGACCGGGCCGCCGGCGAGACTCACGCTGACCAGTCCGCCGTAGAGCATGCACACTCCGCCGAACACGTACGCGAACCGGCGAAGCATCTTGCGGCGGCGCCCGGTCGAGTCCACGAACACCGGCGCCGGCGACGGCACGGCGAACACCTGAGTGTCGTGAGTGTCGCGGTCGACAGAATGCGTGGTTGTTGGCTCCTCCGAAATCACCCAGCGAGCTTAAGAACATCTTTGGGAGATCTTGATCCGCGTCACTCTTCCGGACGACCGCCGGATCCGCCGCAGAGTTCACCCGAATTGCCGACGTTCCACATTTGACCTGATGGCAGGTCATGTGAGCAGCGTGGAAAGAGATCGCTCTGAGCTGCAGGGGAGAGATTCGCGGCCAGAGGTTACGTTATTACGCCAAGCAATTTGCTGTCGCATTTCCGACTCATCCGAACCGCATTATCCGAGCGCATTTCATGAGTCGATAAAAGCGCCTTGACCCAATATAGGTCTTTGCCCGAATTGTCGCAACTATTGGCGGGGTATGTCGGGTATGTGCGTACGGTGTTTGCGTCGTGACGACCGGCCACGGAGAAGCGCCTGGAAACCTCGATGATTGAGTATGGACACCCGTTGTGTCCGTCCACAAAGCATGTCTACACTCTCCCTTGCGCGCCCCTATCGCCCGCTTCCCCCGTGGCAGGCGATCGGGGCGCGCCCTGTGTTCCGCGCCCCGTCGAGCGCCCCTTCGGGCGCCCCGGCGCGGTCGCGCGCCGGGCCCTGGCGCGGTCCCGCCAGAGAAGCGACAGGCATCGCCGTCGACGTGCGGCCCGGCCGCTGGACATCGCAGCGGCCGGTCGTCTCAGCGGCCGGTCGTCTCAGCGGCCGGTCGTATCAGCGGCCGGTCGTCTCAGCGGCCGGTCGTCTCCTCGGC
>DASSAL010000069.1:0-3004 GCA_035685405.1 Actinoplanes sp. | reverse complement strand
CACACTGACCAACCATGACAAAACGGACTAGGGTTGATCAGGACGGTCAACGCGTCGGCGGTCGGACGGACAACTCACGCCACTCGTCCGGGCCCACCAGGAGAGCACGCACCGTGTCCAGTGCGGCGTCCTCGTTGTCGTACTCGAAGAAGTGCGAGACGCCATCCGCGCCGCCCGCCCGCTGCTCGACATACCACTGGTCGCCACTCACCCGCAGGTAGACATCCTTGCGAGCGATGCGCCCCCATTTGCCGTTCCACCAGTGTTTTCGCTGTTCCATCCCGGCACTGTATCGAACATCTGTTCGAGCAGCGCCGGATGGAGCGGATCTTTTCGCTATGCGTGTCGCGGCGGCTCTTGCCCACGGCGCTCGTTGTGCTCGACGTCACTCATCGCACCGGGACCGGCACGCCCGGCCACCAGCGCGTCGCGGATCTGGGTCAGCAGCACGATCTCTTCGCTAGGCGCGGCCGGCGGCGGCTCCTCGCCGCGCGCGCGGCGCTCGGCCATCCTGTTCAGCGGGTAGACCACCAGGAAGTACAGCACCGCGGCGGTGAGCAGGAACGTGATCACCGCGTTGATGAAGCTCGCCCAGTCGAACTTCACACTGCCGACGGTCCACGCGCCCGCGTTGACGCCCGTGTCACCACCGAGCAGCTGGATGACGGGTTTGAGGAAGGCGTTGGTGAACGCCGTGATCACCGCCGTGAACGCCGCGCCGATGACGATGCCCACCGCCAGGTCGACGACATTGCCACGCATGATGAAGTCTTTGAAGCCTTTGAGCATGAGCACTCCTGAACCGAGAGCCAGAGGGATACGCGGCAGCAGATGCCCGCCACCGACCAGCGACAAACTACGCCGAACGGATCTCCAGGCAAAGGACGCGGTCGTGTCGGCGAGCGGATCCGCCACTCGCCCGATGTCGCCGGCCACCCGCCGCCGGCGAGCGCTTCGCCCACGGCGGATTTACGATGCCGGAGATGAAATTCCTGGTCACCGACGCCTTGGCGGCACCGTTGCACACGCTCCCCGCTTGCCGGGCCGCCGGTATCCCGGGACGGTGATCGCCGTGGACCGACGGGATCTGCTCAGGGCGGCCGCCGCCGCTCCCGCCGTACCGATACTGATGTCCTCGCCCGCTGAGGCCGCGCCGGCCGCTCCGCCGGATCCCCACCGCTTCGCCATCGCCGTCCTGCCGGATACGCAGTACCTCTTCGACGCGGACAGTGCCGACCCGGCGCCGCTGCGGGAGTCCTTCCGCTATCTGGTGCAGGAGCGCGCCGCCGTTTTCCTGACGCACCTGGGCGACGTAACCGAGCACGGCACCGAGGACGAGATCACGCTGGCCTCCGAGACGTTTCGCCGGATCGACGGCAAACTGCCCTACAGCGTGCTGGCAGGCAATCACGACGTGCCGGCGAACACCGATGACCAGCGGGGCGACAGCCCTTACCTGCGGGCGTTCGGTCCGCAGCGGTTCGCCGGCACACCGTCCTTCGTGGGGGCGTCGCCGGACGGCTACAACAGCGCCCACCTGATCGCGGCCGGTGGCCGGCAATGGCTGATCCTGGCGCTGGACTGGCAGATCTCCGATGCCGGCCTGGCCTGGGCGCAGCGGATCATCGACCAGCACCCGCGCGTACCGGTCATCGTCACCACCCACGACCTGGCCTATCCCGACTACACCGGCACGGCCGCGCTGTCCATCCGCGGGCAGCGGCTGTGGAGCCGGCTGATCCGCGACAACGACCAGATCTTCCTGACCCTGAACGGACACCACTGGCCGCCGGCGCGGACCGTCCTGCCGAACGCCGCGGGCCACGACGTCCACGTGCACATCACCAACTACCAGGACCGCTACTACGGCGGCGCGGCGATGATCCGGCTCTACACGTTCGACCTGGCCCGCAACGTGATCAACGTGGAGACGTTCGCGCCGTGGTTCCGCGCCCGCGATCCGCGCACCCGGTCCGCCCCGGAGGCGGAGGTCGTCGAGCTCACCGGCCCGGACGACCGGTTCAGCATGGCGATCGACTTCGCCGCGCGGTTCGCCGGCTTCGACCCGCCGATGTTGCCCGCGCCCCGGCCGGCCACCGCGGTGATCAGCCGCGACACGCTCGCGTACTGGCGGTTCGACGGGGCGGGACAACAGCTGGGCGACGGCGCCACGGTCCGGGACCAGACCGGCAAAGGCAACGATCTGACGGTACGGCGGTTCGCCGATTCCGGGCCGGAGGTGCTGACCCTCTCCGCCGATCACCACGCCGACGCTCCGTCGCACGCCAGCCTGCGGTTCGACGGCGGCCGGAATCCCGATCGCGGGGTGGTCCTGCAGACCGGCCCGACCGCCCCGCTGAACAGCACGCGATTTCTGGACGGCTACACCTTCGAGGTGTTCCTCAAGCTGCCCGAGCCCTTCGTCGGCGACCACGCGTTCATGGGCATCTTCAGTTTCGAGGGCCGAAACGGTGACGCCGGTAAGACGAGTCGCTCGTCACCGCTCGAACCGACGTGCAGCCTCAATCTGTCGTCCGAGCGGTTCCTGCAGTACGTGGTATATCCGGTGGACCTGGACGCCGACCCGACGTCGTGGAGTCACGCCTTGCCGGTCGGCCGCTGGGCCCATGTCGCCGTGGTGAACGACAGCCGCCGCACGGTGATCTGGGTGGACGGCGCCCCGATCGTCCGCAACCCGCGGCAGCCGGCCCGCGGCATCGCCACCCTGGGACGGCCGTTCGTGCTAGGTGCGACGTCCTTTGACCTCAAGTATTCGCACGGTTTCTACGGCTTCCTCGGCGACGTCCGGATCACCGGCCGGGCGCTGCAGCCCAGCCAGTTCCTCACCGCCGTGTAACCGGGGCAATAAGAAATGGCCCACCCGGGTTGGGGTGGGCCATTTCTGTGGTTGGGTCCGGCGGCGTCCTACTCTCCCACACCCTCCCGGGTGCAGTACCATCGGCGCTGGAGGGCTTAGCTTCCGGGTTCGGAATGGGACCGGGCG
>DASSAL010000068.1:0-18479 GCA_035685405.1 Actinoplanes sp. | reverse complement strand
CGCCCGGTCCCATTCCGAACCCGGAAGCTAAGCCCTCCAGCGCCGATGGTACTGCACCCGGGAGGGTGTGGGAGAGTAGGACGCCGCCGGACCCAACCACAGAAATGGCCCACCCCAACCCGGGTGGGCCATTTCTTATTGGCGGGTCTGCGCAGCCGAACGGATGTCGAGCAGCAGGTCGGCGGAGTCCGCCTCGGACCGGTTCGGGAACATCGCGAGAGCCAGGCTGCCGTGGTCGGCCCAGCCGCAGACGCTGATGTCGCCGTCGTCGGACCGCGTCATGCCGCACTTCATCGTGCCGCCGAGCGGGCCGGCCTCCACCTCATGCAGGCCGGTGACCTCGCTCTGCTCGTCCGCCAGCAGCGTGAAAGCGGCGTCGAGGTCGCTCTCCGGGGTCCAGATCAGCGTCGTACCACCGAAGAACAGCACGCCGCGGTCGGCGGCCGAAGAATCGGTGTAGACCGCGCCGACCGTCTCGTCAAGATCCACCTCGGCGGCCAGGGCGGTGGTCAGGTACTCCGCGGTCTCCCGGCCCGTGTCGCTCTGGTCGGCGCGCAACGTGGCGACCTGCGGTGGGGCCACCAGGGTGGCGTCCTTCTGCGAGGCGATGCGCCACATGCCGGCGCCGATCACTGCGGCACCGGCCAGGCCCACGGCCAGCAGGGCGCTCAATATGATCACCTTGGTCCGCGATCGCCTGGCGTGCGGCGTTGCCGGCTCGTCATCAGTCGATTCGTTGAGGGCAAACGGTTCGCCGCCCACCTCGATGGGCTGGGCGTTGCGTGCCGCGGGGGACGGGCCGGCCGACGGCTCGTCGAGCTGCCGCGATTCGGTTGGGCCGGTGCTGCGCTCGGACATCGGGCGAGCCTAACAACCGGCGCCTCGACAGTTATCCACAACCACGGACATCCGGGCGCAAGGTACCGTCGCAACCTCCGTAGACTTGCCGGGTGACCGATGCAACCGAAACCCGTACCCCGGACGGCCGGCCGGCCGGCAGTGACCTCTCCGCTCAGTACCAACCGGGCGAGGTAGAGCAGCGGCGGTACGAGACGTGGGTATCGGCCGGCTACTTCACGGCGGACCCGAAGAGTGACAAGCCCCCGTTCTCGATCGTCATCCCGCCGCCCAACGTGACCGGATCACTGCACATCGGCCACGCGCTCGACCACACCATTCAGGACACGCTCACCCGGCTCAAGCGGATGCAGGGGTACGAGGTGCTGTGGCTGCCCGGCATGGACCACGCCGGCATCGCCACCCAGAACGTGGTCGAGCGGCAGCTCGGCTCGCAGCGGCTGTCCCGGCACGATCTGGGCCGCGAGGCGTTCGTGGAGAGGGTCTGGCAGTGGAAGGCCGAGTCCGGCGGCGCGATCCTCGGCCAGATGCGCCGGCTCGGCGACTCGGTGGACTGGACCCGCGAACGGTTCACCATGGACGACGGCCTGTCCCGCGCCGTGCAGACGATCTTCAAGCGGCTGTACGACGACGAGCTGATCTATCGGGCCGAGCGGATCATCAACTGGTGCCCGCGCTGCCTCACCGCGCTGAGCGACATCG
This sequence comes from Actinoplanes sp., assembly GCA_035685405.1. Classification (GTDB taxonomy): domain Bacteria; phylum Actinomycetota; class Actinomycetes; order Mycobacteriales; family Micromonosporaceae; genus Actinoplanes. Next base: position 16,919 of record DASSAL010000068.1, on the reverse strand, counting down.
AGGTGGAGCACTCCGAGGACGACGGTGAACTGATCTCGATCCGGTACGGCGACGGTGCCATGGCGATCGTGGTCGCCACCACGCGGGCCGAGACGATGCTCGGTGACACCGCGGTGGCCGTGCACCCGGACGACGAGCGGTACCGGCACCTGGTCGGCACCGAGGTCGAGCTGCCGCTCACCGGCCGGCGCATCCCGATCGTGGCGGACGAGCACGTCGACCCGAGCTTCGGCACCGGGGCCGTCAAGGTCACCCCGGCACACGACCCGAACGACTTCGAGATCGGCCAGCGGCATCACCTGCCCAGCCTGACCATCATGGACGAGCGCGCCGTGGTCACCGTACCCGGACCGTTCGAAGGTCTTGATCGGTACGAGGCCCGGCCCGCGATCGTGGACGCGCTGCGGGAGCAGGGCCGGATCGTCGCCGAGAAGCGCCCTTACCAGCACGCGGTCGGCCACTGCTCGCGCTGCAAGACGGCGGTGGAGCCGCGGCTGTCGCTGCAGTGGTTCGTCGACACCGGGCCGCTGGCGAAGGCGGCTGGTGACGCGGTGCGCGACGGGCGGGTGGCGATCGAGCCCGTCGAGCTGGCCAAACGCTACTTCGCCTGGGTCGACAACATGCACGACTGGTGCATCTCGCGGCAGCTGTGGTGGGGACACCGGATCCCGGTCTGGTACGGCCCGGACGGCGAGGTGGTCTGCGTCGGGCCGGACGAGCAGCCGCCGGCCGGCGAGGGCTGGCGGCAGGACGAGGACGTGCTGGACACCTGGTTCTCCTCGGCGCTGTGGCCGTTCTCCACCATGGGCTGGCCCGAGCGCACCCCGGACCTGGAGCGGTTCTATCCGACGTCGGTGCTGGTCACCGGCTACGACATCCTGTTCTTCTGGGTGGCCCGGATGATGATGTTCGGGCTGTACGCGATGGACGGCGTACAGCCCTTCAACGTGGTCGCGCTGCACGGCATGGTCCGTGACGGGCACGGCAAGAAGATGTCGAAGTCGTTCGGCAACGTGGTGGATCCGCTGGACTGGATCGACCGGTACGGCGCCGACGCCACCCGGTTCACGCTGGCCCGGGGTGCCAACCCGGGTTCGGACGTGCCGATCAGCGAAGAGTGGTGCCAGGGCTCCCGCAACTTCTGCAACAAGCTGTGGAACGCCACCCGGTTCGCGCTGATGAACGGCGCCACCGTCGCCGGTGACCTGCCCGCCGAGAGCGAGCTCAACGCGGTCGACAGGTGGATCCTGTCCCGCCTGCAGCACGTCGTCGCCGAGGTGGACGAGCATTTCGCGGGGTACGAGTTCGCCAAGGTCTGCGACGTCCTGTACCACTTCGCCTGGGACGACGTCTGCGACTGGTACGTGGAGCTCAGCAAGCCGGTGCTGTCGGCCGGCGGCCCGGAGGCGGACAACACGCGGCGGGTCCTCGGCCACGTGCTCGACCAGTTGCTGCGCCTGCTGCACCCGGTCATCCCGTTCGTCACCGACGAACTGTGGACGGTGCTGACCCGGGCCGAGACGGTCACCATCGCCGCCTGGCCCACGGTCGACCCGGCCCGCATCGACGACGCGGCGGAGGAGGAGCTCGTCGCGTTGCAGAAGGTGGTCACCGAGGTCCGGCGGTTCCGGTCCGACCAGGGCCTGCGCCCCGGTCAGCGGGTGAGCGCCGCGCTGACCGGGCTGGGCAACGTCGGCATCGACGTGCACGAGACGCTGATCCGGTCGCTGGCCCGGCTGGACGCTCCCGGGCCGGAATTCGCGGCCACCGCGACGCTCGCGGTCACCGGCGGTGTCACCGTCGACCTGGACACCCGCGGCACGATCGACGTCGCGGCCGAGCGGGCCCGCCTGCTCAAGGACCGGGCGGCGGCGGAGAAGGAAGCCGTCCAATGCCGGGCCAAGCTGGACAACGCCGCGTTCGTCGGCAAGGCGCCCGAACCGGTGGTGGCCAAGATCAAGGACCGGCTGGCGGCTGCCGAAGCGGATCTGGCGAGAATTGCGGCGGCCCTCGAAGCGTTACCGTCGGCATGAGTTCGTACGACGAGGTGGAGGCCGCGCTGAACCAGCGCGGCTTCACCCGCATGGTTTTCGACATCGACAAGATCCGCGAGCTGATGGACGTGCTGGGCAGTCCGCAGCGGGCGTACCCGGCGATCCACCTCACCGGCACCAACGGCAAAACCTCCACCGCGCGCATGATCGACTCGCTGCTGCGCGCGCACGGGCTGCACACCGGGCGGTACACCAGCCCGCACCTCGAGACGGTCCGCGAACGGATCAGCCTGGACGGCGAACCGGTGTCCGAGGAACGGCTGGCCGCGGTGTACGACGATATTGCCCCGCTCGCCGCCATGATCGACAAGCGGGCACCGGAGCCCCTCACGTATTTCGACATGACCACCGCCATGGCGTTCGCGGCGTTCGCGGACGCGCCGGTGGACATCGCGGTCGTCGAGGTCGGGATGGGCGGCGAGGAGGACGCCACCAACGTCCTCGAAGCCGGCGTCAGCGTGATCACCCCGATCGGCCTCGACCACACCGAGTGGCTCGGCGACACCATCGAGGACATCGCCTGGGCCAAGGCCGGCATCATCCACCGCGGCACCACGGTGATCACGGCGGTGCAGCCGGAGCAGGCGATGCGCCCGCTGCTCGAGCGGACCGCCGAGATGGGCGCCACGCTGGCCCGGGAAGGCAGCGAGTTCGGCGTGGTGCGGCGCGACATCGCGGTGGGCGGGCAGATGCTGACGCTGCAGGGTCTCGGCGGGGTGTACGACGAAGTGTTCCTGCCGCTGTTCGGGGCGCACCAGGCGCAGAACGCGGCGATGGCGCTGGCCGCGGTCGAGGCGTTCCTCGGCGCGGGCAAGGACAAGCAGCTCGACCCGGCGGTGGTTCGGGAGGGCTTCGCCGCGGTGGACTCGCCGGGCCGGCTGGAGCGGGTACGCAGCGCGCCGACCATCCTGCTGGACGGGGCCCACAACCCGCACGGCATGGCGGCCACGGTGAGCGCACTGGAGGAGGAGTTCTCGTTCCGGCACCTGGTCGCGGTGGTGGCGGTGCTCGGCGACAAGGACGCGGCGGGCCTGCTCGACCTGCTGGAGCCGGTGGTGGCCCGGATCGTGGTGACGCAGAACAGCTCGCCGCGTTCGATGCCGCTGACCGAGCTGGCTGAGGTGGCCACCGGCATCTTCGGTGAAGACCGGGTGACGGTCGCGCGAACCATGCCGGACGCCATCGAAGAAGCCGTGGTGCTGGCCGAGGCGGACACCGACGGCGAGCTGAGCGGCGTCGGTGTGCTGATCACCGGGTCGGTCGTGACGGTCGCGGACGCGCGGAAGCTGCTGAAGAAATGACCACGCCCGGAAAGCCGCCGAGGCGGTCGCGGGGGGACGAGCCGCAGCCGTTGCCGGACGGGATCGCGGCCGGCTCGGCCCCGGTGGGCGGGAGCGGCGGTGTGGTGGAGCCGGGCGCGGCCGGCGGGGAGGTCGGGACGGACGCCAGGCCGGGGGAGCGGCGGTCGGGGACGGATGTCGGGCCGGGGGAGCGGCGGTCTGGGGCGGATGCCGGGCCGGCGGAGGCGCGGTCGGGGCTGCGGAATCCGGCGGCGGCGGTGCGTGGGCTCGGGGCCGGGACGCTGGCGCTCGAGGCGATCGTGTTGCTGCTCGCCATTCAACCGATCCGGGTGCTCGGTGGCGATCTCGGCGGGTGGGGGATCGTTGCGGTGGTCGCGCTGGCGGTGCTGTGTGTGGTGATCGCGGGCAGCATGAAACGGCGGTGGGCCTGGCACGCGGGTACGGCCGTGCAGGTGCTGCTGCTGGCCGGCGGCCTTCTGCACTGGTCGCTGGCGGCGCTGGCGTTGATCTTCGGGGCGGCGTGGGGATACGCCAGCTACGTGCGGCGGCAGATTCTCGGCTAGCGGTCCGCCTGCGCAGGATGCACGGTCAGCGCACGCGTGCGGCGGACGGTGCTCGGCGCATCGCCTGCCGCGACGGTTCGCGGATCGCGTGCCGCGACGGGTCTCGGATCGCGTGCCGCGACGGGTCCCGGATCGCGTGCCGCGACGGGTCTCGCTCAGCGGTACCGGGTGCGGCGCCGGTCAGCGGATCGCCTTCCACTGGGTGATCGCGATGTTGTGGCCGTCCGGGTCGTAGAAGGTGGCCGCCCACAGTTCGAGCTTGCCGCCCCGGTTCACCGGGCGCGGGCCGTGTTCGAAGGCGACGCCCTTGGTCTCGAGCTCCCGGTACACGGCGTCGACGTCACCGACCTCCAGGTTCAGGTAGATGAGGCGGCCGACGCCGGCGGCGAGATCGTGCACGGCGCGTAGCACCAGGCGGGTGTCGCCGGAGGCCAGCACCGCGCTGCCGGTGCCGCTGTCGATCTCGAAGAAGCCCAGGACGTCGCGGTAGAAGGCGATCGAGCGCTGCAGGTCGGTGACCAGGACGGTGATGCCGACACCGTGGATGGCGCCGGCCGGGCCGGGACGGGCGCTGGGGTAGGCGGTGATGACCTCGTCGGTGCGCTCGTCCGGGTCGTAGCCGCCCTCCAGGTCAGCCCACGGCCGGACCGGGGCGTCGGGATCGTCGTCGGCCAGCGACCGGCCGTCGGCGGGCCGGATGCCGCGCTGACGGGCGCCGACGCCGCCGAGCGCGAAGCCGGTGAACGCCGCAGTGGCGGACGGATGAGAGACAGCGGTGGCTCCGGCGGGCGGATCCTCCGCAACCTCCGATGGCGGTGGGGCGGCGGTGGCGCCGGCGTGTCGGGTCCCGGTGGGCGGGTTGTCGGAGGGTGTTGGCGGGTCGGCGGGGGCGTCGGCGTGTCCCGTCCCGGTGGGCGGGTTGTCGGAGCGTGGGGGCGGGTCGGCGGGGGCGCCGGCGTGCGACGTCTCGGGTGGATGGGCCTCGGAGGACGCGGCCCGGGACGGCGGTGGGACGGCGGTGGCGCCGGCGTGCGACGTCTCGGTGGGTGGGTCGTCGGAGGACGCGGCCCGCGGTGTGGCGGCGGTGGCGGCGGCAACACGCGTTTCGGCGGGTGGGTTGTCGGCCGGTGCGGCCGCCGAGGGTGGCGGGACAGCGGTGGCACCGGCGTGGGTGGACTCCGGCGGGGTTTCGCGGCCGGTCATGACCCGTTCCGCCGGTTCGGCGTCGGCGGGTGGGGCGATGATGTCCTGGTCGACGGCGGGCCGGGCCTGGGAGGTGAACTCGGGCGCCGGTTCCGGGTCGCCGTCCAGCGGCAGGTCGATGTCGTCCTGGGTCCGCGGATCGGTGACCGTCGGCGCGGCGGTCGGCTGTTCGTCGCCTGGGCGGGAGCCGGGACTGGCGGCGGTCCGTTGCTCGGGCACCACGGGGCCCGCCGCCGGGGCGTGCGTGGCCGCTGCGTCTGGGGCGTGGTGGCGCGTACCCTCGTCGATCGTCGCTGTGGAGGTCGTGGCCGATGCCGGTTGTCCACCGCGTGCGCGCGGGCTGGGTTTGGAGCCGGGCGGGCGCCCTGGGTCGCGTGCCGCGGTGCGGGCACGCTGCGGCAGCGGGGGCGGGGCGTCGTCCTGGTTGACCAACTGGCCCTCCAGCACCGGACCGCCCGGAGTGTCGTGGACCACGATCGGGTCGGCGCCGGGTGGTGGCGGCGGTGAGGGCTCGTCGGGACCCCGGCCCCAGGCGCGGTCGCGGGTGGCCCACGGTGGAGGTTCGGGCTCGCCGAGCAGGTCGTCGTCCGGGAAGTCGTCCACCGGGTCGTAGGCGGGCGGCGGTGGCGGGTCGCCGTCGTCGGCGCGGTCGTGGGCCTCGTCCCACAGGATCCGCACCCGGCGCATGTCGTCGACGTCCACGCTGATCGGGAGCGTGTCACCGACCAGGGGCCATTTGCCCACCGGTACGCGCGACTCGCGCACCAGCACGTCGTTGATCGGCAGGCCGGGCGCTACCACGGTGAGCTGCAGTTCGGCGCGGCCGTACGCGCCGGCCCGGGGTGGTTCGGAGATCGCCTTCACCTGGCCGGTGCCGGCCACCCAGGCGCGAGCCCCGCGGCGCACCGCGTTGACCATGCCCAGGACGATCGACAGGGCGAGCAGCGCGGCGCCCAGCGCGACGATCGGCCAGCTCGACAGGCCGAGCCCGAAGACCATGATGAACACCGCGATGGTGCCCAGCACGGCGGCAACCAGCTTGCGGGCCGGCGCGATGGGGCGGCCGGTTGGGTTCGCCACGGTGGACCTCCGTTTGTCCCACTCAGGCTATGGGGCGGTGCGGCGGTCGCGAAAGTGCGGGCCGGGTGCGGCGGCCACGGGAAGGCGGGGGACGGTGCGGCGGGCGGTGGCCGAGGTACCAGGGGGCGGCGTGAGCCGCCGGTGAGCTGCCGCGGTGAGCCCGTGGCGCGGCCCGCGCGGTGGGCCGAGGGATCGGCGCCCGCACCGTGGATGGGACCGCTAGGCTGATCGCGCCGCACGTCAGACCTCAGGAGGCAGCGTGACCAGCCCGACCGCCGAGCGTTCGCTCGTGCTCATCAAGCCCGACGCCGTCCGTCGCGGCCTGGTCGGTGAGATCCTCAGCCGGTTCGAGCGCAAAGGGCTGGTGATCGAGCGGATGGAGTTGCGCAGCATGGACGCGGCGCTGGCTGATCAGCACTACGCCGACCACCTGGACAAAGGCTTCTATCCGCCGTTGAAGGACTTCATGACCGGCGGCCCGCTGGTCGCGCTGGTGGTGTCCGGCGATGCGGTGATCGAGGTGGTGCGTCAGATGATCGGCGCCACCGATGGGCGCCAGGCGGCCGCGGGCACGGTCCGCGGCGACCTGTCGCTGTCCAACCGGGAAAATCTGGTGCACGCCTCCGATTCGCCGGAGAGCGCCAAGCGGGAACTCGCGCTCTGGTTCCCCGGCCTCGGCTGAACCGCGACGCCGAAGCGGCAGCCGCTGGTGTCGTCACCGTGAGTGCGGCGCCGCGGCTGGTTGATCGGCGCGACGCAGCCAGAACTCCAGGCCCAGCGACGCTTCCACGAACGGCGTCGCGCCGGCCCAGGTGGGGTCTCCGTCGGCCAGGTCGGTGGCCAGGACCTCGTCGGCGACCAGGGCGGCGTGTTCCGCCAGCGCACGCGCCGTGTCGGCGTGCGCGGCCCGGTAGCGCAGCACGATCCGGTCGGTGATCTCGAGTCCGGTGGACTTGCGCGCCTCCTGCACCTGCCGGACGACGTCGCGGGCGATGCCGGCCCGGCGCAGCTCCGGGGTGATCGTGAGGTCCAGTGCGACGGTGGACCCGGCGTCGCTGGCCACCGCCCAGCCGGCCCGGGGCGTCTCGGTGAGGACCACCTCGTCCGGTGCGAGCGTCACCGGGTCGCCGTCGACCTGCACCGTGGCCGAGCCGGAGGTGCGCAGTGACTCGCTCAGCGCGGCCGCGTCGGCCGCCGCGACGGCCGCGGCGACCGCCTGCACGCCCTTGCCGAAGCGCTTGCCGAGGGCGCGGAAGTTGGCCTTGGCGGTGATGTCGACCATTGATCCGCCGGACGCGCTGACGGTGCCGACGTTGAGCTCGGCGGCGATCTCGGCGACCAGATCGGCCGGCAGGTCGGCGAAGCCGGGTGCGGACACCACCGCCCGGGACAGCGGCTGCCGGGTCTTGGTGCCGGAGTCGGCCCGGGCCGAGCGGCCCAGTTCAACCAGGCGGCGGGCCAGCACCATGTGGGCGGACAGCCGGTCGTCGATCAGCGCCGGGTGGGCCGCCGGGAAGGACGCCAGGTGCACCGACAGGGCGGCGTCCGGCGCGACCGGGCGGACCAGGTCCTGCCACAGCCGCTCGGTGACGAACGGGGTGATCGGCGCCATCAGCAGCGTGACCGTGGTGACCACCTCGTGCAGGGTGGCCAGCGCGGCCGGGTCGCCCTGCCAGAACCGGCGGCGGCTGCGGCGCACGTACCAGTTGGACAGGTCGTCGACGAAGGCGGACAGCAGCTTGCCGGCCTCCTGGGTGTCGAACGCGTCGAGGGCGGCGTCCACGCCGGCGATCAGCCGGTGCAGTTCGGAGAGGAGCCAGCGGTCGAGCACCGGACGTTCGGCAGGCGCCGGGTCCGCCTCGGCCGGCGTCCACCCGGCGGTGCGGCCGTACCGGGACAGGAACGACGCGGTGTTCCAGTACGTCAGCAGGATCTTGCGGACCACCTCCTGCAGCGTGGTGTGCCCGACCCGGCGGGCCGCCCACGGCGAGCCGACCGCGGCCATGAACCAGCGCACCGCATCGGCGCCGTGGGTGTCCATCAGCGGGATCGGCTCGAGGACGTTGCCCAGGTGCTTGGACATCTTGCGGCCGTCCTCGGCCAGGATGTGGCCCAGGCAGACCACGGTCTCGTACGCGGACCGGTCGAAGATCAGCGTGCCGACCGCCATCAGCGTGTAGAACCAGCCGCGGGTCTGATCGATCGCCTCGGAGATGAACTGGGCCGGGTAACGCGCCGCGAAGAGCCCGTCGTCGCGGTACGGATAGCCGTACTGCGCGAACGGCATGGCGCCGGAGTCGTACCAGGCGTCGATCACCTCGGGCACCCGGCGCGCGGTCGCGCCGCAGGAGCAGGGGAAGGTCACCTCGTCGATGTAGGGCCGGTGCGGGTCCAGGCCGGCCAGCTCCGCCCCGGCCCGTTCGCCCAGCTCGGTCAGCGAGCCCACGCAGGTCAGGTGGCCGTCGGGGCAGCGCCAGATGGGCAGCGGCGTGCCCCAGTAGCGGCTCCGCGACAACGCCCAGTCGACGTTGTTGGCGAGCCAGTCGCCGTACCGGCCGTGCTTGATCGTCTCCGGCTGCCAGGTGGTGCGCTCGTTCTCGCGGAGCATCGCGTCGCTGATCGCGGTGGTGCGGATGTACCAGGACGGCTGGGCGTAGTAGATGAGCGGCGTGTGGCAGCGCCAGCAGTGCGGGTAGCTGTGCTGGTACGGCTCGTCGCGCAGCAGCAGGCCGCGCGCCCGCAGATCTTCGACCAGCTTCTCGTCCGCGTTCTTGAAGAAGATTCCGCCGACCAGCGGCACCCCGGCGGCGAACCGGCCGTCCGGCTCGATCGGGTTTACCATGCCGATGCCGTACGCCCGTGCGGTGGCCAGGTCGTCGGCGCCGAACGCGGGCGCCTGGTGCACCAGCCCGGTGCCGTCGTCGGTGGTCACGTACTCCGCCAGCACCACGAAGCCGGCATCGGAGACCTGCACCAGATCGAACGGCCGCCGGTAGGTCCAGCGTTCCATCTCCTTGCCTTCGAACGAGCCGATGACGGTCCAGCCGTCACCCAGCGCATGTCCGGCCAGCGGCTCGGCCACGATCAACTGCTCGGCGCCGTCGGTGGCGACCACGTACGTCACGTCGGGGTGGGCCGCGACCGCCACGTTGGAGACCAGCGTCCACGGCGTGGTGGTCCACACCACCAGCGACGCCCGGCCGGCCAGCGGGCCCGAGGTGAGCGGGAACCGGACGTACACCGCCGGGTCGGTGACCGTCTCGTACCCCTGGGCGAGCTCGTGGTCGGACAGGCCGGTCTGGTCCCGCGGGCACCACGGCGCCACCCGGAAGTCCTCGACCAGCAGGCCCTTGTCGAAGATCTGCCGCAGCGACCACCACACCGACTCGATGTAGCCCGGGTCCATGGTCCAGTAGGCCTCGTTGAGGTCGACCCAATACCCCATCCGCTCGGTGAGCTCGGCGAACGCGTCGGTGTGCCGGCCGACCGACTCGCGGCAGCGTTCGTTGAACTCGGCGATGCCGTACGCCTCGATGTCCTTCTTTCCGGTGAACCCGAGCTCCTTCTCCACGGCCAGCTCGACCGGCAGGCCGTGACAGTCCCAGCCGGCCTTGCGGGCGACGTGGAACCCCTTCATGGTGCGGTAGCGGGGGAAGACGTCCTTGAACACCCGAGCCTCGATGTGGTGGGCGCCGGGCATGCCGTTCGCGGTCGGCGGTCCCTCGTAGAACACCCACTCCGGCCGGCCCTGCGAGATCTCCAGGCTGCGGGCGAAGACGCGGTGCTCGCGCCAGAACCGCAGCACCTCGTGATCGAGTGCGGGCAGGTCGATCTGGGTGGGTAAGGGGCGATACATTCCATTCTCCAAACGCGGACGAGCCCGGTATCGTGGGAGGCCACGCAGGCGACGAACCGGCCATCACCGGGGAGCCTCCGGAAGAACGGGCCTCACGAACCCTAGTAGAACCGGGCGGGACACCGGACCGCGCTGTGGATAACCGGGGAACGAGCGGGCGGTTTGTCCACAGCCGCCAAGCGAGGTGGTACCGCGGGCTGGCAAGCTCGTCCTCGCAGTCGAACGTGACTTGCGAGGAGAGAGAGAAATGCCGTACCCGAAGCACACCGACGCCCCGGGCGTGCCAGCCAGCCCCGACCTGCCCGCGGTCGAGCGTGCGGTCCTGGACCACTGGCAGGCCGACAAGACCTTCGAGGCGTCGGTCGACCAGCGGCCCGCCGGGCAGAACGGCAGCAACGAGTACGTCTTCTACGACGGCCCGCCGTTCGCCAACGGCCTGCCGCACTACGGTCACCTGTTCACCGGATACGTCAAGGACGTGGTCCCGCGCTATCAGACCATGCGCGGCCGGCGCGTCGAGCGGCGGTTCGGCTGGGACACCCACGGGCTGCCGGCCGAGGTGGAGGCGGAGAAGCAGCTCGGCCTGACCACCAAGGCCGAGATCGTGGCGCTCGGCATCGACAGGTTCAACGAGGCCTGCCGGACGTCGGTGCTGGCGTACACCAAGGACTGGGAGCGGTACGTCACCCGCCAGGCGCGGTGGGTCGACTTCGGCAACGACTACAAGACGCTGGATCCGGACTACATGGAGTCCGTCCTCTGGGCGTTCCGGACCCTCTACGACAAGGGCCTGGTGTACGAGGGCTTCCGGGTGCTCGCCTATTGCTTCCGGTGCGAGACCCCGCTGTCCAACACCGAGACCCGGATGGACGACGTCTACCGGGACCGCACCGACCCGGCGCTGACCGTCTGGTTCCAGCTGGAGACCGGCGAGAAGATCGCCGTCTGGACCACCACGCCGTGGACGCTGCCGTCCAACCTCGCGCTGGCGGTCGGGCCGGACATCGAATACGCCCGGTTGGAAAAGGACGGGCAGACCTACCTGATCGGTGCGGCGCGGGTGGCGGCGTACGCCAAGGAACTGGCGGGCTTTCAGCACCGGGGCACGGTGTACGGCCGTGACCTGGTCGGCCGCCGGTACACGCCGCTGTTCGACTTCCTGGTCGAGCCGGGCGGGCCGAACGCGTTCCAGGTGCTCGGCGGGGAGTTCGTGACCACCGAGGACGGCACGGGCGTGGTGCACATGGCGCCGGCGTTCGGTGAGGACGACCAGCTGACTTGCAACGCGGCCGGCATCCCGACGGTGGTCACGGTGGACGACCACACCCGGTTCACCGCGCTGGTCCCGGACTTCCAGGGCCTGCAGGTGTTCGACGCGAACAAGCCGGTGACCGCGGCGCTCAAGGAGCGGGGGGTGGTGCTGCGGCACGACGGGTACACGCACTCCTACCCGCACTGCTGGCGGTGCGACACCCCGCTGGTCTACAAGGCGGTGTCGTCCTGGTTCGTCGCGGTGACCACGTTCAAGGACCGGATGGTGGAGCTGAACCAGGAGATCACCTGGACGCCCGCGCACATCAAGGACGGCTCGTTCGGCAAGTGGCTGGCCAACGCCCGGGACTGGTCGATCTCCCGCAACCGGTTCTGGGGATCACCCATCCCGGTGTGGAAGTCCGACGACCCGCAGTATCCCCGGGTGGACGTGTACGGCTCGATCGAGGAGCTGGAACGCGACTTCGGCGTCAAGGTCACCGACCTGCACCGGCCGTACGTCGACGACCTGGTCCGGCCGAACCCGGACGACCCGACCGGCAGGTCGATGATGCGCCGGGTGCCCGAGGTGCTGGACTGCTGGTTCGAGTCGGGCTCGATGCCGTTCGCCCAGGTGCACTACCCGTTCGAGAACAAGGACTGGTTCGAGCACCACTACCCGGGCGACTTCATCGTCGAGTACATCGGGCAGACCCGCGGCTGGTTCTACACCATGCACGTGCTGGCCACCGCGCTGTTCGACCGGCCGGCGTTCCGCAACTGCCTGAGTCACGGCATCCTGCTCGGCGAGGACGGCCGGAAGATGTCCAAGAGCCTGCGCAACTATCCGGACGTCTACCGGGTGTTCGACACCTACGGCTCGGACGCGATGCGCTGGATGCTGATGTCGTCGCCGGTGCTGCGCGGCGGGGACATGCCGGTCACCGAGGTGGCGATCCGGGACGCGGTACGCCAGGTGCTGCTGCCGCTGTGGAACGTCTGGTACTTCTTCGGCCTGTACGCGAACGCGGCCGGCTACCAGGCCCGGTTCCGCTCCGACTCGACGCACCTGCTCGACCGGTACGTGCTGGCCAAGACCGGTGAGCTGGTCGCGGACGTGCAACGGCAGATGGACGAGTACGACATCTCCGGCGCCTGCCAGTCGGTCCGGGCGTACCTGGACGCGCTGACCAACTGGTACGTCCGCCGCTCCCGGGACCGGTTCTGGGCCGGTGACGTGGACGCGTTCGACACCCTGGCCACCGTGCTGGAGGCGCTGTGCCGGGTGATGGCGCCGCTGGCCCCGCTGACCACCGAGGAGATCTGGCGCGGCCTGACCGGCGAGCGGTCGGTGCACCTGACCGACTTCCCGTCGGCCGGCGACTACCCGGCGGACCACGCGCTGGTGGCGGCCATGGACGCGGTGCGGGAGGTGGCGTCCGCGGTGCTGTCCCTGCGCAAGGCCCGCGGGCTGCGGGTGCGGTTGCCGCTGGCGTCGCTGACCGTGGCCACCGCCGGCGCGGAGACGCTGCGGCCGTTCGCCGACCTGCTGGCCGACGAGGTGAACGTCAAGGCGGTGGTGTTCGCCGAGGACATGGCCGCGTACTGCGAGCAGGTGCTGACCGTGGTGCCCAGGGTGCTCGGCCCGCGGGTCGGCAAGCAGGTCCAGCAGGTGATCAAGGCGGTCAAGGCCGGGGACTGGGCGCTGGTCGACGGCGCCCCGGTGGCGGCCGGCGTGGCCCTGCTGGAGGGCGAGTACGAGCTGAAGCTGACGGCCCGGGACGTGGACAACTCGGCGCCGCTGGCCGGCGGCGTGGTCGTGCTGGACACCGTGGTCACCCCCGAGCTGGCCGCCGAGGGTCTGGCCCGGGACGTGATCCGGGTGGTGCAGCAGGCCCGCCGAGAGGCCGGCCTGGACGTCTCGGACCGGATCTCGGTGCGGCTGTCCGCTTCCGAGGCGGTGGCCGCCGCGGTCGGCGTGCATCGGGACTTCGTCATGGCCGAGACGCTGGCGGTGTCCCTCTCCTTCGGCAGAGCAGGCGCCGGTGAGGTCGGCGGCGGCAAGGTGAGCGCCGGCGAGGTCGGCGACGGCGAGACGGTGACCGTTGTGGTGACCCGTACCGTGTGATTACCGACGCGGCGGCTCGGGCAATTGCCAGTCCGTCCGGGCCGCCGCGGTCGGATAACCTGCTCTCGCCCCCTGCTCACGTCCGTCCCGCCCGGAGGAACCCGTTGCCGCTGCTCTACTCGATCGGCAAAGTCACTGTCGGCAAGGCGATGATCCTCGGCTGGCGGCCGCACGTGGAAGGCATCGAGAACGTGCCGGCCGCTGGGGGCGCGATCTTCGCCGGCAATCACCTGTCGGTCGCCGACGAACTGTTCCTCGGCTCGGTGGTGCCCCGGCATCTGGCCTTCTGGGCCAAGGCCGAGTATTTCTCCGGCGAGGGCATCAAGGGCAAGTTCACCAAGGCGCTGATGGAGGGCCTCGGCGCGATCAAAGTGGAACGCGCCGGCGGCCGGGCTGCGCTGACCGCGTTCGACGCCGCCATCCCGGCGCTCAAAGCCGGTGACATGGTGGTGGTGTATCCGGAGGGCACCCGCTCGCCGGACGGCCGGCTCTATCGCGGCCGCACCGGCGTCGCCCGGCTGGCCGTGGCGGCGGGCGTGCCGATCATCCCGGTCGGTGTGATCGGCACCGAGAAGGTGCAGCCGATCGGGCAGCCGTACCCGAAACCGATCGGCTGGGGCAAGGTGACGGTCAAGTTCGGCAAGCCGATCGAAACCGTCGGCCGAGCCGACGACCGGACCGCCCTGCGCGCGCTCACCGACGAGGTGATGGCGGAGATCCAGAAGCTCACCGGTCAGGAGTATGTGCCGCGGTACGCGCCGCCGCGCGCTCAGGGGGCCTGAGCGCCGCGTGCCCGCTCCTGCTCCACCACCGCGTCGAGACCGGCCAGCCGGTCCAGGCCGCGCATCGGCTGGCGCATCCGGTGGTTGGTGCGGAGCCGGTCCTCGTTGCGGTGCAGGAACGCCCAGCACCCCGCGGTGTACGGGGGCACGCGTTCTCGCCCACGGCAGTAGTCGCTCATCCGGTTGATGCAGGCGCCGCCGCCGGCGGCACGGCTCGCCGCTACCCGCGGATCAGGATCGCATTCCTCAGCACGCCGGTCAGTTCCGCGCTGTCCGCGACCGAACGCCTGGTCAGCACCACGGTGGCCAGGCTGCCGTGATCGGCCCAGGCGCACACCACGACGGTGGCGCCGTTCGCCCGGCCGATCCCGCAGCGCTCGTGCACGCCTGCCACACCGAGGTCGAAGGTCTGCACGTCCCGGATGTCGTAGTCCGGGGTGAGTCGGCTGATCTGGGCCTCGACGTCCTCTTTCGGGGTGAACCGCAGGCCGGTGGTGCCGAAGACGGTGACCCGCTTGCCGTTGCCGTCGGAGTAGATCCCGGCGAACGCCGCGGCGCTGTGCACCTCCCGGCTCAGCCGTTGCGCGGCGCGCCGGCTGGCGGCGTCGTCGCGCAGGTCGAGGTCGGAGACGGACGGGGGCAGGACGGCGGTGACCGGGTACTGCCCGGCGGCCGGCAGCAGGAGCAGAGCCGGGACACCGCAGCAGCACAGGGTGCCGAGCAGCGTGACGATCGCGAGCCGGCGGGGCCAGCGGCGGCGGCGCCGGGGTGGTGGAGGCGGCAGCGGACGCTGGTGCGGTGCATGGGGGTGAACCGGCTGAACCGCCCGGCGCTGATAGCGCGGCGGGGGCGGCGGGTAGGGGACCGCCGGGCGGGCCACGGCCGGCGGCGGCTCCACCCGGGTGGGCGGGAGGACCTCGGGCGGCAACGGCATCGGGTCCCAGGGTGTGTCCTGACCTTCCCAGGGGTCCACCGGCGGGGTCATCGCCGGGTCGTCCGGTTCGGCCGCCGGCTCCGCCTGGCGCCGCGCCCACCACGGCTTTCTCGGCGCGGCCTCCGGTACGGCGGCCGAGCCGCTCCACCGCGCCGGCGCATCCACCGTCGACGGTTCGGCGGTCGCGGCGTTGTCGCCGGACTGCTCGTCGGCCATCCGTCGATCTCCTCCTCCGCGCCCTGCGGCGCCTGACGCCCAGGTTAGAGCCGGTGTGCCAGCACGATCACCCGCGGACCGGACACCGGCCCGCCGGCGGCGGATGCCGTGGGCGGCGATGTGCCGGGCGGCCCGGGGTCGTATCGTGACCTGGAGATGAACACCTTGCGGAGAAACGCGGTCACGATGACCGGCAATCCGGCCGGCCGGCCGATGATGTTCGCGCACGGCTTCGGCTGCGACCAGAACATGTGGCGGTTCGTCGCCCCGGCGTTCGCCGACGACTACCGCATCGTCCTGTTCGACCATGTCGGAAACGGCAGATCCGACCTGTCGGCGTACGGGGAGAAGCACGAAACGCTGGACGGGTACGCCGACGACATCCTCGAGATCATCCGAGAGCACGACTTGCGGGACGTCGTCTTCGTCGGGCACTCGGTGGCCGCCATGATGGGTGTGCTGGCCGCCATCCGGGAGCCGGACCGCTTCCACCGGCTGGTGCTGATCGGCCCGTCGCCGCGTTACCTGGACGACGAGGACTACGTCGGCGGGTTCGGCCGCGCGGACATCGACGAGATGCTCGAGTCGCTGGACAGCAACTACCTCGGCTGGTCCAGCGCGATCGCGCCGGTGATCATGGGCAACCCGGACCGGCCGGAGCTGGGCGAAGAGCTGACCAACAGCTTCTGCCGGACCGACCCGGACATCGCGCGCCGGTTCGCCCGCGTCACGTTCCTGTCCGACAACCGCGACGACCTGCCCAAGCTGCGGACCCCGGCGCTGATCCTGCAATGTGCCGACGACGTGATCGCCCCGACCGTGGTCGGGGAGTACGTGCACAAGCACGCGCCGTACAGCACCTTCGTCCAGATGCACGCCACCGGCCACTGCCCCAACCTGAGCGCGCCGGAGGAGACGATCGAAGCCATCAAGGCCTATCTGTAGGGCGACGATGAGTGAGCCGGACGTGACGCAGGATCTGCGCGTGCCGTGGGACGAAGACCCGGGCGAGCTGTACGAACATGCCCCGTGCGGATATCTCACCACCCTGCCGGACGGCACCATCGTCCGGGTCAACGCGACGTTCCTGGCCTGGACCGGATATCAGCGATCCGACCTGGTCGGCCGGCGCCGGTTCCGCGATCTGCTCACCCCGGGCGGGCAGATCTACCACGAGACGCACTACGCGCCGCTGCTGCGCATGCAGGACGACGTGCACGAGATCGCCTTCGACATCGTCTGCGCCGACGGCCGGCGGCTGCCCACACTGGTCAGCTCGCTGCTCGGGCGCGACCCCCACGGCCTGCCCCGGGCGATCCGGACGACCGTCTTCAACGCCACCGAGCGCCGCGGGTACGAACAGGAACTGCTCGCCACCCGGCGGGCCGCCGAGGCCTCCGAGAAGCGGGTCGCGGTGCTGCAGCAGATCGTCGCCGACCTGGCCGCGGCACCCACCGAGGTCGAGGTGGCGGAGGCGGTGATCCGGGCGCCCGGACCGGCGTTCGGCGCGGCGGCCGCCGACATCTGGCTGACCGACGCCGACCGGGACCA
>DASSAL010000067.1:0-20045 GCA_035685405.1 Actinoplanes sp. | reverse complement strand
GCAGGATGGCCGCGCCTGCCGCCATGGTCATCCGCGCGCTGCCCTCGTACATCCGGTCTGGGACGGTTGTGAGACCCAGCGCGTTGATGATGGGGAACTGCCCGGCCACGCCCAGCCCGGCCAGCACCAGCCAGGCCCGGGACACACCCCGGGTCAGGTCGGCGGCCGGCACCACCGTGCGGACCACCGTGGTCCGGTCGCCGGTCACCACCGGATAGACGATCTCCCGGTCACCGCCGTCCGTCACGGTGAGCGAGCGCCGGCGGACCTCGGCCAGCCGGACCGCGGCCGTCCGCGGCGCCGCCGTGCCCAGCACCCGGCCGTCCGGGCGGAACACGCTGACCGGCAGGTCCTGCCCGGTCGCGGCCAGCTCCAGGGCGGGGTCGTCACTGGTGCCGGCCAGCAGCGCGATGGTCTGCACCACCTCGGTGGCCCGGCTCATCGCCCGGTCCTCGGCCACCTGCCGCACCAGCAGCGCCAGCGGCACCAGGAAGGCGATCAGCACCAGCAGCGTGGTGGCCGCCACCAGCAGGGTCAGCCGCCGCCTCACGCGCTGCGCCCGGCTTCGTGGGGCGCAGCGCCCGCCGAGCGGAGCGAGGCCATCATCCCGGCTCGCTCAGCCGGATCCCGACGCCGCGCACGGTGTGCAGGTACCGCGGCTGCTGCGCGGTCTCCCCGAGCTTGCGGCGCAGCCAGGACAGGTGGACGTCGACGGTCTTGTCCGCGCCGCCGTACGGCACCTGCCACACCTCGCTCAGCAGCTCCCGCTTGGTGACCACCTGCCCGGCCCGGGCCGCCAGGTGGTGCAGCAGGTCGAACTCGCGTGGGGTCAGGTCCAGCGTGGCACCGTCCATGGTGGCCGTCCGGGCGCCCGGATCGATGCGCAGGCCGCCCACCTCGAGCACCGCCGGTTCGGCACGTTCGCCCGGGCCGCGGCGCAGCACCGCCCGGACCCGCGCGTCCAGCTGCGCCGCGGTGAACGGTTTGACCACGTAGTCGTCGGCGCCGGCGTCCAGCACCTTGACGATCTCCACCTCGTCGTCCCGGGCGGTCGCCACGATCACCGGCACCGCGCTCACCGCGCGCAGCATCCGCAGCAGCTCCCGGCCGTCCAGGTCGGGCAGGCCGAGGTCGAGCACCACCAGGTCGGGCCGCTCGGCCAGCGCGGTCTGCAGGCCGTCCATCGCGGTGTGCGCCGCGGCCACGGCGTGCCCGCGCTCGCGCAGAGCCCGCAACAGATGGGTGCGGATGGACACGTCGTCCTCGATGAGCAGCAGGTGGGCCACGGCAGCACGGTAACCCGGACCGGTGCCGTGGCCGCGGCACTTTACCGTCCCTTGGCGCCGCCTTAACGTGCGGGCGGGCATAGTCTCCGGACATGACCCGACTGATCATCGCCGCCGGCTGGCTGGCCGCGGCGGTCCTCGCCGTCCTGGTCGGAGTGGTGGCGATCAGCGTGATCGGCGACGGGATCACCTCTCCGCTCACCCGGCCGCTGAGCCGGGCCGAGGTGGAGCGTGAGCTGGCGCAGGCCACCTCGGCGCCCTCGGTGCCGAGGTCACCGTCGCCGTCGGCTCCGGCGTCCGCGTCGGCGCCGCGGTCGTTCGCCACGGCGGGCGGGACCGTGGTGGTGCGGTGTGTGGCGGGGCGGGCCGAGATCGTGTCGATGTCGCCGGCTCAGGGGTTCGAGGTGCACGACGGCGGGGACGGCGCGGAGGGCGAGTTCCGCGGGATCAGCGACGACCACGACCGGGTCGAGGTGGAGGCGTCCTGCCGCGGGGGGCGACCCGCTCTGGAGGAACGCGACGATTGACAATAGCCCCGTGGATCTGGTGATCAGCCTGGACGGGACCGGGGAGAAGACGGTACGGGTGTACCGCGCCCTGCGGGCGGCCATCGTGGACGGCCGGCTGCCCGCCGGGCACCGGTTGCCGGCCACCCGGGTGCTGGCCGCCGATCTCGGGGTGTCGCGCAACAGCGTGGCCACCGCGTACGAACGCCTGGTCGCCGAGGGTTACCTGGCCTCGCGGGTGGGGTCCGGGACGTTCGTGGCGCCGCTGCGGACCCGGGCCGCGCCGCGCCGGGCGCCGGCCGATCCGCTGCGCCCGCGCGTCGGCTGGGACTTCACGCCGCTGCCGGTCAGTTCCGGTGCGGCCACCCCGCGGTACGACTTCCGCACCGGCATCCCGGACGCCGGCCTGTTCCCGTTCGACACCTGGCGCCGGCTGGTCGCCGCCGAGGTGCGGCTGCGGGCCAACAGCCCCGGCACGTACGCCGAACCGGACGGTCACCCGGCCCTGCGCGCGGCGATCGCCCGGTACCTCGGCGTAGCCCGGTCGATCCGGGTCACCGGCGACGACGTGGTGGTCACCAACGGCACCCAGCACGCGCTGGACCTGATCGCCCGGGTGGTGCTCCGGCCCGGTGACGTGGTGGCCGTGGAGGAACCGGGGTACCAGCCGGCCCGCCGCCTGTTCGCGTCGGTGGGTGCGCGGGTGGTCGGCGTACCGGTGGATCCGGACGGCCTGGTCGTGGACGCCCTGCCGGCGCACGCCCGCCTGGTGTACGTGACGCCGTCGCATCAGTTCCCGCTCGGCGGGGTGATGAGCCTGGCCCGCCGGACGGCGCTGCTGGACTGGGCGCGGCGGCGGCAGACCGCGATCGTAGAGGACGATTACGACAGCGAGTTCCGGTTCTCCGCCCGGCCGCTGGAGCCGCTGTTCAGCCTGGACAGCGCCGGGCGGGTGCTCTACGCCGGCACGTTCTCCAAGACCATGCTGCCGACGGTACGGACCGGATTCGTGCTGACGCCGCCCTCGTTGCGCCCGGCGCTGGTGGCGGCCCGGCAGCTCTGCGACGGGTACGGGCAGGTGGCGGTGCAGGCCGCGCTGGCCCGGTTCATCGACGAGGGACAGCTGGCCCGGCACGTGCGGCGGGCGTCCCGGGCGTACGCGGACAGGCACGCCCGGATCGTCACGGCACTGGCCGCCGATCCGGCGCTGGAGGTGCTCCCGTCGGCGGCCGGGCTGCACGTCACCGCGCTGGTCCGGAACCGGGACGCGGCCCGGGCCGGGCGGGTGGTCGCGGCCGCCGCGGCGACCGGGGTGGCGCTCGACGACCTGGCGATGTACGCGGGTCAGGACTCCGCCAGGCAGGCCGGGTTCGTGTTCGGCTTCGGCGCGGTCCGGCCGGATCGGATCGACGCCGGGCTGGCGATCTTCCGTGACCGGTTGCGCCAGGAGGAGTAGGTCACGCCGCCGGCCGCGAAGCCGAGGCTGAGCAGGGCCGGCGCGCCGGTGAGCCAGAGCAGCCCGGTGACCGCGACCAGCGCCAGCCCGGCGACCGCCCGGTACCGGCCGGGCAGCAGCTTCACGGCCGCGGCGGTGCCCAGCACGTACACCAGCGTGAAGCAGCCGGTGACCAGCAGCATCATGGTGTGGAAGCGGACCGGGAGCAGGGCCGAGGCCAGGCTGCCGGCGGTGACGACGGCCAGCGACATGCGCGGCGTGCCGGCCAGCCGGGCGGGCAGCGCGCCGTCGCGGGCCAGCGCCACGCCGAGCCGGGACGCGCCGGCCAGGTACGCGTTCACCGCGCCGATGGTGAGCAGCACCGCCACCACCGCGGTGACCTCCCGGACCGGACCGCCCACGCCGACCGCCAGCAGGTCGGCCAGCGGTGCCGGGCTGGACCCCAGAGCCGGGCCGAGGACCAGGACGCTGGTGGTGGCCACCGACAGATACAGCACACCGACCACCGCGACCGCGATGACGGTGGCGCGCGGCACGTCCCGGCGCGGGTTGCGGTACTCACCGGACAGCGACGACACCGCCTCCCAGCCGGCGAAGCCCCAGACCAGGATGGCCGTCGCGGCGCCGATGCCGGCCCAGCCGTGCGGCGCGAACGGGCGCAGGTGGCTGAGCTGGGCGTGCGGCACCGCGGTGAGCACGGTGATCAGCAGCAGCGTGGCCAGCGCGCCGGCCAGTACCAGCTGGGCCCGGCCGGAGATCCGCAGGCCGAACCAGTTCATCGTGACGACGACCGCCAACACGCCCAGGAAGGTGGCCAGCACGGTGGCCCGGCCGCCGCCGAGCACGTCGGCCACGTACCCGCCGGCGAAGGCGACGGCGGCCGGCGCGCCGAGCGGCACGGCGAAGTAGAAGATCCAGCCGACCGCGGCGGCGGCCCGGGCGCCGAAGGCCAGCCGGACGTACGTCGCCACGCCGCCGCCGTCCGGGTGCCGGGCGCCCAGCGCGGCGAAGGTCAGTGCCAGCGGCGCGGACAGCACGATCAGCGCCAGCCAGGCCACCAGCGACGCCGGCCCGGCCACCCCGGCGGCCAGCGCGGGCATCGAGATGACGCCGGTGCCGAGCACGGCGCCGGCCGAGAGGGCGGTTCCCTGAGGCACGGTCAATCTGCTCACGAGGTCGACCGTAGGCGCGGATTGGCCCTACATCTGAGCCAATCCGAGCCGATCTGGAAGGGCCAATTTCTACATGTTGAGCCTGGCTGTCCGCAGCGCCTCGGCGGTCTCCGCGGGCGCGTCGATGTCCACCTTGGCGGCCCGCTGCCGGCCCGACACGAACAACGCCAGCTCGCTGGGTTCGGCGGTCAACGTAGCCTGCGGAACGTCGCCGCCGACCCGGACCTCGCCGAACCCGGGCGCCCGCAGCAGCACCGGCACATGCAGCCGGCGCAGGCCGAGCCGGGCGGTGAACCGGACCGCGTTCCAGATCGCCTTCTGTTCGCCGGTGTCCAGCACCCGTGGTGCCCAGCCGGGCGCGCCGCGCCGGACGTCCTCGTGGTGGATGAAGAACTCCAGGGCGTTGGCCAGTTCGCCGGTCACCGGGTTGCTCACCGGGCTCCACCACGGCGGGTTGCGCACCTCGGCGACCACCCGCTCGTACGGCTCGGCGGCCTTCTGCTTGCGGACGTGCTCGCCGTGCCCGGCCAGCGGCGGGATGAGCGCCGCCACCGACGCGTCCGGCCGCCGGTCCCGGACCACCAGGTGCGCGGCCAGATCCCGGGTGGCCCAGCCGGCGCAGAGGGTGGGCGCGTCCGGCCCGACCCGGAGCAGGAGGTCGGCCAGCTCGGATCGCTCGCGGCGGGCATAGCGGCTCATCCCGAGATGGTAAGGGGTGTGGTGGCGGACACGCCTGCATCAGTGTGAACGGCGATCCCCGGTTGGGCAGGATGGAGACCGTTGGGAGGTCACTTGTCCAGGACGGCCAGCCGCGACGTGCTGGGACGGGGATTGCGCGTGCTCGGCCGGGCGATCCGCACCGAACCCCGCCTGTTCACCATCGGCGCCATCGGCAGCAGCCTGTTCGGCATCCTGGTGATCGCGAACGCGTACCTGGTCGGCGCGGTGATCGGCCACGTGGTGGTGCCGGCCTTCGCCGAACGCCGGGCCGGCCTGCGCGAACTGGCCCTGATCGCCGCGGCGTTCATCGGGATCAGCCTGCTGCGGGTAGCCACCATCTTCGGCCGCCGGCTCGGCGCGGGCTACATGCAGTACCGGTTGCAAGCCCGCTACCGGCGCGCGGTGACCCGCCGCTACCTGGCGCTGCCGCCGTCCTGGCATCAGCGGCACGCCACCGGCGCCCTGCTGTCCAACGCCAACTCCGACGTGGAAGCCGCGTTCATCCCGATCGCGCCGCTGCCGTTCGCGGTCGGCACGATCGTCATGATCTTCGCAGCGTTGATCTCGCTGTTCCTCACCGACTGGGTGCTCGCCCTGGTCGGCGTAACGCTGTTCCCGGCGCTGTTCGGCCTCAACGTGATCTACTCGCGGCGGATGTCGCCCCGGCAGATCCGGGTTCAACAGTTGCGCGCCAAGGTCAGCGGGGTGGCGCACGAGAGCTTCGACGGCGCTCTGGTGGTCAAGACCATGGGCCGGGAGGCCGACGAGTCCAGCCGGTTCGCCGTGTTCGTCACCGAACTGCGCGATGCCCTGATCTCGGTGGGCCGGTTGCGCGGCATGTTCGACCCGCTGATGGACGCGCTGCCCAGCGTCGGCACGCTGGCCGTGCTGCTGCTCGGTGCCTGGCGGCTGCAGACCGGCGCGATCGGCGTGGCCGAGCTGGTCAGCGTGGCGTTCCTGTTCACCGTGCTGGCCTTCCCGGTGCGGGCGATCGGCTGGGTGGTCGCCGAACTCCCGCGCAGCGTGGCCGGCTGGGAACGGGTGCAGTCGGTGCTCGACGCCGAGGGCGACATGACGTACGGCGAGGTCACGCCGCCGCGGTCCGGCCCGGCGGAGATCACCTTCGCTGATGTGACCTTCCGGTACGGCGACGGCCCGGCCGTGCTGCACGACGTGAGCTTCACCGTCCCGGCCGGACAGACCGTCGCGCTGGTCGGCGCCACCGGCTCCGGCAAGTCGACGATCGCGTCGCTGGCCGTCCGGCTGGTGGACCCGGCGAGCGGGCGGATCACCCTGGACGGCGCCGGTCTGACGTCGCTGAGTCAGCCGGCGCTGACCTCGACCTCCGCCGTCGTACCGCAGGTGCCGTTCGTCTTCGACGACACCGTCCGCGGCAACATCACGCTGGACCGGGACGGCGTCGACGACGAGGCGGTCTGGGCGGCGCTGCGGCTGGCCCAGGCGGACGGGTTCGTGGCGCGGCTGCCGGACGGGCTCGACACGGCGGTGGGGGAACGCGGCACGTCCCTCTCCGGGGGCCAGCGGCAGCGGTTGACGCTGGCCCGGGCGCTCGCCGGGCGGCCGCGCCTGCTGGTTCTCGACGACGCCACCAGCGCGGTCGACCCGCGGGTGGAAGCGGCCATCCTGGCCTCGCTGCGCAGCGCGGACGCGGGCGCGTCGATCCTGGTGGTGGCGTACCGGCGGGCCACCATCGCGCTGGCCGACCGGGTGGTCTACCTGGCGAACGGGCGGGTCGCGGCGATCGGCACGCACGCCGAGCTGATGGCCACCGTGCCCGGCTACCTGAACCTGGTGACCGCGTACGAACAGGCCGAGGCGGAGCGGGATCTGGACGAGGTGACCGCGTGACCGCCGCGACGGTGGAACGAGACGAGGAAGGGGCGTTCGCCACCCTCCGCCGCGGGCTGGCGCTGTCGCCGGAGCTGCGGACCGGGCTGGCCGGGACCCTGGCCCTGGCGGTGATCGGGATGGCCGGCCGGGTGGCCGTGCCGATCGCCGTGCAGCAGGGCATCGACCGGGGCATCCGGGCGCCGGGCGGGCCGGACCTGGCCGTGGTGACGGTGATCGTGCTGCTCACCGTGTCGCTGCTGGCGGTCACCACGGCGTGCGGATACCTGATGATGAAGCGGCTGTTCACGGTCAGCGAGACCGCGCTCGGCTCACTGCGGACCCGGACCTTCCGGCACATCCACGACCTGTCCATGCTGCACCAGCAGTCCGAGCGGCGGGGCTCGCTGGTCTCCCGGGTCACCGGCGACGTCGACCAGATCACCCAGTTCCTGCAGACCGGCGGCGTGATGCTGCTGCTCACCTCCGGGCAGCTGCTGGTCACCACCGTGGTGATGGTCGTCTACTCGTGGCAGCTCACCCTGGTGGTGTTCGCCGCGTTCCTGCCCGCCGCGGTGGTGATCCGGCTGTACCAGCGCCGGCTGGCCGGTGCCTACCGGACGGTCCGCGAGCGGACCGGGACCATGCTGGGCGCGATCGGTGAGAGCGTGGTGGGTGCCACGGTGATCCGGGCGTACGGTGTCGCCGGCCGCACCGGGCAGCGGCTGGACACCTCGATCGAGCGGCTCCGGGTGGCCCAGAAGCGGGCCCTGCGCACCAGCGTGACCAGTTTCTCCACCGGTGAGTTGGCGGCCGGTGCCGCGCTGGCCGCGGTGGTCGTGGTGGGCGTGCTGCTGGGTGTCGACGGCGATCTGACCGTGGGCCGGCTCACCGCGTTCCTTTTCCTGGTCACGCTGTTCATCCAGCCGGTGCAGATCGCCACCGAGGTGCTCAACGAGGCGCAGAACGCGGTGGCCGGCTGGCGCCGGGTACTGGACGTGCTGGACATCGAGCCGGACGTGGCCGATCCGGACGAGCAGGGCCGGCCGCTGCCGCCGGGTCCGCTGTCGATCCGGTTCCGGGACGTGGCCTACCGCTATCCCGGCGGCCCTCTGGTGCTGTCCGATGTGGACCTGGAGATCCCGGCGCGGACCAAGGTCGCCGTGGTGGGGGAGACCGGCAGCGGCAAGACCACGTTCGCCAAGCTGCTCACCCGCCTGATGGACCCGGTGTCCGGCGAGGTGCTGCTGTCCGGGGTTCCGCTGGCCGAGGTGCGGTTCGCCGCGCTGCGGCGGCGGGTGGTGATGGTGCCGCAGGACGGGTTCCTGTTCGACGCGACGGTGGCGGAGAACATCCGGTTCGCCCGCCCGGAGCTGACCGACGACGACCTCGATCTGGCGTTCACCGAGCTGGGGCTGGCGGACTGGGTGGCCGGGTTGCCGGCCGGGCCGGACACGCCGGTGGGCGAGCGGGGCGAGGCGCTCAGCGTGGGGGAGCGGCAACTGGTCGCGCTGGTCCGGGCGTACGTCGCCGATCCCGACCTGCTGGTGCTGGACGAGGCGACCAGCGCGGTGGACCCGGCCACCGAGGTGCGGCTGCAGCGGGCGCTGGACGCGGTCACCCGCGGGCGGACCACCGTGGCGATCGCGCACCGCCTGTCCACCGCCCAGGCCGCCGACGAGGTGATCGTCGTGGACGCCGGCCGCGTCGTGCAACGCGGCCCGCACGCCGAGCTGCTGCGGGACCCCGACTCGATCTACGCGAAGCTGTACGCCAGCTGGCTCGAGCAGACCCGTTAGCGCGCGTAGAACTCGACGACCAGCTGCTCGTCGCAGAGCACCGGGATCTCCGAACGCTGCGGCTCGCGGATCACCGTGGTGCGCAGGTCCTCGAGCACCGTCGACAGGTACGGCGGCGTCGGGCCGTCCACGTGGGCCCCGGCGGCGGCGATCTGGAACGGCTCCCTGGTCCGGCTTGACTCGCGCACCTCGATCACCTGGCCCGGCCGCACCCGGTACGACGGCCGGTCCACCTTCCTGCCGTCCACCGTGAAATGGCCGTGCGCGACCAGCTGCCGCGCCTGGTAGACGGTCCGGGCCAGGCCGGCGCGCAGTACGGTCGCGTCCAGGCGGCGCTCCAGCAGGGCGACCATGTTCGCACCGGTCTTGCCCGCGCTGCGGTGGGCGTCGTCGTACGCCTTGCGCATCTGCGCCTCGCTGATGTTGTACTGGTGCCGCAGCCGCTGCTTCTCCAGCAGCCGCACCTGGTAGTCGGATGTCTTGCGCCGACCGCGGCCGTGCACGCCGGGCGGGAACGGCCGCCGCTCGAAGTACTTCACGCACTTGCGGGTCAGCGGGATGCCGAGAGCCCGCGAGAGCCGGGCCTTGGGTCGGGAGGTGTTCACAGATTCTCCGAGCCGTAAGTTAGGGTTGCCTCAATAAGGGTAACCTAACTTGCCGGAGGCCCACCATGCAGCCCACTTCCGCCGAGG
The DNA here is from genome assembly GCA_035685405.1 of Actinoplanes sp. Classification (GTDB taxonomy): domain Bacteria; phylum Actinomycetota; class Actinomycetes; order Mycobacteriales; family Micromonosporaceae; genus Actinoplanes. The sequence goes on along the minus strand of DASSAL010000067.1, from coordinate 10,566 downwards.
TCGCGCGCACCCTGGCCGCCGGCCATCTGCCCGCCGGCGCGCACATCGCCTGCCGCCAGGGCCCGTTCCCGGTGCGCCACGTGGCCGACCCGCAGGGCCGGCTGCTGCTGCTCTCGCCCCGCGACGGCGCCCTGACCGCGGCGCTGCAGCCGCTGAACGGCGCCGACGACACCGCGCTGGTGCTGGATGTCGCCGACGTGCCGCCGGTGGCGGGCGCGCCGTCGCTGGGCCGCATCTGGGTGGCCGGCTGGGCCCGGCGCCTCACCGGTGGCGAGGCGCGGCGGGCGGCGCTCGACTACGCCGAGACCGACCCGGCCGCCGACCTGCTCGACGTCGGCGGCACCCAGGCGCTGCACCGGATGGACGTGGCCGAGATCCGGTACGAACGCGACGGCATCCTGATCGACGTGGACCCGGACGAGTACGCCGCGGCTCGCCCGGACCCGCTGCGGACCATCGAGTTCGACCTGATCGCAGACCTCGCCGAGCACCACGTGCCGCAGCTGGCCGCGTACCTCCGCCGGCGGCTCGGGCCGGCCGCCCACCGGTCCGGGGACCCCTGCGTGGTGCGCCTGGACCGGTACGGCTTCCTGGTCCGGATCGGCGACCGGCTGGACCGGGTGTCCTTCCCTCGGGCGGTCCGGGACCGGCACGACCTGGCCCACCTGCTGCACCCGGTGCTCTGCCACCGCTGTGGTCAGAGGTCGCCGGTGAGGTAGCGCTGCAGGTTCGGGCCGATCGCCCGGACCAGCGTCTCCGGATCCGCCGAGGCGACCGGCTCGACCTTGAGGATGTACCGCACCACGGCCAGCCCGGCCATCTGGGTGGCCACCAGGGCGGTCCGCAGGCCTGCCTCCTCCTCCGGCAGGCCCAGTTCCCGTACCGCCCGGCGCAGCACCTGGGTGACCACGAACTCGCGCATCAGCCGGGCGGTCCACTCGTTGCTCATCGCCGAGCGCAGCAACGCCACCGCGGCGGTGCCGGCCGGCGAGTCCCACACGCTGAGCACCAGCCGCACCAGCCGCTCCCCGGCCTCCTCGCGCGGCCCGGCCAGCGCCTTGGGCACCAGCTCGGCCGGATCCACCGGCATGTTCATGCTCTGCAGGAAGAGTTTGTCCTTGGTGCCGAAGTAGTGGTGCACCAAGGCGGGATCGACCTTCGCCTCGGTCGCGATGGCGCGGATCGACGCCCCGTCGAAGCCCTTCTCGGCGAACGTCGACCGGGCGGCGTCCAGGATGGACTGTCTGGTGTCCTGGTTGCCGGGGCGCCGCCCGCTGCGTCGTACCAAGATCAGGCTGTCCTTCGTCTCAACGTCGCCGCGGCCAGGATGAGCGCGAGCACCGTCGCCGCCGCCACCACCGCGAGGTCCCGCCACATCGTCGTGGTGGGGTCGGCGTTCGTGCCCACCAGCGCCAGCGCCTCCACCGCGTAGGTCAACGGCATCACGTCGCTGATCGTCTGCAGCCAGCCGGCCATCTGCTCGCGCGGCACGAACAGCCCGCACAGCAGCAGTTGCGGCACGACCACCACCGGGAGGAACTGTACGGCCTGGAACTCGGTGCGGGCGAAGGCACTGCAGAACAGCCCGAGGGCGACGCCCAGGATCGCGTTCACCACCGCGATCAGCACGACCAGACCGGCGCCGCCCGCGGTGTCCAGGCCCAGCAGCCAGAACGTGACGGCTACCGTGATCGCCCCCTGGACGGCGGCCGCCAGCCCGAAAGCGATGCCGTATCCGAACAGCAGGTCCAGCTTGTGCAGCGGGGTGGTGAGCAGCCGTTCCAGCGTGCCGGTGGTGCGTTCGCGCAGCATGGCGATGCTGGTCACCAGGAACATGATGACGAACGGGAACACGCCGAGCATGGTCAGCGCGATCCGGTCGAACACCGGTCCCGCGTTCTCGTACATATAGAACAGCAGAGTCAACAGCAGCGACGGTACGGCCACCAGCAGCGCCACCGTCCGGTGGTCGTGCCGGAGCTGGCGCAGGATGCGCGCGCACGTGGCAAAGGTGATTCTCGGACTCATCAGGCGGTGCCTCCCTCTGCATGCCCTGTCATGCCGCCACCTTCTCCTGCTCGCGGATCAGCCGGAGGAACGCCTCTTCCAGGTCGTCGGTGCCGGCCCGGCCGCGGATCGCCGCCGGGGTGTCGTCGCTGATCAGCCGGCCCTCACGGATCAGCAGCAGCCGGTCGCAGCGGCTCGCCTCGTCCATCACGTGACTGGACACCAGCAGCGTCGTGCCCTCGTCGGCCAGCGCATGGAACCTGCCCCACAGGTCGGCGCGCAGCACCGGGTCCTGGCCCACGGTCGGCTCGTCCAGCACCAGCAGGCCCGGTCGCCCGATCATCGCGCAGGCCAGCGAGGCCCGGCTGCGTTGTCCGCCGGACAGGTTGCCGACCAGCTGACCGGCCGCATCGCCGAGCCCGACGTCCCGGACGGCCTGATCGGCGGCGTGCGCGTCGAGCCCGTGCAGGGTGGCGAAGTAGCGGGCGTTCTCCCGCACCGACAGGTCGGCGTACACGCTCGGCGCCTGCGTCTGATAGCCCACCGTCCGGCGCAACGCGGCGGTGCCGGCCGGCCGGCCGAGCACCGTGACCGTGCCGGACCGGACGATCTGCACGCCGACGACGGCCCGGATGAGGGTGGTCTTGCCGCTGCCGCTCGGGCCGAGCAGGCCGGTCACGCTGCCGGTCGGCACCGCACAGCTGATGCCGTGCAGCACGCGTCTCTTCCCGCGGTCCACCACCAGGTCCCGCACTTCCACGGCGGCATCCATGGTTCCTCCAAGATTTCAACAACTGATGAGTTCAACGATAGGTGAATTATTCTGCGGGCACAACGGCGAAACGGCCGCCGTCCCGGAATCGGGGCGACGGCCGTCTCGGCGTCACGTCTACAGAGCGAGGATGCGGTCCAGGAACTCGCGGTAGCCGCGCATCGCCATGCGCATGCTCTCGGTGTCCGGAGTCGACGTCTGGCGCAGCGGGTCCAGCTCGTCGCGCTCGGCCAGCATGGCCTCGGTCAGCTCGTGCACCGCGTTGGTGAGCAGATCGTGGGCCCGGGTCAGGGCGGCCACCGGGTCGTCGACGAAGTCGGCCTTGATCTCATGCCATTGCGACCGGAAGTGATTGATCGCCGCCTCGTCCCAGAAGGCGATCTGGATCACATTGACGTCACCCGGGCGCAGCGGGGCTTCGGGGGCGTCCGCGGCGCGGCGGCCGGCCCGTGGCAGGGCGGCGTCCGCGTCCTCGAGGCTGGTGAGGCGTCGCCCGTTCGGCGCCGGGTGCTCCTCGTCCCGGGCACGCCGCCGGCCCGGCGGTCCGCCATCCGCGTCGGTCCGGTCCGCCGCGGCCAGCGGGGCCTCTCCCGAGCGCTGCAGACCCGGCGGGGTGTCTTCCGAGGGCTGCAGACCCGGCGGAGTCTCTCCGGAGGGTTCCGGGGCCGGTTCCGTCTCTTCCGAGGACTCGGCGGCCGGGCGGAGCTCTTCCGAGGACTCGGCGGCCGGCACGGTGGGGATGCCGGAGGTCGGCACGCTCGCCCATCCGGTCACCGTGGCGCGCCCGTTCGAAACCGGCTCCCCGTCCTGGGCGGACCGCCGGCGGCCGGGCAGCGGCGCGCTACCGGTGTCATGGGCTTCACCGGCCGGTGCGGTGCCGCCCAGCGCGATCGCACCACCGACCCCATCTCCGCCGCCGGTCGCCTTCTCCGGCTCGGCGTCGGGCTGTGACTCGCCCGCGCTGCGCGGCGTCTCCGGCTCGAACTCCCGCCGTGGGGCGAACGGCGAAGCGGGGACGAACCGGTCCGGCCCCGCGCCCCGCGAGAACGGTTTGTCGGAGGAACCCGACGCGGGTTCATCGGTCGGCGACGTCACCGGCTCGAACGGCGACCGTGGCGTCGGCCGCTCCGGTGGGCCGGTCACCGGGCGGAACGCCGGCCGCGGCGCCGGCTGCTCGGCGGTGGCGAACGGTGGCCGGGGTGGCGGGTTGCTCGGCACCGGTGCACCGCCGTGGCGCGGGGCGCGCTCGGCGTCCAGCGGCGGGAAGTCGCCCTGATTGCCGTTCCACCCGCGGCGCGAGCCGAGCGGCACCACCATCTGCCCGTCGCTGGTGGGCGGCAACCGGTCCTCCGCGGCCAGCGGTGCGGCCGCCGCGGCCTGCGCCGAACCCGAATGCGAGGCGGGCACGGCCGGATTCGCCTCGGGCCGGAGCTCCTTGTCCCCGGCGACCTCGGCGTCCTCGTCGGAGTTGCGCTGCGCCGGCGCGGGCGTCCCGGTCACCGGCCAGAAACGGGCGAGACCGCGGGACTGGCGGGCGTTCTCGGAGGTGGGCTCCATTGATACAAGACTCCCGTCGATCGGCGGCACCGCGCCGGCCGGCACCCGGGCCAGGTGCGGCGCACCGACGACCGTACCGTCCCGGACGTCCGGACACACCCCCGGTGCGTCGTCCGTGCCCGGATCGGGGGTTGTCCACAGGCCTTGTCGATCAACCCGCGGGGTACGGAACAATGGTCCCCGTGCCCTTACCTGACCTCGAGACCCACCTGGATCCGGCCATCGCCGCGCGGCTCAAGCGCACCGCCGACGGGCTGGTCGCCGCGATCGTGCGCGAGCACGGCACCGGCGACGTGCTGATGATGGCCTGGATGGACGACGAAGCGCTGCACCGCACGCTCACCACGGGCCGGGCCACGTACTGGTCGCGCAGCCGGAAGGAGCACTGGGTGAAGGGCGCCACCTCCGGCCACCACCAATACGTGCGCGGCGTCGCGCTGGACTGCGACGGCGACGCGGTGCTGGTCACCGTCGACCAGGTCGGCGCGGCCTGCCACACCGGCACCCACTCCTGCTTCACCGACCAGCTCCCGGTGACCGGCGGGGTGACCCGATGACCAGCGGCGCGCTCCGGCCGGACGAGCAGACGTTCATGGCCACCCGCAATCGGGTGGTGCCGGTGACCCGGCGGCTGCTGGCCGACGGCGAGACCCCGGTCGGCGTCTACACCAAGCTCGCCGGTGGCCCCGGCACCTTCCTGCTGGAGTCGGCCGAGCAGGGCGCGGCCTGGTCGCGCTACTCGTTCGTCGGCGTGCGCAGCGCGGCCACCCTGGTCGAGCGGGAGGGCGAGGCGCACTGGCTGGGCAGCCCGCCGGCCGGCGTACCGCTGGGTGGCGATCCGGTGACCACGCTGCGGGAGACCGTCGCGGCACTGGCCGCGCCCACCGACCCGGCCGGCGCCGACCTGCCGCCGCTGACCGGCGGCATGGTCGGCTATCTCAGCTACGACCTGGTGCGGCGGGTCGAGCGGCTGCCCGCCACCGCGGTCGACGACGTGCCGGTGCCCGAGCTGGGCATGATGCTGGCCACCGACCTGGTGGTGCTCGACCACTTCGACGGCTCGGCCATCCTGGTGGCCAACGCGGTGCTCACCGAAGACGCCGACGAGCAGCAGAAACGCGCGGCCTACCACCAGGCGGTCGGCCGGCTGGACGCGATGACCACGGCGCTGTCCCGGCCCACCCCGCCGATGATCTCCACGGTGGAGCGGGTGCCGGCCGGCGAGGTGGTCAGCCGCACCCCGCCGGGCGAATACCAGAAGGCGGTCGAGCAGGCCAAGGAGGCGATCCGGGCCGGCGAGTGCTTCCAGATCGTGGTGGGGCAGCGGTTCGAGCGGGCCACCGACGCCAACCCGCTGGACGTCTACCGGGTGCTGCGGGCCACCAACCCGAGCCCGTACATGTACCTGCTGCGCTTCGACGACTTCGACATCGTCGGTTCGTCGCCGGAGGCGCACCTCAAGGTCAGCGTCGAGGAGGGCGGGGTGCGTCGGGCGCTGCTGCACCCGATCGCCGGCACCCGGTGGCGCGGCGCCACGCCGGAGCAGGACAACGCGCTGGCCGCCGAACTGCTCGCCGATCCGAAGGAGCGCGCCGAACACGTCATGCTGGTCGACCTCGGCCGCAACGATCTCGGCCGGGTCTGCCGGGCCGGCAGCGTGGAGGTGCCCGACTTCGCCCGCATCGAGCGGTACAGCCACGTCATGCACATCGTCTCGACCGTGGTCGGTGAGCTGCGCGACGACCGCACCGCCTTCGACGCGCTGGCCGCGACCTTCCCGGCCGGCACGCTGTCCGGCGCCCCCAAGGTTCGCGCGATGGAGATCATCGAGGAGTTGGAGCCGACCCGGCGCGGCCTCTACGGCGGCACGGTCGGATACTTCGGCTTCGCCGGCGACATGGACATGGCGATCGCCATCCGCACCGCACTGATCCGGCACGGGGTGGCCTACGTCGGGGCCGGCGCTGGCATCGTCGCCGACTCCGACCCGGCGGCCGAGGAGCAGGAGACGAAGAACAAGGCGGCCGCGGTGCTGGCCGCCATCGCCGCGGCCGAGACCCTGCGCGCGGCCCGATGAAGCTGGCGCACGCCACGGTCGCCTGCCTCGCCGGTGCGGGGCTGGCGCTGTTCGGCGCGACGCGGGTGTGGTCGGTGCAGGTCACCCCGCGCCCCGGCCTGTCCGACCTGCGCACGTCAGCGACCGGGGCGGACGCTCAGCCGTGGCTGGTCGCCCTGGCCCTGATCGCCCTGGCCGGCGCCGGCGCGTTGCTGGCCACCCGCGGCCCGGTCCGGCGCGGCCTGGGCCTGCTGATCATGGTGATCGGCGCCGGCCTCGCCGTGGTCGCGGTGGTCGGCCGCACCGGCATCGACCCCGGCGAGGCGGGCGCCGGCGCGACGGTCTGGCCGGTCGCCTGCGTGCTGGGCGCCGCCCTGGTCGCGCTGGCCGGCCTGGGTGCGGCGCGGCACGGTCATCGGTGGCCGGTGATGGGAGCGAGGTACGAGCGGCGTCCGGTCCCGTGGCCCGCGGACCGGCCCGCCGACCACTCCGAGCCGTCGCCCGCCGCCGGCCGGGACGCGGAAACCGGCAACGCCGGCGGTGGCGGACCGCATGCGGCCGACCGCGACACCGGTGGTGGTGGTGCGGCCGGCGATGACGGCGGCGGAGCCGGGCTGCGGGCGGCCGGTGCGGCTCCGGTGGACAATCGCGCGTTGTGGGACGCGCTCGACCGGGGTGACGATCCGACCGCCCGGTGAGCAGGCGGGCCGGGGCCGGTCAGCGGGTCGAGGTCAGCGTGGACGCCGGCTTACGGCGCCGCGTCGCGGCAGTGCCCCGGGCCGCGGCCGTGGACCGCGGTGCGGCTCCCTTCCGCGGTGCACCGTCGGTCCGGGGTGTAGTGGCGGGTGCCGCGGTCTGCGGACCGGCGGTCAGCAGGGTGCGCACCAGCGCGTCCATCTCGGCGCGGGCCTGGGCGCGGGCCCGGTCCGCCTGGACCGCGGCCCAGGCGTTGCCCTGGGCGGTGCGGATCTTGTCCTCGCCGACCACGGCCCGTTCCACGCTCACCACGAGCTCGGCAGCGGCGGAGACGACGGCGCGGGACATCGCGGCGAGGCCCGCAGGCTGGGCGGTCGCAGTGGCCATCCTCAAACTCCACAGATCGTCGTTCGTCCCGGGTGCGGGCTGGTCGCCGGCGCGCACAGCCGCCGACCAGTGTGCCCGAAAGCGATGATGGCCGAGTCGTATTTCCAGAGCGTGACGCCGACATCAACGGGACGTGGCATCAGCCGATCATCCGAAGGAGTGCAGGACACCGCGGGGGTGCCGGTGACCCGCGTGTGACAGACGTGACAGGCGGGCCGGCGCGCCATTATGCCGGAGCCCCTCCGGTCGGGCGTGCCATACCCCGCGGCCCCGCCGATGTCCCCGGCCGCCTAGCATCGGGCGGAGGACACCCGGAGAGGGGAGTCATTACGTGACATCCGATCAGGCGGAAGCGGGGGGCGGACCCGCGGAGCGTGGTACGGGACCGGCGAACGTGCTCGAGGAGATCCTGGCGGGGGTCCGGGAGGACGTCGACCTCCGGCAGGAGCAGATGCCGCTGGAGCAGATCCGGGACCTGGCCGCCGCGGCGCCGCCGGCGATCGACGCGTACGCCGCCCTGCGCAAGCCGGGCGTGGCGGTGATCGCCGAGGTGAAGCGGGCGTCGCCGTCGAAGGGCGCGCTGGCCGACATCCCGGACCCGGCCGAGCTGGCCGGCGAGTACGCGGCCGGCGGCGCGCGGTGCATCAGCGTGCTCACCGAGGGGCGATGGTTCGGCGGCTCGCTGGCGGACCTGGCCGCGGTCCGGGCCGCGGTCAAGGTGCCGGTACTGCGCAAGGACTTCGTGGTGTCGGCGTACCAGGTGCACGAGGCCCGCGCGCACGGCGCCGACCTGGTGCTGCTGATCGTCGCCGCGCTCGAGCAGAACGTGCTGGTCGGCCTGCTCGAGCGGATCGAGTCGCTGGGCATGACCGCGCTGGTCGAGGTGCACAACGAGGAGGAGGCCGACCGGGCGCTGGAGGCGAACGCCAAGGTGATCGGCGTGAACGCCCGCGACCTGCGCACCCTCGAGGTGGACCGGTCGGTGTTCGAGCGGATCGCGCCGGGCCTGCCCAACAACGTCGTGAAGATCGCCGAGTCCGGCGTCCGCGGGCCGCACGACCTGATCCGGTACGCGTCGGCGGGCGCCGACGCGGTGCTGGTCGGCGAGGGCCTGGTGACCAAGAAGTCGCCCCGGGACGCGGTCGCCGAGCTGGTCAACGCCGGCAACCACCCGGCCACCCCGAGGCCGGTCCGATGACCGGGCACTTCGGCAAGTACGGCGGCCGGTTCGTTCCGGAGGCGCTGGTCAAGGCGCTGGACGAGCTGGACCGGGCATACCGGGAGGCCAAGCAGGACCCCGAGTTCCAGGCCCGGTTCACCGACCTGCTGGTCAACTACGCCGGCACCCCGTCGCTGCTCTACCGGGCCGAGCGGCTGTCGGCACACCTGACAGCGGAGGTCCTGCTCAAGCGGGAGGACCTGAACCACACCGGGGCGCACAAGGTCCGCAACGTGCTCGGCCAGGCGCTGCTGGCGCAGAAGATGGGCAAGCCGCGGGTGATCGCCGAGACCGGTGCCGGCCAGCACGGGGTGGCCAGTGCCACCGCGGCCGCCCTGCTCGACCTCGAGTGCGTGGTCTACATGGGAGAGGTGGACACCGAGCGGCAGGCGCTGAACGTGGCACGGATGCGGATGCTGGGCGCCACCGTCGTCCCGGTCACCACCGGCTCCCGTACGCTCAAGGACGCCCTCAACGAGGCGCTGCGCGACTGGGTGTCCAGCGTGGAGACCACGCACTACCTGCTCGGCACGGCCGCCGGGCCACACCCGTTCCCGGAGATCGTCCGCGACTTCGTCGGCGGCATCGGCACCGAGGCGCGGCAGCAGTGCCTGGACCAGATCGGCCGGCTGCCGGACGCGGTCACGGCGTGCGTCGGCGGCGGCTCGAACGCGATCGGCATCTTCCACGCCTTCGTACCCGATGCCGAAGTCCGCCTCTACGGCTTCGAGGCGGGCGGCGAGGGCGTGCACACCGGCCGGCACGCGGCGTCCATCACCGGCGGCTCGGCCGGCGTGCTGCACGGCGCCCGCACGTACGTGCTGCAGGACGAGGACGGGCAGACGGTGGAGTCGCACTCCATCTCGGCCGGCCTGGACTATCCCGGCGTCGGGCCGGAACACGCCTGGCTGCACGACAGCGGGCGGGCGATCTACCAGCCGGTCACCGACGCCGAGGCGATGGCGGCGTTCCATCTGCTGTGCCGCACCGAGGGGATCATCCCGGCGATCGAGAGCGCGCACGCGCTGGCCGGCACCGCCCGGATCGCCCCGGCGCTGCGCGCCGAGCTGGGCCGGACGCCGACCATCGTGGTGAACCTGTCCGGCCGCGGTGACAAGGACGTGCACACCGCGGGCGCCTACTTCGGCATCCTCGACGACAACGAGGAACTGGTCCCGGGAGAGAACACGTGACCATCGCGGAGCTCTTCGGCAAGGCGAAGGCGGAGAACCGCAGCCTGCTGGTCGGCTGCATGCCGGCCGGCTTCCCGACCGTGGACCGGTCGATCCGCAGCATGCTGGCGATGGCCGAGGCGGGCTGCGACGTGATCGAGGTGGAGCTGCCGTACTCGGACCCGGTGATGGACGGCCCGGTGATCCAGCGGGCCAGCGACATCGCACTGCGCGCCGGCGTCCGGACCCGGGACACCCTGCGGGTCATCGAGGCGGTCGCGGCCGCCGGCGCCACGGTGGTGCTGATGACGTACTGGAATCCGGTCGAGAAGTACGGTGTGAACGCGTTCGCCCGTGACCTCAAGGCGGCCGGCGCCACCGGCATGATCACCCCGGACCTGATCCCGGACGAGGCCGCCGAGTGGATCGCCGCCTCCGATGAGCACCGGATCGACCGGACGTTCCTCGTCTCGCCGTCGTCCACCGACGACCGGATTGCGATGACCCTCGCCCGGTGCCGGGGCTTCGTCTACGCCACCGCCCTGATGGGTGTGACCGGCGACCGTACCTCGGTGTCGTCGCAGGCGCCGGAGCTGGTGGCCCGGGTCCGGGCGATCGACCCGGAGATGCCGGTCGGCGTCGGCCTCGGTGTCGGTACCGGCGCGCAGGCCGCCGAGGTGGCCCGGTTCGCCGACGGGGT
>DASSAL010000066.1:0-2170 GCA_035685405.1 Actinoplanes sp. | reverse complement strand
GACTTCCTGGCGGCCCGTGGCTTCCTGCGGTCCGTGGAGCCGTTTCCGGGTCGCGAGCTTCCGTCGCCGTCATCTCCTAGGCTTGAGGGGTGACCGAGCCGAGCACGCCCACCCGTCCACCGGCTCCCGCCGATCCCCTCGAGCCGTGGCCGGACACCGTCGAGTGGCAGCGCGTGTCGCCGAAGCTGATCACCGTGGCGCTGATCGGCCGGCTCATCTGGGTGGTCGTCCTGCTGACCGGGCTGCTGGTCGGCTGGCTGCTCACCGGGCACCGGTGGTGGTTGGCCGCGATGGTCGCCGTCGTGCTGATGGCCCTCTGGCGGTCGTTCATCACCGCCCGCGCGGTGCGCGCGTGGGGATACGCCGAACGCGACCACGACCTGCTCGTCCGCCACGGGCTGCTGATCCGCCGACTGTCCATCGTGCCCTACGCCCGGATGCAGTTCGTGGACGTCACCGCGGGCCCGCTCGAGCGGGCGTTCCAGCTGGCCACGGTGCAGTTGCACACCGCCGCGGCGGCCAGTGACGCGCAGATCCCCGGGCTGCCGCCGGCCGAAGCCGCCCGGCTGCGCGACCGGCTGACCGCGCTGGGCGAGGACCGGGCCGAGGGACTGTGACCGCCGACGCCCCACCCCCGCCCGGCCCCTCCCGCCCTCCGGCCGACCCCCCTCCCCCCGTCCCGGCCGACCCCCGCGATCTTGGACTTGTGGCGGGGGACAAGGGCCACCCATGGCTCGAAAAGGTCACCATCGATCCAAGATCGACGCCGGCTGTCGAGCCGCGCAAGCGCCTCCACCCGCTCAGCCCGCTGTTGCACGGCGCCAAGTCGATCGTCGTGATCATCGTGGCGCTGTCCTGGCAGACGCTGTCCCAGATCGGGCTGGAACGGTTCGCGATCGTCGTCGCCGTCCTCGCCGTCGGCGCGGTGGTGTTCTCGGTGATCAACTGGCTGAACACCGGCTACCACGTGGTCGGCAAGGAACTGCGCATCGCCGACGGCCTGCTCTGGCGCCGCAACCGGGCCATCCCGCTGGAACGGCTGCAGTCGGTGGAGGTGCGCCGGCCGCTGCTGGCCCAGCTCACCGGCCTGGCGGAACTCCGGCTCGAGGTGGTCGGCGGCGGCAAGACCGAAGCGCCGCTGGCGTATCTGACCGTCCGGGACGCGGCCGCCCTGCGGGAACGGCTGCTGGCGCTGGCCGGCCGCACCCCGGTCGTCGAGGCCGCCGGACCGGCGGCCGGCGCTCCCGCACTGGAACGCCCGCTGATGCGGGTGCGCAACATCGACGTGGTGGTCGGCCAGTTGCTCACCCCGCAGGCGTTCTTCCTGCCGTTCGGCGTCGCGTTCGTGATCGTGCAGACCGTGATGGAGGGCGCCTGGGGGTTCATCGGGATCGCGTCCACCATCACCGCGATGGCCGGTGTGCTCCTGCAGCCGGTGCGGCGGGTGCTGCAGGACTGGGACTTCCGGCTGGCCCGGGACGCCGGTGGGCGGCTGGTGGTGCGGTACGGCCTGCTGGAGACCCGCAGCCAGGTGGTGCCGCTGCACCGGGTGCAGGCGATCGGGGTCACCTGGCCGTTCCTGTGGCGGCCGAAACGGTGGCTGCGGCTGCGGCTGGACATCGCCGGGTACGCCACCCCGCAGAACGGCAACGACAAAAGCTCGGACCGGCTGCTCCCGGTCGGCGACAACCCGACCGCGCGGGCGCTGATCTGGGAGGTGCTGCCCGGGGTCGACCTGATGGCGCTGCCCACCACGCCGCCGCCGGACCGGGCGCGGTGGCTGCACCCGTTCGCGCTGCGGCGGCTCGGCGTGGGCCTCACCGACGAGGTGTTCGTGACCCGGTGGGGCCTGGTGACCCGGGAGCTGTCGCTGGTGCCGTACGCCCGGTTGCAGAGCGTCCGGGTGGTGCAGGGCCCGCTCCAGCGATGGCTGGGGCTGGCCACGGTGTACGCCGACACGGCCGGTGGCCGGTCCGGCGCGGCCCGGGACCGGGACCTGTACGAGGCGTGGGCGCTGGCCGACGAACTGGCGCGGCGGGCGCGGCTGGCCCGCGGTCCGGCGCCGCTGGTGACCAACGAGGTCGCCGACCCCGCCACCACGCCGCCGCCCGGCCCGACCACCCTGGGGCCCGGTCCGGCCACGCCGCCGCCCGGCCCGTCCACCCCGGCG
>DASSAL010000065.1:0-6535 GCA_035685405.1 Actinoplanes sp. | reverse complement strand
TTCGGCTTCAACTATCCCACGGAAGCCGCCCGACCGCTGTCATGCCGGTCACTCTCCGTCGTCTTCTGGCTGGTCACGGCCCTCTGTTAGCCCGCTCACCGGTCGCTGTCGCCGACAGCGCGGCCCACCGCTCGGCGAGCTGCCGGCGGCGGCAGGCGACCAGATGGCCGGCCAGGATGGCGGGATGCCCACCCCGGACGCAGACGTCGGCGCCGGCGGTGAGCACCCCGGTCACCAGTTCGGCCGGGGCGCGCTCGTCGACCACGGCGACGATCCGGGCGCGGCGCGGCAGCATGGCCCGCGCGGCCACCACATCCTGTGTCGTGGCATGCGTGACCATCACCAGCTCGCCGGGGCGGACGTCGTCCAGGTCGCGGGCGGCGCGCAGCGACCACCCGGCCGGCAGGTGCTCCGGCAGTCCGGCGATCCGCTCCGGCCGGCCCAGCACGGCCACCACCGGGTTCGGCGCCCGGGCGACGGCCGGGTCGAGCCGCAGGTCGTACCCGCTGGCGTCGACGTCGTGGTGGTGGTGGTGGTGTGGGTGCTCGTCCCGGCGATTCAGCCCAAGCATCGCGGTGCCCCCTCGGCTGGTGGTCGTGCACCCTCACCATTCGCCGCCGGGCTGAGGCGCCCATGAGTCCTGCCTGTGCGTTGGGTGTCAGTGCGGCACCCGCTCCGGCCCGAAGCCTGAGCGGGTGCCGCTCATCGTCATCCGGCGCGCTTGGTCCCGGTCAGCACCAGGTTGAAGCCGGTGTCCGCGGCGACGTGCGCGTTCGCGAAGCCGGCCGCCTCGATCAGCTCGATCCGGCGGGTCGGGCCGCCCTGGGTGCCCAGGCCGTAGGCGCCCGGCTGGCTCAGCGAACCGGGCGTGCACAGCGACGTGGAAGCGGCGTAGTTCGCCCGTGCCATCGGGTTGCCGATGGTGTCGGTGAACCGGTCCGCCGACCATGGCTCGACCGCGACCAGGATGCCGCCGTCGGCCAGCGCCTCGTACGCCGCCCGCAGCGCGGCCGGCGGGTCACCGAGGTCGTGCAGCGAGTCGAAGAACACCACCACGTCGAACGGCGCTCCGCTGCTCGCCGCGATGTCCCGGGCGTCGGACACGTGGAACGACACGTTGGCCGGACCGCCCGCCTCGATGGTCTGGGCCCGGGCGGTGGCGATGGACGGCGCGTGGAAGTCGAAGCCGACCACGGTCGACGCCGGCCAGGTCTGCGCCACCAGGCGGCTGGCGAAGCCGTGACCGCAGCCCACGTCGGCCACCTTGGCGCCGGCGCTGAGCAACGCGGTCAGACCCGGAACGGCCGGGAACCACGTCTGTGCGATCTGGTGGACGTACGCGGTGCGGAAGAACCGCTCGATGCCGTGGAAGGTGCAGCCGGGCATCTCGTCCAGCGCGACGCCGCCGTCACCGCGGAACGCGGCGGCCAGCTTGTCCAGGGTGAGGTAGGTGCCGTTGATGATGTCGGCGACGCCGATCACGTACGCCGGGCTGTCCACCACGGAGAGCACGGCGGCGTGCTCCATCGGCAGTTCGAAGGTGTCGCCGTCGACCGTGACGTATCCGGACACGGCCTGGTGCCGCAGCCATTCGGTGACCAGCCGCGGGTGCAGGCCGGTGCCGGCAGCGAGCTTCTCCGCGGTGACCGGTCCGGCGCCGGTCATCGCCTGGTACAGGCCCAGCCGGTCGCCGAGGAGCGTCATCGCGGTGCCGGACGCGCCGGCGAAATCGGTCATGACCTGGCCGGCGAACGCCTCCACGCGGCTTTCGTCGAGGGACGGGGTGTGCTGTGTGTCAGTCATGCCGGCAACCGTGCCGCGGCGGCCTTGCCCGGTCCTTGCCACTCGCTTGTCGGCCACGTGCTACCCGGATGCCGCCAGCTCGGCCAGGGCGAACTCGACCGCGGCGGCGGTGTCGCCGCGGCCCGGCGGGCGGGCGCCCGCGCGCCGGATCCGGGCCTGCCGGTCCAGGTCCGCGCCCATCACGGTGGGCGCCAGGGGCGCGGCGTCGGCGGCCGCCACGATCGCTGCCGCCGGCGCCGCCCGGCCCAGACCGGCCAGGAGCTCCGCGGCCAGTCGCAGCGACGTCCAGATCTGGGCGGTCATGCCGGCCAGCCGGACCGCTTCCAGCGCCTCCCGGCATGCGGCCACCGCGTCCGCCGACCGCCCCAGCCGGATCAGCACCGCGGCGCGGCCGATCTTGGCGACGTTGGCGATGTAGGTCAGGTTGATCCGGGTGCTCCGGGCCACGGCCGTGTCGTACCAGCGCAGCGCGGCTTCCGGATCGGTGCCGGCGAGCAGTTCGGCCTGCGTGAACGCGCCGAAGCCGTCGGCGTCGCCACCCATCGGCGGGTACCGCTCCAGCCACGCCTGCGCGCCGGCCGGATCACCGGAGTAGGACGAGATCAGCGCCGCGCAGCACGGCCCCTGGGCGAGCACCCAGGCCGGCGCGTGGTGATCCTCGGCCAGCGCCCGGGCGTCCCGGTGCACGTCCGCGACCCGGCCCTCGAACATCGCGTTGGCCAGCCGCAGCAGCAGGGCCGGCCAGCGCATCGAGTGGTCCGCCGGCAGGGTGTCCAACACCGCGGTGAGCAGCCGGTCGGCGGCGCGCATGTGGCTGGCCAGGTATTCGGCGGCGCCGGCCGCCAGGGCCCGCAGCGCGTCGGTGTGGGTCACCACCCGCTCCGGGGCCAGCCGGCGCAGCTGCTCGGTGAGCCCGGGGTCCGGATCCTCCCACAGCACCACCGCCACCATCACGGCGAGCCGGGCGCCCTCGTCCCACCGGCCGTCACGGCACAGCCAGGAGATCGCGGTCTGCAGGTTGGCCAGCTCGCGGCGGGCGTTCGGCGGGCGGTCCGGGTCGCGGGCACGCTGGGCGGCCAGCAGGGCGGCGGCGTACGCGACCATCCACCGGGCATGCGCCTCACGGGCGTCCCGCTCGCCGTCCGGGCCGAGGTGGGCCAGGCCGACGTGCCGGACCGTCTCGAGCAGCCGGTACCGGGGCGGGTCGGCGGCCAGGTCAGTGGTCACCAGGGAGGCGTCGACCAACTCGGCGAGCAGGCTCTCGCCGTCCGGGGCGAAATGCGGCAGCGCGTCCAGCCCGAAGCCGCCGCGGCAGACCGCGAGCCGGTCCAGCAGGGTCTGCGCCGCCGGGTCGAGCAGCCGGTACGACCACTCCACGGTGGCCGACACCGCGGTCGCCCGGTCGCCGCCGCGGGCCGGGTCGAGCACGTGCAGCCCGGCACCGAGCCGGTCGCGCAGCTGGGTCAGGCCGAACACCGCCTCACGGCGGGCGGCCAGCTCCACGGCCAGCGGCAGCCCGTCCACCAGCGCGCACACCTCGCCGGCCAGGGCCCGGGTGCGCGGGTCGTCCGGGTAGTCCGCGCGTAGCAGCGCGGCCCGGTCGCAGAACAGGGTGACCTGGTCGTCGGCCGGCAGCGGGCCGAGCCGCAGCACCCGCTCGCCGGCCGCGTCCAGCCGCTGCCGCGAGGTGGCCAGCACCCGCGCCTGCGGGCAGTGCGCGATCACCTCGTCGACCAGTTCGCGCACCGCTTCCAGCAGGTGCTCACAGTTGTCCAGCACCAGCACGGCCGGGGCGGAGCCGAGCCGTTCGATGATCGCCGCCAGGCCGCCGCGCGGGGCGACCCGCAGCCCGAGGGCGCCGGCCACCGCCACCGGGACGTCGGCCGGCACGGACAGCTCGGCCAACTCCACCACCGGTTCGTCGCCGGTCAGCACCTCGGTGACCAGCCGGGTCTTGCCCGCGCCGCCGGGACCGGTCACGGTGACGACCCGCCCGTCGGCGAGCGCCTTGCGCAGCGCGGTCATCTCGGCCTGCCGCCCGACGAACCGGTCCGCCCGGCGCCGCGGAACACCGCGCCCGGCCGGCGCGGTCATGACGGCCGGCTCGCCGATCGTCCCGCCCGGGGCCGGCGAGCGGGCCGGCCCGACCGGCGCGGCCGGCGGTGCGGCGGGCGCCGGCCGCAGCGCCGGGTCGTCGCCGAGGATGCGGCGTTGCAGGTCGGCCAGCGCGGGCGACGGGTCGATGCCGTGCCCGTCGACGATCCGCTCCCGGTACGCCCGCCCGGCCGCCAGCGCCTCGGCGGTCCGGCCGGTCTGGTGCAGCGCGCGCATCAGCAGCAGCTGCGGTCGCTCGCGCAGCGGCTCGGCGGTGGCCACCGCCTCGATCTCCGGCAACGCGTCCGCCGCCCGCCCGGCGGCCAGCCGCCGGTCCAGCCACTCCTCGCGCAGCTGCCGCCGCCACTCGGCCAGCCGGGCCACGTCCGGCGCGAACGCCAGCCGGTCGGCCACGTCGGACAGCGGGTCGCCGCGCCACATCCCGAGCGCCTCGGCGAGGGTCCGGGCGGCGTCCTCGGCCGGCTGCCGGCGAGCGGTGGCCACCAGCTGCTCGACCCGGTGCGCGTCGATCGCGGCCGCCGGCAGGTCGAGCCGGTAGCCACCGGGTTCCCGGCGGATCACGTCGCTGCCGGTGTGCCGCCGCAGCCGGGAGACGTAACTGTGCAGGTTGCCCACCGCGTTGTCCGGCGGTGCGTCACCCCACAGCGCGTCGATCAGCTCGCTGACCGGCACCACCCGGCCGGCGGCCAGGGCCAGCCGGGCCAGCAGCACCCGTTGCGGCGCACCGGCCAGCGGGGCCGCTGCGCCGCCGAGCCGCAACTCGACCGGCCCCAGCAGCCCCACCTCGACGTTCACCAGTCCATTCTCACCGAGCCGCCCCCGGAACGGTCCAGCGATATCGGTGGCCGACATGGCTGGACCGGTCGCTCAGGCGGCCACCGCCGCCGGGCGGCGCAGCCGGGTCGCGGTCAGCCCGACGGACAGCACGGTGATGGTTACGCCGAGGGCGGCGGCGGCCTTGGCCGCGCCGGGAACGCCGTCGACGAAGAAGGCCGGCAGGGCCGTCGCGGCGGACAGCAACCGGGTCACGATGATCGCGGTGACGGCGGACCGGCTGCCGCTGCGCCAGGCCGGGACCAGCGCCACCGCGGTGATCAGGCCGAGCGCGGCGCAGATGATCCCGACGACCATCGGTGGGTGCTCGCCGTCGCTGGTGAACGGCGTGGTGATGTCGCCGAGCGCCAGCAGGCCGGCGATGACGAGTCCGGTGCGGTAGGCCTTCATGGTGTCCTCCTCAGGGTGTGTCCACTGCCCCGGAAGTCTTCGGCCGGCGCACCGGCCCGGTCATCGTTGCCGGCGCGGGTCGTCATCTCCGTGCTGGCCCGTATCCCTTCCGGCCGGTTCCGTCCTACCGTGTATCCATGCAGGTCAGCAGACATCTGGCGCACGGCACCGCGGGCCTGGCGGCGGCGCTGGCGGCGGGCGCCGGGATCTTCACGGGAATCGGCGGTGACGCCCGGGACGTCGGTTATCTCGGGGCCGCCGTGCTGCTCGGCGCGGCCTCGGTGACGCTGGGCCTGGTGGTGGCGGCCCGGCGCCCGGACAACCCGGTCGGCGCATTGCTGGTCTGGGTCGGCGTGCTGCCGATCTTGCTGGCGTACGGCGAGATGCAGACCACCGCGTACGCCCTCCGCCCCGATCTGGTCCCGGTCTCCCCCGCGGAGTACGCCCTGAGCCTCGGCAGCTGGATGTTCCTCTACGTGCCGCCGGCCCTGCTCGCGCTGGTCTTCCCGGACGGGCGGCTGCCGGGCCGGCGCTGGCGGCCGGTGGCGGCCGGCCTGATCGCGGTGCCGGCGGTGTTCACCGTCCTCGTCGCGTTCGACCCGGCGCCCTACCCGCCGCCGTACCAGGACCTGCCGCACGTCTTCGACGCCGGCCCGCTGAACGCGGTGCTGATGGTCGCCGGCGTGGTCCTGCTGCCGGTGCTGATGGGCCTGCTCGTGGCGGCCGCGGCGTCGATGGTGGTGCGCTACCGGCGGGAGACCGACCCGGTCCGCCGGGCCCAGGTGAAGTGGTTCGCGCTGGGCGCGCTGTTCCTGCCCGGCACGCTGCTGCTGTGCTGGGTCAGCTACCTGCTCCTGGACACCGCCGACCTGGTCGTGGTGGGACTGGGCGTGACCTATCTGGCGCTGCCGGTGGCCACCGCGATCGCCGTGCTGCGGCACGACCTGTACGACGTGGACCGGGCATTCAGCACCGCGGTCACCTACGGCATCGTCACCACCGGGTTGCTGACCTTCTACACGGCCGCGACGTTCCTCGCCGGTGTGACGCTGGGCAGCACCTCGGTGGTGGCCGCGGCCGCCGCCACCGCGGTGTGCGCGGTCGCCCTCGCCCCGCTCCGGTCCCGCCTGCAGCGGTGGGTGGACCGCCGCTTCTATCCGCAGCGGCAGGCCGCGCTGGCCGCGATCGAGGACCTGCGGGACCGCACCCACGCCGGTACGGCGCATCCGGAACAGCTGGAGTCCGTGCTGCGGGCCGCGTTGCGCGACCCCGGCCTGCTGGTCGGCTACCGGCTGCCCGGGACGGCCGGCCTGGTGGACAGTGCCGGGCGGCCGCTGACCGTGGCCGGCGGCACCCCGGTGCAGCTCGGCGGCAGCCAGGTCGGCATCCTCAC
>DASSAL010000064.1:0-3744 GCA_035685405.1 Actinoplanes sp. | reverse complement strand
GGTACACGGGCCGGAGGTGGCCGAGGCCGCCCGGCTGGCCCGCCGCGCCGCCGAGTCGGCCGCGGCCTGGCCGCAGGGCCGTCCGCTGTACGCCGCCACCGCCGAGCTGCCCTGGCCGGACGAGCCGCACCTGCAGCTTTTCCACGCCCAGACGCTGTTGCGGGAGTTCCGCGGCGACGGGCACGTGGCCACCCTCCTGCATGCCGGCCTGACCGGTCTGGAGGCGATGATCCTGCAGGTCGCGGCCGGGGGTGCGGATCAGCGGTTCCTCCGGGTGACGCGCGGCTGGAGCCGTGACCAGTGGGCCGCCGCGGTGGACGGCCTGCGGGCGCGCGAGCTGGTGGAGGGCGATCCGCCGGCGCTGACGGCGGCCGGCCGGGAGCTGCTGGACAGCGTCGAGGCCGACACCGACCGGCTGACCGAGCCGGCGTACCGGGTGCTGGGTGAGGACGGTCTGGTCCGGCTGGCCGAGCTGACCCGGCCGATGAGCCGGACGGTGGTCAAGGCCGGCCTGCTCGATCCGGCCATGATCGTGAATCCGCGCCCATGACGGCCCTGATTCCGCCACGCTGAACGGGTGGCGCAGCGGGACCAGACGCATCCGGCGCAGTGGTGGGCGCAGTTCGCCGAGGCCGCCGAACGGTTCGACCCGGCCTACCTGGCCGACGGGCTGAGTGATCTGCTGATCAGGCGGATCCCGGCGCCGTTGCTGCGCCAGGAGGCCCGGCTCGCCACCGACGTGGTGGTGCGCTCGCTGAACCGGCCGGGCAACGCCGAGCTGGCCGCCATGGCGACCGCGGCGGCGACCCGGCTGGCCCAGACCCTCCAGCGGTTCGAGGAACGCGCCACCGGGACCACCTCGATCGACGAGGCGGTGGCGCTCAGCCTGGCCCTCGACGGGCGGTACGCCGACGCCGCCGCGGCCGCCGAGCCGCTGGTCGGCACGCTGCCGTTGGTCCGGCTGTTCCTCACCGCCCTGCGCCTGGAGTATTTCGACATCCCGATGGCGCTGCGCCTGATCGACGGCGGGCAGACCCCCGAGCAGGCCATCCGTTCGGGGTTCCTGGTCGGCAAGTACAGCTGGTGGCCGGCCTGGTTGCTGCGCATCGTCACCGAACGGGCGCTCGCCGGGACCCTGGACCCGGACACCATCCACGCCCTGGACCAGTGCGCCTATGCGGACCTGAGCCCGTTCCAGGCGCGGCTGGCCCGGCGGTTGCTGAACCGGGAGACCGAGCTGGTCGCCACCGCGGCGCAGCGGCTGGAGGATCTCGGCGAATCGGCGGCCGCGGACCGGCTGCGGCGCGGCGATCTGGACGCGGTGGCGCTGGCCGCCCGCCTGGTGCCGCTGTAAACGTCCACATTGTGCATCTGAGATCGAAACTTTTGCACGTTCTGATGAATCTTTGTCTAGTGACGACTGTAAGTTCCCGGTAACGTCGCTGGCGCACAGATCGGATGCCAGAAAGTTGGCCGGCGTGGGGGCGCGCGGCTGATGACGTACGTCCTCACGCCATCCCTGTTCACACCCCGACCTGGGAGGCACCGCCGCATGCACGAGTCACCCGTCAGCCGAAGGAACCTGCTGGGCGCCGCAGCCGCCGGCGCCACCGCGATCGGAGCGTCCACGATGCTCGGTTCGCCCGCCGCGGCCGCCGACGTCCGCCACGGCCGCGTTCCCCGGGACCGGATCAGCGTGCAGCTGTACACGCTGCGCAACCAGCTCGCCATCGACCTCGAGGCCACGCTGGCCGAGCTCGCCGAGATCGGGTACACCCGGATCGAGCACGCCGGCTTCGTCGGCCGGACCGCCGCCCAGTTCCGCGCCGCGCTGGACAACGCCGGCCTGCGGGCCACGTCCGGCCACGTCGGCATCCCGCAGCCGTGGAACGCCGACGCCTGGCAGCGAGCCCTCGAGGACGCGGCCATCGTCGGCAACGAGTTCATCGTCCACCCGTTCTTCGGCCTCGGTCCGAACGGGCCGATCCGCGACGGCTCGGTTTACCGTGCCTTCGCCGCGGACCTCAACAAGGCCGGCGAGCTGGCCCGGCGGGCCGGGCTGAGGTTCGGCTACCACAATCACCACCTGGAGTTCGTCCGCCAGGACGGCGGCGACCGCACCGGCTTCGACATCCTGACCAGCCAGACCGACCCGCGCCTGGTGCACCTCGAGGTGGACCTCTACTGGGCGTGGCGGGGCGCTGCCGACCCGGTGGACCTGGCGCACCGGCACCGCGGCCGGATCAAGCAGGTGCACGTCAAGGACATGGGCGTCGACACCGGCACCTTCACCAACGCGCCGTTCGCCGACCCCGGAACCGGCCTGATCGACTTCAAGCGGATCTTCCGGCACGCCCACGAGGCCGGGCTGATCGAGTACATCGTGGAGCGCGACGACGCCGGCAGCCCACCCCGTACGCCGGAGCAGGCGCTGGACACCGCCCGCGTGGGTTATCAGTACCTTGCCGAGTTGCGGTTCTGACATGCGCCGGCTCCGTACTGCCGCGGTCGTCGCGACGGTCGCCACCGCCACCGTCACCGGCTTCGGCACCCCGGCCACCGCCGCGCTGCCACCGGACTCGGACTTCCAGAAGGTCACTCTCAACGACTACCCGGGCGAGCCGATGGCGCTGGCCGTACTGCCGGACCGGCGGGTGCTGCACACCGCGCGCAAGGGCGAGGTACGCATCCACGAGCCGCGCACCGGCCGCAACGTGCTGGCCGCCACCATTCCGGTCTACCAGCACGACGAAGAAGGTGTGCAGGGCATCGCGATCGACCCGGCCTTCGCCGGCAACCGGTGGGTGTACATCTACTACTCGCCGGTGCTGGACACCCCGACCGACAACCCGGACACACCCGCCAACGAGGGCAACGCGCCGGAGTACGGCACCCCGGCCGACTTCGCCGCGTTCCGGGGACACATGCAGCTGTCCCGGTTCAAGCTGCGCGGCACCACCCTGGACCTGACCACCGAGCAGCAGATCCTGCAGGTGCCGACCGACCGGGGCATCTGCTGCCACGTCGGCGGCAAGATCGACTTCGACGCCCAGGGCAACCTGTACCTGTCCACCGGCGACGACACCAACCCGTTCGCCTCCAGCGGCTTCACGCCGATCGACGAGCGTCCGGGCCGCAACCCGGCCTTCGACGCGCAGCGCACCGCGGCCAACACCGACGACCTGCGGGGCAAGCTGCTGCGGATCAAGGTGAAGCCGAACGGCACGTACTCGATCCCGAAGGGCAATCTCTTCCAGCCGGGTACGCCGAAGACCCGGCCCGAGATCTACGCGATGGGCCTGCGGAACCCGTTCCGGTTCGATGTGGACGGGACCACGGGCGTGGTCTACCTGGCCGACTACTCGCCGGACGCGAACGCGCCGAACCCGCAGCGCGGGCCGGCCGGGCACGGCCGCTGGATGACGATCGACAAGCCGGCCAACTACGGATGGCCGTACTGCGTCGCGCCGGACATGCCCTATGTGGACTACAACTTCGCCACCGGCACCTCCGGGCAACCGTTCACCTGCGCCCAGCCGGTGAACGACTCGCCGAACAACACCGGCCTGCGCAACCTGCCGTCGGTGGAGCGGGCCGAGGTCCTCTACACCTACGGCCCGAACGCGCGGTGGCCGCAGCTGGGCACCGGCGGGATCGGGCCGATGGGCGGACCGGCCTATCAGTTCGACGCCCGCAGCGACTCGCCGACCAAGTGGCCGGCCGACTTCGACGGCAAGCCGCTGT
>DASSAL010000063.1:0-14588 GCA_035685405.1 Actinoplanes sp. | reverse complement strand
TACTGCGAGGGCGTGGTCTCGGTGCGCGCGTTCCGCCTCGGCGAGAGCCTGCTGCTCAGCTGGGTCCGGCACGACCCGGCCGGACCGGAGAGCGACCGGGTGGCCAGCACCGAGCGGCTGGGCAACCTCGGCTGGGGCGAGTGGGACCTGGTCAGCGGCGAGGTGCGCTGGTCGGCCCAGCTGTACCGGATCTACCAGCGGGACCCGGCGCTGGGACCGATGCCGCGCGAGGAGTCCGAGGCGCTGATCGTGCCCGAGGACCGGCCGCTCCGGCGGGCCGCGCGGGCCGCCTTCGAACGCGGTGAACGGGTCGACGTCACCCTCCGGGCCCGGATCGGCGGGCGGGTCAAACATCTGCGGACGGTGGTGGACGCGGTCCGCGACCGGACCGGCCGGCCGATGCGGGTCTACGGCATCGTGCAGGACGTCACCGCCCGGGAGGACAGCGCGCAGCGGCTGGCCGACGTGGAACGCCAGCTCGCCGAGCAGCGCCGGACCCTGGCCGCCGAACACGAACTGGCCGCCCGGCTGCAGGAGATCGTGCTGCCGCTGCCGGACGCGCCGATCGAGCTGCCCGGGCTGAAGGTCGCGCTGCGTTACCTGCCGGCCGGCCAGCAGTGCCTGGTCGGCGGCGACTGGGACCACGCCGCCGAGCAGCGGGACGGCTCGGTGCTGCTGGCGGTCGGCGACGTGGCCGGGCACGGCACCCCGGCGGCCACCACGATGGCGCAGCTGCGGCACGCCCTGCGCGCGCTGGCGGTGATCAGCACCGATCCGGCCGAGCTGCTCGGCCACCTCAACCGGCTGACCTGCGAGCTGGAACGGGAGACCCCGGAGCTGGCGGCGACCGCGGTGATCGCCCGGTACGATCCGGCCCGCCGGCGGGTCACCTGGGCGCAGGCCGGTCACCTGCCGCCGCTGCTGAGCCACCGGGGCCGCACCGCACCGGTGGCCCGGCCGCCGGGCACCGTGCTGGGCGTGGTCGAGGACGCGGTGTACCGCAACGCCACCCTCGACCTGTCCGTCGGGGACGTGCTGCTGCTCTACACCGACGGGCTGGTCGAGCACCGCCGGGGCAGCCTGGACGACGGGCTCGCGGCGGTGATCGCCACGGTCGACGAGGCGGTCGCGGCGTGCCCCGAGCGCCCCCTGGGCGAGTTGCTGGACCGGCTGCGCCAGGCGAACCCGGACGACGACACCTGCATCCTGGCCGCCCGCCCGGCCACCGGGCTGACCCAGGACCTGCGGCGATACATCCGCGCCACCGGGGGTATTCCACCGGGGTGATCCCGGACGTACCACCGGCCCCGCACGACGCGAGCGGGGAGCGCGTGGTCATTTCTACCGGACCTGAGCCGTCCAGATCGCCAGCGCCGCCCGGA
Organism: Actinoplanes sp.; assembly: GCA_035685405.1. Taxonomy (GTDB): domain Bacteria; phylum Actinomycetota; class Actinomycetes; order Mycobacteriales; family Micromonosporaceae; genus Actinoplanes. Next base: position 13,206 of record DASSAL010000063.1, on the reverse strand, counting down.
CCAGCGCGGCGTTGTCCGGTGCGGGTGCACCGCCGGGCAGCACCAGGGTGTCCTCCAGGCCGATCCGGGTGGGCAGGCGCCGGCGTCCGGCGTGCGCGATCAGCGGCCAGCAGGTGTCCTCCTCGCCGTGCAGCAGGACCGGGACGGTGCCGTCGAGCCGGTCCAGGATCGCGTCCGCCGCGGCGACCGCGTCCCCGGCCGGCGTGTTGATGATCTCCACCAGGACGCGCTGCACCGGGCCGGCCCGACCCGCCTCGGCGGGGGTCCAGACGCCGGCCTCCACCGCGACGCCCATCCCGGTCAGCGTCGCGACCAGCTCGTCGTAGCCGTCCTCGCCGACGTTCACCGAGGCGAAATCCGGCCGGACGCCCCAGTCGCGCACCAGGGCCAGCCGCCGGGCCGGGTCGCCGCCGGTGATCCACAACCCGGTCGACACCCCCACCGGTACGCCGGCCCGCCGCACCGCCGACACCGCCGCACCGACGTCCGCCGGGTGCAGCGACTCCCGCCCGTCCGCGCCGCGCGGATGCAGGTGCACCGCCTCGGCCCCGGCTCGGGCGGCGGCCACCGCCGCGCCGGCCAGCTGGTCCGGCGTCTTCGGCACGTGCGGCTCGTCGCGGCCGCCGTTGAGGCACGCCTTGATCCGGGAAATCACGGTGCGAGCCTGCCACGGTTTCTCAACCGAGGGGTTGACAATGCCGTCGACGGGCATAGGATAAACCTATCGGTTGATAAACCAGGTGGTTGAAGACAATGACTGATCCCATGAGCGACGTGTTCGGCGCGCTCGCCGATCCGACCCGGCGGGCCATCCTGGCCCGGCTGGCCGCCGGCGAGGCCACCGCGGGTGAGCTCGCCGCGCCCTTCCCGGTCAGCGCGCAGGCCATCTCCAAGCACCTCAACGTGCTGGAGCGGGCCGGGCTGATCACGCGGACCCGGGAGGCACAGTTCCGCCGGTGCCGGCTCGTCCCCGGCCCGCTGCGCGAGGTGGCGGGCTGGGCCGAGCAGTACCGGCAGCTCTGGGAGGAGCGGTACGACGTCCTGGACAGCTACCTGGACACTCTCAAGGAGGAGCAATGAGCACGATCAGCGTGACCACCCCCTCGGACACCACCCTGCGGATGACCCGCACCTTCGACGCGCCGCGCGACCTGGTGTTCGCCGCGCACACCGAGGCCCGGCACATCAAGCACTGGTGGGGCCGCGGCAACCCGCTGGATGTGGAGATCGACTTCCGGGTCGGCGGCCGCTGGCGGTTCGTGGAGACCGCGGACGGCGAGCAGCACGCGTTCCGCGGCGAGTTCCGCGAGATCAACGCGCCGGAGTCGTTCACCTGGACGTTCGAGTACGAGCCGATGGCCGGGCATGTCTCGGTCGAGCGGGTCGAGTTCACCGAGGAAAACGGCCGGACCACGGTCACCTCGCTCACCACCTTCGACTCCAAGGCGGACCGCGACGGCATGATCGAGTCCGGCATGGAGGGCGGCGCCGAGGAGTCGTACCGGGCGCTGGACGCCTACCTCGCGAAAATCCGTTGACGGCCGGGCGGGCGGCGGGGCAGGTTGGGGGCATGCGCAGCGCCCGAGCTCCCGACTGACGTTCCGTCGCCCGCCGTCTCTATGCGGTTCGCGCCTGCGAGGACGGCATCCTCCTCTACCCGGTGTACGCGCTGTTGTTCGCCGACGCCGGGCTCAGCACCGGCCAGATCTCCACGCTGTTCACGCTCTGGTCGGTGGTGTCGTTCACCGTCGAGGTGCCGTCCGGTGCCTGGGCGGACACCTGGTCACGCCGCCGGCTGTACGCGCTCGGCGCCTTCCTGACCGCCGCCGGTTTCCTCAGCTGGACGGTGTGGCCGTCGTACCCCGGCTTCGCCCTCGGTTTCGTGCTCTGGGGTCTGGGTGGCGCGCTCGGATCGGGCGCCCTCGAGGCCCTGGTCTACGACGAGCTCACCGCGGCCGGCGCGCCGGAGTCGTACGCCCGGGTGGCCGGCCGCGGCGGCACGGTGGCCATCCTGTCCACGCTGGCCGCCACCCTGCTCGCCGCTCCGGTCTACCTCTGGGGCGGCTTCCCGCTGGTCGGCGTGCTCAGCGTGGCCGCCGCCACGGCCGCCGGGGTGGTCGCCCTGGGGTTCACCGAGACGCCCCGGCAGGAGGAGGCCGACGAGTACGGCGGCGTCCGCGGCTACCTGGCCACGCTCCGCACCGGCCTGCGTGTGGTCCGGGCCGGCCGGCGGGTGGCCTGGGCGGTGCTCGTCGCCGCCCTGGCGTACGGGCTCAGCGCCCTGGACGAATACCTTCCGCTGGTCACCCGGGCCGGTGGGGTGCCGACCGCGGCGGCGCCGCTGCTGGTCGCCATCCCGGCGCTGGCGATGGCGGTGGGCAGTGCGCTGGCCGGCTGCTGGCCGCGGGTCGGCCCGGTCCGGCTCGGTCTGGCCCTGGCCGCGGCCGCGGTGCTGCTGGCCGCCGGCGGCCTGAGCGGCCACCCGGCCGGCATGCTGCCGATCGGCGCCGCGTTCGGGTTGCTCCAGTACGCCATGGTGATCACCGAGACCCGGCTGCAGGACGTCACGCCGAGCGCGGTCCGGGCCACCGTGCTGTCGGTCAGCGGGTTCGCCGCCGAGGTGTTCGCCGTGCTGCTGTACGCGTTCTTCGGCCTGGGCGCCGGCTTCGCCTCGGTGCCGGTGCTGTTCGCCCTGGCCGGCGTGCCGGTGCTGACCACCGCGGTGGCGGTGGCGTTGCGGCTGCCGTCCCCCCGGCGCGACCATCAGCAGGCATGACAAATGGGCCTTGGCGGCCGGGCCGATCCGGTGTCCAGCCGGTCGAGCAGCTCCGCCCGGACGGGGCGATGAAGTCCGACGAGCGGCCGTTGGGCCGGGCGGTGAGCGACTTCTTCACGCCGAGCACCAGCGCCTCGCGCTTGATCCGCACCCAGCGGCGCACGTTGGTCTCGTCGCCGTACAGCTCCGGGATGCGGTGGTGGCTGTCCGCCTCGACCCGTTCGGCGTCCGGGAAGCGGACCAGCACCTCCTTGCCGCGTGGCAGGTCGGCGGCGGCCGGTTCGACGTAGATCCGGCGGATGTTCAGCAGCTCAGTCACGATGCGATCACCAGTAACCGGCCTGGTGGGTATCGGTTTAGCGCCCGTGAGAGCGGGCACGAAGGGGGCGTCGGCGATGCCGTCCCGGCTCTGACCAGTGGGCCGCGGCATCCACAACCCCAGTACATCGTCCGATCGGCGGGTCCGCCGGTGGGCAACCCCGTCGTGGAAAGGATCACAAGTGATCACCCAGAACGACCTTCAACAACTGTTCGGAGCCGAGGTCTACGAGCAGGACGGCGGCAAAATCGGTTCGGCGGGCCAGGTCTACCTGGACAACAGCAGCGGCGAGCCGGAGTGGCTGACCGTGAAGACCGGCCTGTTCGGCACCAAGGAGAGCTTCGTGCCGCTGCAGCAGGCCTCGGTGACCGGCGACCGCGTCGTGGTGCCGTTCAGCAAGGACAAGATCAAGGACGCTCCCCGGATCGACGCGGACGGCAACCTCACCCCCGAGGAGGAGGCGGAGCTCTACCGCTACTACGGCCTGAGCGGCGCGGGCAACGAGAACATCACCGACCCCAGCACCGACCGGTACACCCACTCCGACCGGTCCTACGCCGGCACCGAGCGGTCCGCCGGACACGACACCTCCGGCCCGAACACCGACGACGCGATGACCCGGTCCGAGGAGCGGCTGGTCGCCGGGACCCGGTCCGAGGACGCCGGCCGGGCTCGGCTGCGCAAGTACGTGGTGACCGAACAGCAGCAGGTGAACGTGCCGGTGAGCCGCGAAGAGGTGCGGGTGGAGCGCGAGCCGATCACCGACGCCAACGTCGGCCAGGCGATGGACGGCCCGGCCATTTCCGAGGAGGAGCACGAGGTCACCCTGCGCGCCGAGCGGCCGGTGGTGGAGACCGAGGCGGTACCGGTGGAGCGGGTCCGGCTCGGCAAGGAGACCGTCGAGGACACCGAGACCGTTCAGGGTGAGGTCCGCAAGGAGCAGATCGAGTTCGACGACCCGAACCGCCGCTCCTGAGGCATTGCCCACAGGAGGTTCGCCCGGGCGGGTAGGGGAAGATGGGCCGCATGCACATCTGGCCCGGGAACCCCTACCCGCTGGGCGCCACCTATGACGGTGGCGGCACCAACTTCGCGCTGTTCTCCGAGGTTGCCGACCGGGTGGAGTTGTGCCTGTTCGACGACAACGGCAAGGAGACCCGGATCGACCTGCCCGAGCGCGAGGCGCTGGTCTGGCACGGTTACCTGCCGCGGATCGTTCCCGGCCAGCGGTACGGCTACCGGGTGCACGGCCCCTACGACCCGTCCCGGGGCTTGCGCTGCAATCCCACGAAGCTGTTGCTCGACCCGTACGCCAAGGCGATCGACGGGCGCATCGAGTGGGACGAGGCGCTGTTCTCCTACCGGTTCGGCGACCCGGGCTCGATCAACGACGCCGACTCCGCGCCGTACGCGATGCGGTCCGTGGTGATCAACCCGTTCTTCGACTGGGGCAACGACCGGCCGCTGCGCATCCCGATGCACGAGACGGTCATCTACGAGGCGCACGTCAAGGGGATGACCCAGCGCCATCCGGGCATCCCGGACGACGTCCGCGGCACCTACTCCGGGTTGGCGCACCCGGCGATGATCACGTACCTCCGCAAGCTCCGCGTCACCGCGGTCGAGCTCATGCCGGTGCACCAGTTCGTGCACGACAGCGGCCTGGTCGAGCGCGGGCTGAGCAACTACTGGGGTTACAACACCATCGGGTTCTTCGCGCCGCACAACGGATACGCCTCGTTCCGCGGGCAGGGCAGCCAGGTCCAGGAGTTCAAGTCGATGGTCAAGGCCCTGCACGCGGCCGGCATCGAGGTGATCCTGGACGTGGTCTACAACCACACCGCGGAGGGCAACCACCTCGGGCCCACGCTGTCCTTCCGGGGCATCGACAACCCGGCGTACTACCGGCTGGTGGACGCCGACCGGCAGTACTACTACGACACCACCGGCACCGGCAACAGCCTCAACGTCCGGCACCACGAGTCGCTGCGGCTGATCATGGACTCGCTGCGGTACTGGGTCACCGAGATGCACGTCGACGGCTTCCGGTTCGACCTGGCCAGCGCGCTGGCCCGCGAGTTCCATGAGGTGAACCGCCTGGCCGCGTTCTTCGACCTGGTGAACCAGGACCCGGTGGTCAGCCAGGTGAAGTTGATCGCCGAGCCGTGGGACGTCGGCGACGGTGGCTACCAGGTGGGCGGCTTCCCGCCGTTGTGGACCGAGTGGAACGGCAAGTACCGCGACTCGGTCCGCGACTTCTGGCGCGGCGAGCCGTCCAGCCTGGGCGAGTTCGCGTCCCGGTTCACCGGCTCCTCGGACCTGTACGAGATCGACGGCCGCCGGCCGATCGCGTCGATCAACTTCGTCACCGCGCACGACGGGTTCACGCTCACCGACCTGGTCTCGTACAACGGCAAGCACAACGACGCCAACGGCGAGGGCAACGCCGACGGCGAGAGCCACAACCGGTCGTGGAACTGCGGCGTCGAGGGACCGACCGACGACAGCTCCGTCAACACCCTGCGCGAGCGGCAGAAACGCAACTTCCTGGCGACGTTGCTGCTGTCCCAGGGCGTGCCGATGATCTCGCACGGCGACGAGCTGGGCCGCACCCAGGGCGGCAACAACAACGTCTACTGCCAGGACAACGAGATCAGCTGGGTGGACTGGCCGGACGCGCGCCACCACGACCTGCTCACCCGGTTCACGGCCCGCCTCAACCAGCTGCGCGCCGACCACCCGATCTTCCGGCGCCGCCGGTTCTTCCGCGGCGAGCCGCTGCCCGGCTCCACGGTGACCGACATCGCCTGGCTGCGCCGTGACGGTGAGCCGATGACCCCGGCCGACTGGACGGCACGGACCGGCATGACGATGACCGGGGTCCTCCACGGCAACGGCATCCCGGAACGGGACGCGCTGGGTGAGCCGATCACCGACGCGTCGTTCCTGGTGCTGTTCAACCCGCTCGGCGAGCAGGTGACCTTCACGGTGCCGCCGGTGGCGTACGGCCGGACCTGGGAGATCGTCGTGGACACCGCGGACCCGTTGCTGGCCACCCGCCGCAAGATCATCCGGGCGAGCGGCACGCTGGACGTCGGCGGGCACACCATGGCCGTGCTGAAGTGCCGCACCTGACCGGCCGGCCGCGCCCCCGGCTGCACTTCACCCCGCGCCGGGGCTGGCTCAACGACCCGCACGGCGTGCTCTGGACGGACGGCCGCTATCACCTGTTCTTCCAGTACAACCCGGCCGGCACCAGCTGGCGGGCGGCGGTGTCCTGGGGGCACGCCACCTCGGCCGATCTGGTCAGCTGGCAGGCCGAGCCACACCCGAACCTGGCCCGGTACGCCGGCGACGACGGCCCGCACCCGGAGGACTCCGACCCGGCGGTCCGCACGCTGATCGTCGACGCCGGCCTCGTCGAGATGACCCTGGCCGGCCGCAGCGGGATCACCACCGCCCAGCGCCCGGTTTGACGAATCCGGCGCCGGGAAATCCTGCGCTCATGCCAGGACGCAAGGAACTGCCGGACACGCTCAAGCGGTCCCCGAAGAAGGCGCAGGACACCTTCATCAAGGCGCACGACTCGGCGGTCAAGGAGTACGGCGAGGGCGAGCGCGCCCACCGGACCGCACTGGCCGCGGTCAAGCACTCGTTCGAGAAGGTCGGCGACCACTGGGAGCCCAAGAGCAGGAAGGGCCCCAGCGACGCCAAGGCGGCCGGCGGCCGCGGCACCAAGGCCAGGACCGCGGGCGGCGTGGACGCCAACGCCAGCAAGGAACACCTGCTCGGGGTGGCCAAGAAGCTGGACATCTCCGGCCGCAGCCGGATGACCAAGGCGGAGCTGGTGTCGGCGATTCAGAAGGCCAACAAGCGCAGCGACAGCAAGGCGCGCGCGAAGAAGTGAGCCTGCAACGGTTCGTCGACGCCCAGGCCGGCGTCCATGCGACGGCCCTCGCCGAGCTCACCGCCGGGCGCAAGCGGTCGCACTGGATGTGGTTCGTCTTCCCACAACTCGCCGGCCTGGGTTCCAGTGCCACGGCGCAGCGGTACGCGATCCGCGACCTCGACGAGGCCCGGGCCTACCTGGCCCACCCGGTGCTCGGCCCGCGCCTGATCGAGGCGGCCACTGCGCTGCTCGGCGTCGAGGGACGGTCCGCCGGGCAGATCCTGGGTCATCCCGACGACCTGAAGCTGCGGTCGTCGATGACGTTGTTCGCCGCGGCGGCCGACGACCCGGGCGTCTTCCGGGCCGTGCTGGACCGGTACTACGACGGACCCGACCAGCGCACTCTCGACCTGCTCACGTCCGCGACTGGCCGGGCACCGTGAACGGATCGTGGTCGGCCAGCAGCTTGTCGATCCGGGCCTGATCGACACGTTTCACCACGGTCGAGCTCTCCTGCTGATCGCGGATCACCTTGGCCAGCGTGAACGCCGAGGTGACCACATAGAGCACACCGATGGCCAGGAAGGCGCGGATCCAGGCGCCGACCGGCAGGTAGGCGATGCCCGCGGTGACCGCGGTCAACGAGATGACGAACGACGCGACGGCCTGGGCGAGGAAGGCGGTCGTGGGCTTGCTGTGCGGGTTGGGTTCCATGCCGGCCAGCATGGGTCCGGCGGTACGATCCGCGACTGAGCACGGGTACTCAACGCCCGATTGCGACACGATGACGAGATGGTGGACGTCATCGTCATCGGCGGCGGGATCATCGGCCTCACCGCGGCCGTCCGGCTCCAGCAGGCGGGTGCCGCCGTGACCGTGTGGTCGCCGGTCGGACCGGAGCACACGGTGTCGTCGGTCGCCGCCGCGGTCTGGTACCCGACCCACACCGACTACGACCCGCGGGTGCGCGCCTGGGGCCTCGGCACGTACGACGAGTTCACCCGGCAGGCCGCCGTCGGCGTGCCCGGCGTCCTGCTGCGGCGGACCCGCAACCTGGAGCACCGGTGGAGCGACGAGACGCCGTGGTGGGCGCCGCCCGGGACGGAGATCCGGCCCGGCCCGGCCCCGTACCGCCGCGAAGTCCGATTCACCGCGCCGCTCGCCGAGACGGCGGTCTACCTGCCGTGGCTGCGTGACCAGGTGACCGTGGTGCCCCGCGCGGTGGAGCGGCTGGCCGATGCGCTGGCCGAGGCGCCGGTGGTGGTCAACGCCACCGGGCTGGCGGCCGGTGAGCTGTGCGGCGACGACGCGGTCTATCCGGCCCGCGGGCAGATCGTGCTGGTCCGCAACCCCGGCCTGGACACGTCGGTGCGGGCCGAGGGTGGACCGGCTGGCGGCCTGTCCACGTACGTGCATCCCCGCCGCGACGACGTGGTGCTGGGCGGGACGTTCGAGGTGGGCAACCGGAGCCTGGCGCCGGATCCGGCGATCCGGGCGGCCATGGTGGAGCGGTGCGTCGCCCTGGTGCCGGAGCTGGCCGGCGCAAAGATCGTGGGGGAGAAGGTGGGGCTGCGGCCGTGCCGGCGGGGCGGGCCCCGGGTCGAGCGGGACGGCGCGGTGGTGCACGCGTACGGGCACGGTGGCGCCGGCATGACCCTGTGCTGGGGTACCGCGGACGAGGTGGTCCGGCTGGCGCACAGCGGCTGAGCGTTCATCGACCGTTCAGGTGACGTCGAGATCCGGTGCATCGTCGGCCCCTTCGGTCACGCCCATGACGGACCGACCTCGACTGCTGCCGCTGCTGAGCTCCAAACGCCACGGTGGACGCGATGAGATGACCTGCCGCTACCGATGCGGGAACGCCTGCGATCACCCGGTGCCGAACGAGTCCGGTAACCCGTACCTCGGTGACGTGGTGGCGGCCGGAATCTCCCGCCGCGGTGTCATGCGGGCCGGTGCCGCGGGTGCGCTGGTGCTGAGCGCCGGTGGCGCCGCCACCGCTGTCCCGGCTCCGGCGGCCGCCCACGCGGTGCCTTCGCCCACGGGGCCGGCCGGTGGGCGCCTCACTTTCGCGCCGATCCCGCCGAACACGTTGGACAACCTGGTGGTGCCGAACGGCTACCACACCGCGGTGGTGATCCGCTGGGGTGATCCGGTGCTGGCCGGCGCGCCCGGCCTGGACGTCACTAACCGGGGCACCGTGCTTTCCGGTGGGGAGAACTTCAACCAGTACTTCGTCGGCGGCGACGGCGTGCCGGAGTCGCTCAAGCCGAAACTGGCCCGGTACGGCATCAGCACCACAGCCCGGTATCCGGCCGACTCGCGCAAGTGGGACCGCGTCCAGGAGCGGTTCGACCTGGCGCGGCACCCGAACGAGGCGCACCGATTCGGCTGGATCGTGGAGATCGACCCGTACGACCCGCGGTCGCGGCCACGCAAGCACACCGCGCTGGGCCGGTTCAAGCACGAGGGTGCGAACGTCATCGTCGCGCGTGACGGCAGGGTCGCCGCGTACCTGGGTGACGACGAGCGGTTCGACTACTTGTACAAGTTCGTCTCCGATCGCCGGTACCGGCCTGGCGACCGCCGGCACAACCTGACCCTGCTGGAGTCGGGCACCCTGTCCGTCGCCAAGGTCACCGGCGACGGCACCGGCCAGTGGGTCAAGTTGGTGTCCGGTGCCCGCTCCTTCGTGCCCGGGATGACCGCCGAGGAGGTGCTGGTCTTCACCCGTCTGGCCGGCGACACGGTGGGCGCCACCAGGATGGACCGTCCCGAGGACGTCGAGCCCAACCCGGTGACCGGCAGGATCTACGCCGCGATGACCAACAACACGAGCCGCGGCGTCGGCACCAACCCCGGGGTGGACCAGGCGAACCCGCGCCCGAACAACCGGCACGGGCACATCCTCGAGATCACCGAGGACGGGGGTGACCACACCGCGGAGACGTTCACCTGGGCGCTGCCGATCATATGCGGCGACCCGGCACAGCCGGACACCTACTTCGCCGGGTACGACAAGTCCGCGGTGTCGCCGATCTCGTGTCCGGACAACGTCGCCTTCGACCGCGCCGGCAACCTCTGGATCGCCACCGACGGCAACGCGCTGGGCAGCAACGACGGCCTGTTCGCCACCGCGATCGGGGGCCCGGAACGGGGTCACCTCAAGCAGTTCCTGACCGTCCCGCTCGGCGCGGAGACGTGCGGCCCGTTCCTCACCTCCGACGACCGGTCGGTCTTCACCGCGGTGCAGCACCCGGGCGAGCGGACCGGTGCGTCCCTGGAGACGCCGGCGTCGACCTGGCCGGACGGCGACTTCGCCAAGCCCGCCGTGGTGGTCACCTGGCGCCAGGACGGCGGCCCGATCGGAAGCTAGCCGGCGCGGAGGTCCGGCGCACGTGCGCCGGCCCCGCGACCGTCACAGCGGCGCCCGGTAGATCATGAACAGTACGTCGCGGCTGCGGGTGAAGCCGAGCGCCTCGTACAGCCGCAGCGCGCCGGTGTTGGCCGCGGTCGTGGCCAGGAACGGCAGATCGCCGCGCTGCCGGATGCCGTACGCGATGGCCCGGGTGAGCCGTCCGGCCAGGCCCTGCCCGCGGTGTGCCGGATCGGTGCAGACCGCGCTGATCTCGGTCCAGCCGGGCACCCGCAGCCGTTCCCCGGCCATCGCCACCAGCGCGCCGCCACGGCGGATGCCCAGGTAACGGCCGAGTTCCACGGCACGTTTGCGGAACGGCCCGGGATCGGTGCGGGCCACCAGGTCGAGCATCTCCGGGGCGTCGGCGGCGGTCAGCGTCACCGCCTCCGGATCCGGCTCGCCGGTCACGCGTTCGCCGGTCAGCTGGACGCCCGGCCACCTCCCGGTCACGGCCCACCCGGGCGGCGCCGCCAGGTGCGGCCCGGACATCGCGACCACCCCGCCCGGCTCGGCCAGCCGGGCCAGGTCCGCCCAGCCGTCCGGGCCGGCGACCGCGTGGAACGGCGAGAACTCGGGCTGGTAGCGGGCGGCCCGCCCGCGTACCTCGGCGTACCGGGCGTGCGGCCCGGTCAGCGCCACCCAGATGGGGTTGTCCAGGTCGTCGGCCATCCCTGCATTATCAACACCGGGCATGGTGGAGGCGGTCGATATAGTCGGCGGCGTGACAGCGGACGGGGGCCCGTCGGCGGCGATCGCGCGCCTGCACGATCCGGCCGGCGCGGTGCTGGGCGCCGGCTTCCTGGTCACCTCCGAGCTGGTCGTCACGTGCGCGCACGTGCTGAGCCCGGGTGGCGGACCGCCGCCGGACGGCCCGGTGCGGGTCGACTTCCCGCTGGCCGGCGCGACCGCGTCGGCGGTGGTCACCGGCTGGACGCCGATCGACGACGGCGACATCGCGGTGCTGCGGCTCACCGCCGGGGTGCCCGGCGTCCGCCCGGCCCGGCTCACCGACGCCCGGCCCCGCTGGGGCGATCCGGTCCGCGTCTTCGGGTTCCCGGCCGACCTGCCCGACCTCGGCGTGTGGGCGGCCGCCGAACTGCGCGACCGGCAGGCCGCCGGCTGGCTGCAGGTGGAGTCCACCACGCCGGGACGGGTGATCGAGCCGGGGTTCAGCGGCGCGCCGGTGTGGAGCCCGGCGGTGCCCGGCGTGATCGGCATGGTGGTTGCTGCCGACCGTGGCGCCGGATACGACACCGGATATCTGGTGCCGGCGCCCGCGCTGGTGGCCGCGCACCCGGAGCTGGGCGCGCCGGACCCCGCGGAGGAGTCGCCGTTCCGCGGGCTGGAACCGTTCCGGCCGGAACACGCCGCGCAGTTCCGCGGCCGCGCGGTGCTGACCGCCGACGTGGTGGCGCTGTCCGGCCGGCAGCCGCTGATCCTGCTCACCGGCCCGTCCGGCGGCGGCAAGTCGTCGCTGCTGCTGGCCGGTGTGGTGCCCGCGGTGCGGCGGGCCGGCCGGGCGGTGGCCATCACCCGGACGCTGCCGGACACCTCGCCGTCCACGCTGCTGGCCGGGCTGGTGCTGCCGGTGCTGGACGCCGCCGCGGAGGTGGACCGGCTGGAGGCGACCACCCGGCTCGCCGCGCGCCTGGATGCCGAGCCGGGCGACACCGTACGGTGGCTCGCCGGCCGCCTGACCGACCGTGCCCCTGGTGGGGTGCTGCTCGTCGTCGACCAGCTCGAGGAGGCCGGCCCGGCGACCGCCCGCACCCTGATCGGCCTGTTGCACGACCTGACCGACGCGGCCGGGCGGCGGGCCGGCGGCGAGCCCCGCGTGGTCGCGGTGGCGACCCTGCGCTCGGGTCTGGTCGACGACGTGGTGACCGAGGTGACCCGGCGCGCCGTGCGGGCCGGCTGGGTCCCGGTCCCACCGATGACCGCCGACCAGCTGCAGGCGGCGGCCACCCCGGACGGGGTGACGTTCGAGCCGGGTCTGGTGCGCCGGCTCATCGACGACGCCGGCGACGAGCCGGGGCGGCTGCCGCTGCTGGAGTTCACGCTGGACCGGCTGTGGTCGCTGAGACAGGTCGGCACGCTCACCCACGACGCGTACGACCGGATCGGCGGCCTGTCCGGCGCGGTCGCCGGGTACGCCGGCCAGGTGGTCGACTCGCTGCCGGCGGCCGACCGGGCGCGGGCCCGCCGGCTGCTCACCCGGCTCACCCGCCCGGGAACCGGCGGCGACTTCGAGCGCCACCCGGTGCGGCTGGCCGATCTGGACGACGAGCTGCGCCCGGTGCTGGCCCGGCTGGCCGCCAGCCGGCTGGTGGTGCTGGGCCGGACCGCGGCCGGGGACGACATCGCCGAGCTGGCGCATCAGGCGCTGGTCCGGCGGTGGCCGTTGCTGCGCGGCTGGCTGGCCGAGGATCGCGACTTCCGGCTCTGGCAGGAGGACCTGCGGCGCAGCCGAGCGGCGTGGGAGGCCACCGACCGGGATCCGGGTGGCCTGCCGCGTGGCGCCGCGCTCACCACCGCCCGCGGCTGGGCCACCGACCGGGCGGCCGACCTGACCGACGCCGACCGCGCCTACCTGCGTGCCGCCGAGGCGCACGAGCGGCGCCGGGTGCGCCGGTTGTGGTCGGCGATCGCCGTGGTGTCCGCGCTGGCGCTGCTGGCCGGCAGCCTGGCCGTGGTCGCCGGGGTCCGCAACAACCTGGCCCAGCAGCGGTTGCGGACGGCCGAGTCGCGCAACCTTGCCGACGACTCGATGCGGTTCCGCGGCATCGATCCGCCGGGGGCGATCG
>DASSAL010000062.1:0-28283 GCA_035685405.1 Actinoplanes sp. | reverse complement strand
CGGTGCTGCGCTGCCCGCCGGCCGGTCGGTCCGGCGTCCGCACCGACCGGGTGATCATCGAGGCCGCCGCCGGCAGCGGCACGGCGCCGCGACGCTGCATCCCGGCGGCCCACCGGCTGTTCGGTGCCGATCCGCTGTGGGCGCCGGCCGGGCCGGCCGCGCGGGCGGCCCTCGTCGCGACGCCGGGCGGCCTGGCCCTCACCGAGCTGGATCTGCCCGGCACCGTGGACCCGGACGGCTGGTGCCTGGACCGCCGCGGCCCGCGCGCCGACCGGCCGGTGGCCGGCCGGCACTGCCGGGGCCCACGCGCCGAATGGCAGCGGCTGCGCGCCCAGCTCCCCGACCCGGCCCGGATCGACGTACGCCTGCTGGACGGCACCGGGTCCGGCGCGCGGGCGTTCGGCCGGAGTGGTGCGCCGCACGGCTGGCTGGTGTACGACGCGGCCGAGCTGAGCCTGCGGACCTTCCTCTACCAGGTGGACTTCTATCTGCACCTGCCGGCCGAAGACGCCACCACCGACGCCGAACCGGACATGCTGGCCGCGATGGCCGCCGGCTGTGTGGTGGTGCTCCCGCACCGGTACGCACCCGCCTTCGGGGACGCGGCGGTCTACGGCACGCCCGCCGAGCTCACCGACACGGTCCGCAGGCTGTACGGGCGCCGCGCGCAGCTGCACCGGCAGAGCGAGCGGGGCCGGGACTTCGTCCGGCGCAAGCACGGCCACGACCGGTACGCCGACCACGTGCTGGCGCTGCTGTCCTGACCGTCGCACCGCGACCGCACCGGGCGCCGCACCTCCGCGGCAACCCGGTACGGCTACTCACCCGTCCCGCAACTCGACCGTCACGGCAAGGCACCTGAGGCCGCCTTCAGCCGTCCACACTGCCGTCGATCGGAGATGGCGAACCTGGCAGACCCGCCAGGCACCGCACTCCGAAAGGCAGTCCGATGCGCACGTCATTCGTCCGTCGCCTGGCCATGCTCGCCCTGGTGCCCGCCGCCCTGTTCGGCATGGTCGCCGTGGCGTCGCCGGCCGAGGCAGCCGTGGCGACGACGGTGCGGCTGCAGTCGGACGTCCTCTACTGGACCAACCAGCACCGCGCCAAGCACGGCTGCGCCAAGCTGCGCCTGGACGCCGGGGTGGCCCGGGCCGCGCGCAACCACAGCGCCTGGATGGCGCGCAGCGGCCGGTTCAGCCACACCGGCGTGGGCGGGTCGACGTTCGTGGCGCGGGTCCGGGCGGCCGGCTACTCGGCGCCGATGAGCGAGAACATCGCCTGGGGTTACCGGTCCGGCGCCGCGGTGGTCGTCGCCTGGATGAAGAGCCCGGGACACCGGGCGAACATCCTCAACTGCAAGGCCAAGGCGGTCGGCATCGGCGCCGTGTACGCGGCCAACGGCACCCCGTACTACACCCAGGACTTCGGCTCCCGCTGACCCCTGGCCCCACCGCAGGCGTGCCCCCGCGCGCCTGGCACCGCGCCCTCGCCGTCCCCCGCGGCGGGGGCGCGGTGGCGTTGTCACGGCACCGCGGTCATCTCCCGGGACTGGCGCGGGACGGCCTGCAGGCGCGGTACGGTGACCACCTCGGCGCCCGCGGCCAGCCGGCGGCCCAGCACGTGCATGGCCGGCGCCACCGGATCCGGGCCCGTGCCGTCCACCAGCAACAGGTCGATGTCCTTCAGGCCGTCCAGCGCGTCCACGTCGTACCACGGCACGGTCCGGGATTCGACGGACAACTCGGTGAGCGGTGCGTGCACCACCTCGACCGCCGTGAGGTCGTGCGCCAGCAACTGCGACCGCGCCCGGGCGGCCCGGTCGGCGTCGTGTTCGACCACCACCAGGCGACCGCCCTTCTCCACCGCGTAGCCCAGCCAGACGGTGGCCGGTCCGGCGCCCAGCATCACCGCCAGCCGCGGTTGGCGGCTGCGCACCAGATGCATCAGGTTCAGCACGTCGGTCGGGGTGGCCGAGTCGGCCACCGGCATCGGCGCCCGTGGCGTCGTCTGCTGAAAGAGCTGGAGCAGCGACTCCACCTCGCGGTTCTGGTCCCGGAGCAGGCGTTCGGCGTGCTGCGGGGTGAGCCGTTCGGCGCGGGCGATGGTCTCGAGTACTTCGCGGTGCCGGTCGCCGGCGGCCAGCCGTTCCTTCTCCACCGCGCCGACCACCCGGCGCTGCAACTGGTCCACCACCGCCCGCAGGTCCCGGATCGACGCCTGCTCGGCCCGGTGCCAGCCGCCGATCCGGCGGGACAGGTGCACCACCCCGGTCAGCGTCGCGGCCAGCAACGCCGCCAGCAGGGCCAGCGCGACGGCCGGCTGACCGGCCAGCGCCACCACCGCCACGCCGACGCAGACCACGGCCGCCAGCAGCAGGCCCAGCGCCTGCCGGGAGCTGAGCCGGACCAGTCGTTTGACCTGGCGGCGGCCGATTCGGACCAGGCTCCTCATCCGCGTCCCTCTTCTCACCGGGCCAACCTCATCGGGCCGGATCCGGGGCAAGATCGCCGGACGGCCACACATCGGTAACGCCGGCGCCCGGATCGCCGTT
Source organism: Actinoplanes sp. (assembly GCA_035685405.1). GTDB lineage: Bacteria > Actinomycetota > Actinomycetes > Mycobacteriales > Micromonosporaceae > Actinoplanes. Next base: position 25,732 of record DASSAL010000062.1, on the reverse strand, counting down.
ACGGGGCGCGGGCGGCGTGACCGGGCCGATCAGCCCCACCATCCGGTCCACGAACAGCCGCGGGTGATGCGCCTTGGCGACCACTGCCCGCGCGCGTCGGCTCTGCTCGGCGAACAGCTCCGGATCGGCCACGTACCGGTGGATCAGGTCGGGCACCCCGGCCGGCTCGGCGTACACGGCGGCGTCGCCGTACACCGCGGCACACCGCTCCGGCAGCACCACCACGCAACCGGCCGCGGCCGCCTCGAGCGCGGCCCGGGACAGCAACTCGCCGGTGCCCGGCCGCGGGACGTGCAGATAGAAGTCGAGCTGGTGCAGGAACGGCCGGGCGCCGATCTCGGCCGCCGGGTACACCAGCCAGGACCCGGGCAGACCGTGATCCACATCGGAGGGTGGGCGGTCGGCGAGGCGGACCCGGACGTCCGCGTCCCGCAGCTCCGGCGGCGGCGCGTCACCGTCGCCCAGGTCGGCGCCGACGATCGGCAGCCCGGGCGTGGTCGCGGCGCGGGTCGATACCCATCCGGCGGTGTCCACCACCGGGGGCAGATCCTCGCGGGTCAGCGGTGCGGCCGGGTCGGTGGCCTGCAACGCCGAACGGACGCCGTGATCCTGCGGGCACCACAGCGGTTCCACGCCGAACAGCTGGCGGACCCGGGCGGCGCAGGTGGCCGGCGCGTACCGGTGATCCGGCGCCCGGTCGGCCACCACGATCACCCGGCGCGCCCGGATACCACCCGGCCCCTCGGCCGAGAACTGCAGGACCTCCGCCTGCCGGATCACGACCAGATGGGCGGTGCCCGCCTCGCTCAGGCTGACGTGGTCGATCCGCCGGTCGTTGACCAGTTGCTGGATCGGCCCGCACATCGGGTACCGCAGCCGGTAGACCGCCCGGTACGACTCCAGGTGCGCGACGGCCACCCGCAGCCCGGCGCCGGCCAGTGCCCGGATCTCGTCGATCGCCGCGCGTACCGGGCCGTCCTGGAACCGCCAGTCGCCCACCACGACCACGTCGTAGGACCGGTCGGCGGCGGCTCCCAGCAGGTGCGGCGGTGCGGCGAACGGCCGGCCGGCGCCGTCCGCGGGCCGGTAGGGCGCGGCCTCGCCGGCCGCGATGGCCTGATGCCAGCGCAGGTACGCGGAGCTGTAGGCGACCCGGGCCGGATGCATCCAGTGGGCCCGGATCTCCGCGCGGGACAGCGAGTTCGCGGACAGCCGGATCAGCGCCAGCGGCCCGGTCTCCACGTGCCGGACCGTCCGGGCACCGAACGCCGCCTGCATCCGTCCGATGTACTCCGAGTCGGCCGCCTTGCGAACCGGGTCGAAGTAGCCGATCCGGCTGGTCACCGCCGCCCGCCGGAACACCAGCGACGACGGGTTGAACCGGCCGTTGCGCACGCCCGGCCGGGTGAGCAGCAGCTCGTCGGTCACCGACAGCCCGTCCGAGGTGGTGGCGACCAGCCGCTTGTCCGCGAGCATCGGCGCCACCTGCAGCTCCAGCCGGCGCGGATGCGACCAGTCGTCGGAGTCCTGGAACGCCACGAACTCCCCACCGCAGGCGTCCAGGCCGGCGCTGCGCGCCGCGTACGTCCCCCGGTTCTCCGGCTGCCGCACCAGCCGGATCCGCTCACCCAGCGCCAGCGCCCGCTGCAGCATCCCGTCGAACTCGGCCGGCGACCCGTCGTCGACGATCACGATTTCGACGTTGCGCCAGCTCTGCGCCAGCACCGACCGCACCGCGGTGATCAGTCCCTCACCCGGCCGGTACGCGGTCACCACCACCGACACCCGCTCCGGCGCCTCCATCCGGTGCGCCGGCATCGGCGAGGTCAGCCGGTCGAACGCGGCCAGGTCGGCGTTGCCGCCGAGGGTCGGCCACGGTTTCGGCAGCAGCGCCTGGAACGCCGCCAGCCACGGCTCGACGGGCCGCGCCGCCACGAACGGGTTCAGCAGATCGACGGCCAGCCCGGCCCGGGCCGCCGCGCTCATCCGCCGATATCCGGCCAGCAGGTCCGGCACCCGGTCCGGCCCGTCCCAGGCCAGGGTGAGCTGGGCGTGCAGCGCTTGATTCGCCGGCGACAACGCGTCCGGGCCGTAGGTGGCGCGGACCAGCTCGTACAGCGCCAGCGCATCCCGCCGATCGGTGGGCAGCAGATCCTGCAGCGCCATGATCTGCGCCAGCCCGCCGAACAGCCCGGCCTGCGGCCGCCGCCTGGTCCGGGCCAGCCAGCGCCGATCGCCGTCGCGGGCCGCAGTGAGCAGCTCGTCGAGGGTGCCGCTGTCACCGAGCGCGGCGTGCGCCATCAACCGCCGGGCATCCATCGACCGGTGCCGGATCGCGGTGGCCGGCAGAGCGGTCCGCAGCGCCGGCCCGATCGCCCGAACGTAGTCATCGAGCAGATCCGATCGCATACCCCTCTAACGCCGCGGGGCGGGGTGGAGTGATGAGACCGCGCCGAGAACGGCGGCTTCCACGCGATTTCGCTCGTCCGCGGACGGCCCGGCGCCGACCAGGTAGAACGCGTCCACCACGTCACCGCCGAGGGTGGAGATCCGGGCGGCGCGCACCTCGGCCCCGGTCTCGTCCAGGGCGGTGGCGACCCGGTACAGCAGGCCGGGCGAGTCGGCGGCGCGCAGCTCCAGCACCACCGCGTCGGTGGCGACCTCGCGGTGCCACACCACCCGTGGCGAGGCGGTGTTACCCCGGGTGCGCACCGCCCGGGCCCGGACGCGCTGGGTGACCGACACGTCGCCGACGGCTACCCGGCGCAGATCCCCCGCGAGCGCCACCGGATCGTACGCGGAACCGTACCGCGGCTGGGTGAGGAACTCGACGATCGCCCGGCCGTCCACGGTGGACGCGTCGCAGGCGACCACGTCCAGCCGGTGCATCGCCAGGCAGGCGGCCACCGCGGCGAGCAGACCGCGCCGGTCGGCGGCGGCCACCGCCACCCGGTCGCCCGCCAGGTGCACGGCCGGCAGGTCGCCGGAGAGCAGCGCCGGGTCCGGCGACGGCGGGTCCGGGAGCCGGCCGGTGTCCAGCGCGGTGTGCACCCGGCGGACCAGTTCGGCGATCAGCCGGCCCTTCCAGTCCGACCAGGCGGCCGGTCCCGTGGCGTGCGAGTCGGCGCGGGCCAGCGCGTGCAACAGCTGCAGGGTGGCGGTGTCGCCGACCGCCTCGGCGACCGTCGAGATGGTCACCGGGTCGCTGAGGTCGCGGCGGGTGGCCACTTCCGGCAGCAGCAGGTGCAGGCGGACCAGCTTCGCCACGGTGGCCACGTCGGCCGGTGGCAGGCCGATCCGGGTGGCGATGGCGGCCGCGATCGGTGCGCCGACGATGCTGTGATCACCGGGCAGTCCCTTGCCGATGTCGTGCAGGAACGCACCGATCAGCAGCAGGTCCGGCCGGTGCACCTCGCGGGTGGAGGCGCTGGCCTCGTACGCCGCCTGCACCAGGTGCCGGTCCAGGGTGAACCGGTGTACCGGGTGGTGCTGCGGGAGGCTGCGCACCCGCGCCCACTCCGGGAGCCACGCGTCGATCAGCCCGTACCGATCACAGGTCTCCCAGGTGGGCAGCAGGCCGGCGCCCGAGCCGAGCAGCGAGACCAGCGCGGCCCGGGCGGCCGGCGGCCACGGGTTGGGCAGCGGCGGGCAGAACGCCGCCAGCCATTCGCTGGTGGCCCGCGCGATCGGCAGGCCCAGGGTGGCGGCTGCGGCGGCCACCCGCAGCGAGAGGCTGGGGTCCGGGACCGGACCGATCGCGGTACGCGCCAGCACCAGCTCACCGTCCTGCTCGACGACGTCCCGGGCGACCGGGCGACGGACCGGCGTACCGGCCGGACGGCCCCGCCGGCGGCCATGACGCAGCCGGTCGACCGCGCGCCACGCATCGTCGAGGGCGTGCGCGACGGTACGCGCGTCGCCGGCCACCCGGCGCAGCAGCGTGTCACCGTCGCCGGAATCGAGCAGGCCGGCGACCGCGCCGCGGTCCTGTGCGACCAGCCGGTCCAGCCGGCGGCCGACCGCCAGGTGCAGCGCGTCGCGGGTGTCCAGCAGCCGCAGGTTGGCGGCGCGGACCGCGGGGCGCGTGGTGTCGGCGACCCCGGCCCGGCCGATGCCGCGCAGGATGGTCACGTCCCGCAGTCCCCCGGCCGCCTCCTTGAGGTCACCCTCGAGCAGGAAGGCGAGCTCGCCGTGCTGCGCCCAACGGGCCACGGTGAGCTCCTTGAGCTGGGACAGCAGGCGCACCGCGGTACGCCGCCACTGGTCGCCCACGGCCGTGATGAGCTCCCCCGACAGGGCCGGGTCACCGGCGATGTGCCGGGCGTCGAGCAGGCCGAGGGCGACCTTCACGTCGTCGTGTGCCATGGACAGCGCCTCGGGCAGGGTCCGGACCGAGTGGTCCAGCCCCAGCCGGGCGTCCCAGATCGGATACCAGAGCGACGAGGCGATCCGGTCGATCCCGGCCTGCCCGTTGTGCAGCAGCACCAGATCGAGGTCGCTGTACGGCGCGCAGTCCTGCCGGCCCAGGCTGCCCACCGCGATCAGGCTGACGCCGGGCAGGTGGCTCGGGAACATCGCGCTCAGCCAGGCATCCAGCGCCGCCGCCCGGTGCGACCGGGCGGCGGCGCCGAGATGCTGCCGAAGCGTGTCCGGTGCACCCGACGGCCGCGCCGGGGGTGCACTGATCACGTGGGACATCGGGTCAGAGCGCGTCGAGGCCGCGCTCGCCGGTGCGGACCCGGACCACGTCGTCGACCGACGTCACCCAGACCTTGCCGTCGCCGATCTTGCCGGTCTTCGCCGAGCTCACCACGGCGTCCACCACCTTCTCGACGTCGATCTCGTCGGTCAGCACCTCAACTTTGATCTTGGGGAGGAACTCGACGGTGTACTCGGCACCCCGGTACACCTCGGTGTGTCCCTTCTGCCGGCCATAACCCTGTACCTCACTCACGGTCAGGCCGGCCACGCCCAGGGCGTGCAGCGCCTCCTTCACCGCGTCGAGCTGGTACGGCTTAATGACCGCGGTCACCAGCTTCATGCTCAGTCCTTCCATCGGGGCAGCCATGGGGGAAAGTTATCCGGATACCTTCTCGGCGACGGCCGCCTTCCGGTCGGTGTCGGTGTCGGTGTCGGTGGCCGGGCCGGGCGAGATGCCGGCCATGGCGAACGCGCCGCCACCGGATCCGCCGGCCGCCGGGGTGAGGTCGTACCCGGTCTCGCCGTGATCCGCGATGTCGATGCCGCCGACCTCGGCGTCCTCGCTGACCCGCAGGCCCTTGGCGGCCTTGATGACGAGCGCGATCGCGGCCGCGATGGCGAACGAGTAGAGGGACACCGTGAGGCTGCCGAGGAACTGGCGGCCCAGCTGGGTCAACCCGCCGCCGTAGAATAGACCCTCGCCGGCGTTGAGGACGTTCTCGTCGGTGATGCCGGCGTTCACCTGGGCGGTGGCGAAGAAGCCGATCGCCAGCGAGCCGATCCACCCACCGACGAAGTGCACGCCGACCACGTCGAGCGAGTCGTCGTAGCCGAACCGGTACTTCAGGCCCACCGCGAGCGCACAGACCGTACCGGCGATCAGACCGACGATGGCGGCCGGCACCGGCGCGATGAAGCCGCACGCCGGGGTGATGGCGACCAGACCGGCCACCGCACCGGAGGACGCCCCGACCAGGGTGGGCTTACCGTCGCGGAGCCACTCGACGATGACCCAGCCCATCAGCGCGGCGGCCGTGGCGACCTGGGTGTTGATGAAGGCGAACACGGTGGTGCCGTCGACGGTCAGCTCGGAGCCGGCGTTGAAACCGAACCAGCCGAACCACAGCAGGCCGGCGCCGAGCGCCACGAACGGCACGTTGTGCGGCCGCATGTTCTCCCGCGGCCAGCCGATCCGCCGGCCCAGCACCAGGCACAGGGCCAGGGCCGCGGCACCCGCGTTGATGTGCACCGCGGTGCCACCGGCGAAGTCCAGCGCCCGGATGTCCGAGCCGATGAAGCCGCCGCCCCAGACCCAGTGCGCGACCGGGACGTAGACCAGGGTGAACCAGCCGAGCGCGAACAGCACCCAGCCGCCGAACTTCATCCGGTCCGAGACGGCGCCGCTGATCAGGGCCACGGTGATGATGGCGAACATCATCTGGAAGGCCATGAACGCGTACGTCGGAATGCCGGTGCTGGCCCCGAAGAACAGCCACTCCTCGGTGATGGCGCCGGTGCCGGTGCCGAAATAGTCGAAGTTGCCGATGATGTTGTTGAGCCCCTCGCTGCCGTTCACGCCGAACGCCAGGGTGAAGCCGTAGATGATCCAGAGCACGGAGACGAGCCCGATACAGACGAAGCTCATCATCATCATGTTCAGGACGCCCTTGGACCGGTTGAGGCCACCGTAGAACAGCGCCAGACCCGGGGTCATGAGCAGTACGAGCGCAGACGACAGGAGCAACCAAGCGGTATTGCCGGTGTTGATCTCCACGCTGCCTCCTCTCGGATAGGTGTCCGCACGCAGGGCCGAGGGAGGCAGCGTCGCCTGTTCGGCCGGTTCGTGGCGGAAGCCTTCCGGGCAGCTGTTTCACGCAGGGTCTACGCGCGATTTCCGACGCGTGACGGCTTGTTTCGTACGTGTGAAGAAAAGCTCACAGCCCCTCACCGGAGGGCGTACTCCAGGGTGTGCCGCTCATAGTCCAGCAGGCGCAGGTCGCGCATCGGGCGCCGCAGGTGCCCCTTGTGCACGATCCGGACGAACGCCGGGTCGCCGGCCGCGGCCATCCGCCGGATGCCCTCCACGTGGTCGACGATCCGCTTGCGGATGGTGCGGACCAGCCGGTGCCGGTCGCGGGGGATGAGCCCGTACGCGTCGGCGAACAGCCGCAGCCGGCGCGGCCGGTTGGGCCGCTTCCAGCCCAGCGTGTACGAGTCCCGGTCGCTGAACAGCGGCACCCAGGTCCAGGCGGCGTACGCCACGTCGTAGATCCGCGCGCCCGGCGAGGCCAGGTCGAAGTCGATCAGCGCGAGCGTGCCGTCCGGCCGCCAGACCACGTTGTGCGGCGCGGCGTCGTGGTGGCAGACCACCTCGGCGTCCGGCGGCGGCGGACCGAACGAGCGCCACACCGAACCGGGCGGCGGCTGGAAGCCGTACTGGGCGTCGTGGAACATCCGCAGCATGGTGGCCACCGTGACCAGCGCTTCGTCGGTCACCCAGTGCGGCGCCAGCGGGTATTCGCCGCATTCCCCGTCCAGGTACGAGAGCACCTCGCGGCCCTGCTCGTCCATGCCGAGGGCGTGCGGCGACCCGGTGAAGCCCACCCGCTGCAGGTGGTTGAGCAGCGAGTGCACGGCCGGCGTCCACGGTCCCGCGTTGCGCCGCACCGTGTCGCCGACCCGCGACACGGTGCTGACGTTTCCGCCGTGCAGCGGGATCTCACGGAGATCGTGTTCTTGCGTCACCCACGACCTCCCAGTAGTAGTGCAGCCCGGTAGTAGTGCAGCGCTGAGCCACCGAGACTACGCGTCAGCACCAAGCAGAGCCTCGACGAAGGCGGCCGGCTCGAACGGCGCGAGGTCGTCCGGGCCCTCGCCCAGCCCGACGAGCTTGACCGGGATGCCGAGCTTGTTCTGCACCGCGATGACGATGCCGCCCTTCGCCGTACCGTCCAACTTCGTCAGCACCACTCCGGTGACGTCCACCACGTCGGTGAACACCCGGGCCTGCTCCATCCCGTTCTGTCCGGTGGTGGCGTCCAGGATGAGCAGCGTCTCGTCCACCGGGCCGTGCTTCTCCACCACCCGCTTGACCTTGCCCAGCTCGTCCATCAGGCCGACCTTGTTCTGCAACCGGCCCGCGGTGTCGATCACCACGGTGTCCACGCCGGTGTCGATCCCCCGCTTGACCGCGTCGAACGCCACACTGGCAGGGTCGCTGCCCTCCGGGCCGCGGACCGTCTCGGCGCCGACCCGGTCACCCCAGGTGGTCAATTGCTCGCTGGCCGCCGCCCGGAACGTGTCGGCCGCACCGAACAGCACGGTCCGGCCGTCGGCGATCAGCACCCGGCCGATCTTGCCGCAGGTGGTGGTCTTGCCGGAACCGTTCACGCCGACCACCAGCAGCACCGCGGGCCGGCCGTCGTGCGGAGCCGTCTTCAGCGTCCGGTCCATGTCCGGCTCCAGGGCCGCGACCAGCTCCTCGGCCAGCTGGGCGCGCACCTCGGCGACCGTCCGGGTGCCGAGCACCCGGACCCGCTCGCGAAGCCGGGCCACGATCACCTGGGTGGCCTCCACACCGACGTCTGCGGTGATCAGGCTGTCCTCGATCTCCTCCCAGGCGTCCTCGTCCAGGTGGTCACGGGACAGCACGGCCAGCAGGCCGCGGCCGAAGACGTTCTGCGAGCGGCTGAGCCGGGCGCGCAGCCGGACCAGACGGCCGGCGGTCGGCTCGGGCTTCTCGAGGACCGGCTGCTCGACCGCCGGCTCCCGCAGATCCGGCTCCTGCGCCACCAGCGGCGGCAGGTCCTCGGGCACGGTGACGGTCGGCGGCCGCTCCTCCAGCCTCGTCGCTCCGCCCCCGCCCACCGGCGGCGGCTGCTCCCGGCGGCGCATCCGGGGCACGACCAGTCCGACCGCCCCGACCACGAGCACGACCAGCAGAACGACAGCGACGACCACATACTCCATGGCTCAAAGCCTGACAGACGGCTCAGCGGAGCGTGCCGGCGGCCGTCATCTCGATCTTGACCGTTCCGGCGCTGGCGGATCGGCCCGTCGCCGGGGACCATTGCCCGGTGACCGCGCATCTGCTCATCGGCCCCGTGCTGCGGCGGGTGGAGGGCGCCCAGGCCACGGTGTGGGTGGAGACGACCGCGCCGGCCACGGTCCGGGTCGAGGCCGAGGGGGGCGGCGCCGGCTCGGCGCACACCTTCTCGGCGTACGGGCACCACTACGCGATCGTGGTGGTCGACGAGCTGGTCCGGGGCACGGCGAATCCCTACCGGGTGCTGCTCGACGACCGGCCGGCCTGGCCGCCGGCCGACTCCCCGTACCCGGAACCGGCCATCCACACCCGGCCCGCCGACGACGCCGGCCACCCGGTCTCGCTGCTCTTCGGCTCCTGCCGCGAGGCGACGCCGCACGCCACCGCCCGGAAGCTGCCGCCGGACGCCCTCGACGCGTTCGCCCGGCGGCTGATGGCCGACCCGCACGATCGCGACGTGCGGCCGGACCTGATCGTGCTGCTCGGCGACCAGGTGTACGCGGACAAGCCGACCGCCAAGGTCAAACGCTTCCTCAAGCGCACCCGGGCGGCCGGGCACCACCACCCGGAGAACCAGGTGGTGACCTTCGACGAGTACACCAAGCTCTACCTCGAGTCGTGGCGCGATCCCGAGGTGCGCTGGCTGTTCGCCACGGTGCCGGTCGCGATGATCTTCGACGACCACGAGATCATCGACGACTGGAACACCTCGGCGGCCTGGCGCGCGGAGGTGTCCGAGGAGCCGTGGTGGCCGGAGCGGATCTCGGCCGGGCTGGCGTCGTACTGGGTCTATCAGCACCTCGGCAACCTCAGCCCGGCAGAGCTGGCCGCCGACCCGCTGCTGCACAAGATCACCTCGGTGGACGACGCCACCGACCTGCTGCACCGCTTCGGACTGGCGGTGGACCGGCCGGAGTCGGCGGAGAACACCGATCAGCCGTACCAGTGGAGTTACGCGCTGGATCTGGGCCGCACCCGGGTGGTGGTGCTGGACAACCGCTGCAACCGGGTGCTGACCCCGGGTCACCGCCGGATGCTGCCGGACGCCGAATGGAACTGGTTCGCCGACCAGGCCCGCGGCGACTACGACCATCTGGTGGTCGGGTCGTCGCTGCCCTGGCTGTTGCCGCCGGCCATCCACCAGGCGGAGGGCTGGAACGAACGCCGCGCCGACTCGTCCGATCCGCGCCGGGCAGCCCTGGCGGAGCGGCTGCGGCGGCTCGTCGACATGGAGCACTGGGCGGCGTTCCAGCACTCGTTCGGCGCGCTGACCGCGTTGTTCCGCGAGGTGAGCGCCCGGGACCGGGCGCCGGCCACGATCAGCGTGCTGTCCGGTGACGTGCACCACTCGTACGTGGCCCGGGCGAACTTCGGCGGGTCCACCGCGGTGCACCAGCTGACCTGCTCCCCGATCCACAACCAGGTGCCCGCGGTGATGCGCCCGATCATGCGGTTCGGCTGGTCCCGCCTGGCCGCCCGGCTCACCCGCCGGCTGGCCGCATCGGCCGGGGTGCCGACGCCGCCGTTCCGCTGGCGCCGGGTGACCGGGCCGTACTTCGGCAACGCGGTGAGCATGCTGCGGCATCGCGGCACCACGGCCGAGATGACCATCGCGGGCACGACCCCCGCCGGCGACCTGTTTTCGGTGGCGGAGGTGCGGCTGACCAGGCAGGATGGGCGGCGATGACGACGTGGACCGCGCCCGTGGTGGATCGTGCCGACGAGCTGAAGACCGGTGCCGAGCGCGCCCTGCTGGAGAGCTGGCTCGACTACCAGCGGCAGACGCTGCTGCTCAAGGCTGGCGGCCTGACCGCCGAGCAGCTCAAGGACGCGGCCGTGCCGCCGTCCAACCTGACCCTGCTGGGCCTGATCCGGCACATGGCCGAGGTGGAGCGCAGCTGGTTCCGCCGGCGCGCGGCCGGTGCCGACGTGCCGACGCTGTACTGCCCGCCGGACAACATCGACGGTGACTTCGACGACGTGGCCGACGCGGACGCCGAGGCCGACTACGCGACGTACCTGGCCGAGTTGGCGGAGGTGCGCCGGGTGGCCGCCGGGCTCTCCCTCGACCACGAGTTCGCCGGTTCCCGGGCGCCGTCGATCAGCGTGCGCTGGGTCTACCTGCACATGATCGAGGAGTACGCGCGGCACAACGGCCACGCCGACCTGCTCCGGGAGCGCATCGACGGGGTTACCGGCGACTAGCCAGGCCCAGCGCCGCCCGCAGGTATCCGAAGTCGCGCCGCTCGCTCCACCGGTACGCAGGCAACCCGGCCACCCGGGCGGCGCGCACCGCGCGGTCGTCGTCGTCGATGAACAGGATCCAGTGCGGGTCCAGGTTGAGCGCGGCGGCGGCCCGCGGAAAGAACTCCGGGGCCGGCTTGTGCACCTTCAGCTCCCAGGAGCTGACCACCGCGTCGAAGTCGTCGGCCAGCCCCAGCGTGGTGAGGTCGCCGCGGAGCCGGTCGGTGGCGTTGGTGGCCAGCCCGACCGGGCGGCCGGCCGCCCGCACCTCGCGGACGAAGGCGAGCACCTCCGGGTCCACGGACCCGCGATCGGTCTGCCATTCGGCCACCGCCGCGGCCGCGTCGTCGCCGGGCAGCGGCAGCCGCTCGGCGATCAGCCGCATCCAGTCCGCGTCGCTGATCTCACCGGCCACCGCCGGCCGGTACAGCTCCCAGGCCATCGCGGTGCGCAGCAGGATGCCGGGCTCGAGGCCGTACCTCTGCTCCACCGCGGCCGGCGGATCCCACCGGCGCAGCACGCCGTCCAGGTCGATGAGCAGGGCCCTGGCCGGCTGGCGCTGCATTATTCGGGGTTTCCCTTCCGTTTCCGCCGCGGGGCTCTGCCTATTCCTCCTGCTGCTTGAGGCGCTGGCTGATCACCTGGGTGACACCGGCACGCATGGTTACCCCGTACAGCGCGTCGGCAACCTCCATCGTCCGCTTCTGGTGCGTGATGATCAGCAGCTGGCTCTTCTCGCGCAACTGTTCCAAGAGGGTAATCAGGCGGCCCAGGTTGACGTCGTCCAGGGCGGCCTCGACCTCGTCCATGATATAGAACGGCGAGGGCCGGGCCCGGAAGATCGCGCACAGCATGGCCACCGCGGTCAGTGACCGCTCGCCACCGGACAGCAGCGACAGCCGCTTGATCTTCTTGCCCGGTGGCCGGGCCTCCACCTCAACGCCGGTGGTCAGCATGTCCTCCGGGTCGGTCAGCACCAGCCGGCCCTCGCCGCCCGGGAACAGCACCTGGAACACCGCCTGGAACTCGCGGGCGGTGTCCTCGAACGCGGAGGTGAACACCTCGAGGATCCGGTCGTCCACGTCCTTGACCACGGTGAGCAGGTCCTTGCGGGTCGCCTTGAGGTCCTCCAGCTGGTCGGAGAGGAACTTGAACCGTTCCTCCAGCGCGGCGAACTCCTCCAGCGCCAGCGGGTTCACCTTGCCCAGCAGGGCCAGGTCCCGTTCCGCCTTGTTGGCCCGCTTCTCCTGGGTCGGCCGGTGGTACGGGACCGGCTGCGGCATCGGCTCACCGGCCGCCTCGGCCGCGGTCACCTCCACCTGGGTCGGCGGCACCCACTGGTCCGGGCCGTACTCGCTGATCAGGGTGTCCACGTCCAGCGAGAAGTCCTCGGCCGCCTTGGCCTCCAGCTGCTCGATCCGCAGCCGCTGCTCGGCCCGGGCCACCTCGTCGCGGTGCACTTCGTTGGTCAGCCGTTCCAGCTCGGCGACCAGCCGCTTGGCGGTGGCGCGGACCTCCTGCAGCTCGGCCTCCCGCGCGGTACGGGCATGGGCCAGCTCGTCCCGGATCTCCACCGCCCCGGCCAGTGCCACCGCCACCCGGCTCATCGCGGTGGCCGCACCCAGCGCGACCGCCTTGGCGATCTCGGCGCCGCGGGCCCGGGCGGCCCGGCGGGCGGCGGCCCGCTCCCGGGCTTGCCGCTCGGCAGTGGCCTGGCGGAGCAGGGAGTCGGCGCGGCCGGCGATCGACGAGACCCGCTCTTCGGCGGTACGCACGGCCAGGCGTACCTCCATCTCATTCTGCCGGGCCTGGGGCACCAGCGCGGCGAGACGGTCCCGTTCGTCGGTGGACGGCTCCTCGTCGATCGGGGTGGCCTCGGCCAGCCGCAGCCGTTCCCCCAGCTCGGCCAGCCCGGCCAGGTCCCGGTCACGGGCCGCCTCGGCCTTCTGCCGGGCGGCGCCCAGCCGCTCGGTCTCCGCCGTGGCCGACCGCGCCGCCGCACCGAGCTCGGCCAGCCGGCGGGCGGCGGCGTTGCGCTCACCCTCGGCGGCCCGCTTGGCCGCCGCCGCGACGTTCACCTGCTCCTTGTGCTCGGCCAGCCCGGCCCGCGCCTCGGCCAGCTGGTCCTTCAGCTCGACGATCGCCTGTTCGGCCGCCTCCCGCCGGGCCCGGGCCTCGTCGACCGCGGCCTGCACCTCGATGTAGCTGGTCGCCTTGCCGGACCCTCCGGCCGCGACGTAGGCACCGAGCACGTCACCGTCCGGGGTGACCGCCCGCAGTTCCGGGTTCTGCGCCACCAGAGCGCCGGCCGCCGGCAGGTCGGGCACCAGCACCACGTCGCGCAGCGTGCGGTTGAGCGCGGGCCGGATGGTGTCCGGGCAGTCGATCACGTCCGGCGCCCACACCGCGCCGTCCGGGAGCGCCGGGCGCAGCGCGTCCAGCGGGCCCTGCATACCCGGCTGGGCGGGACCCCCGACCACGAGCGCCGCCCGGCCGGCGTCGGCGATCTTGAGCGTACGCATCGCCTCGACGGCCTCGTCGATGCCGGACAGCGCGACCGCGTCGGCCAGGCTGCCCAGCGCCGCCGCCAGGGCCGCCTCGTGCCCGGTCCGTACGGTCAGCATCGAGGCCAGGCTGCCGAGCAGGCCCGGCACCTGCCCGGCCTTGCCCAGCAGCGCGCCGGCGCCGTCCTTGCGTTTCAGCCCGAGCGCGAGCGCCTCCTCCCGGGCCTTCCAGCTGGCCGCGTCCTTCTCCGCGGCCCGCTCGGCGTCGGACAGCTCCTTGACCACGGCGGCGGCCCGGTCGTGAGCGGCCACCGCCTCGTCGTGCCGGGCGTCCAGGCCGGCGTTGTCCCGGTCCGCCTCGGTCGACTCGGCGGACACCTCGTCCACCGCGGCCTGCGCCGCCTCCGCCCGCATCATGGCGTCGGTGTGGGCGGCGGCCAGCCGCTCGATCTCCTCGGCCGTGCTGCCGGTGCGCGCCCGGGCCGCGTTCACCTGGCCGGCCAGCTTGGCCAGGCCCTCCCGCCGGTCGGCAATCGCCTTGGCGGCCTGCCGCAACGCGCCCTCCGCGGCGGCCAGCTCACGTTCCAGGTCCTGCCGGTGCTCCACCGCCTCGGCCAGCCGCATCTGGTCCTCGGTGAGCGCCTCGCGCAGCTCCTCCTCCTGCTCGCGCACCCGCTCCGCCTCGGCGACGAGCTGGTCCGGGTCCCGCCCTGGCCGCTCGTCGTCCGGCGCCGCAGCCAGATGCCGCAGCCGCTCACTGGCCAGCTGCTCGGTGGACCGGAAGCGCTCCTGGAGCGCGGACAGCTGGTACCAGGTGTCCTGAGCGGCCTGCAGCAGTGGCGCGTCCTCGGCGTGCTCCGCCTCCAGGTCGGCCAGGTGCCGCTGGACGGCGCGATTCTCGTCCTCCACCTGCTGCCGCCGCTCGCGCATCGCCGACTCGTCGGCGATCTCCTTGTCCAGCGTGGTGCGCAGGGTGTGCAGGTCATCGGCGAGCAGCCGGAGCCGGGCGTCGCGCAGATCGGCCTGGATGCCGGCCGCACGCCGGGCCACCTCGGCCTGCTTGCCGAGCGGCTTGAGCTGGCGGCGCAACTCGGCGGTGAGGTCGTTGAGCCGGTTCAGGTTGGTCTGCATCGCGTCGAGCTTGCGGATCGCCTTCTCTTTGCGCTTGCGATGCTTGAGAACCCCGGCCGCCTCCTCGATGAACGCGCGCCGGTCCTCCGGCTTGGCGTGCAACATCGCGTCCAGCCGGCCCTGGCCGACGATGATGTGCATCTCCCGGCCGATGCCGGAGTCGGAGAGCAGCTCCTGGATGTCCAGCAGGCGGCAGGAGTTGCCGTTGATCTCGTACTCACTCTCACCGGACCGGAACATCCGGCGGGTGATCGACACCTCGGTGTAGTCGATCGGCAGGGCGCCGTCGCCGTTGTCGACGGTGAGCGTCACCTCGGCCCGGCCCAGCGGCGCCCGGCCGGCGGTGCCGGCGAAAATGACGTCCTCCATCTTGCCGCCGCGCAGCGCCTTGGCCCCTTGCTCGCCGAGCACCCACGCGATGGCATCGACGACGTTGGACTTGCCGGAGCCGTTGGGACCCACCACACAGGTGATGCCCGGCTCCAGCCGCAGCGTCGTAGCGGAGGCGAAGGACTTGAAACCCTTCACCGTCAGGCTCTTGAGGTGCACGGATCTCCGAGGGTCGACGGTCGGTCTGCTCGTGTGCAGGCTACCCGCCACATCTGGCGGGAGCCGGGTACGCCGCGCTCAGCACATGCCCGTGCCCGAAACGGACAAACTTCGCAGCCTTTGCTCTGAGCACGCGGGCGCATCACCCCGCGGCCGCTTTGCTCTGAGCACCCGGACGCATCACCCCGCCGCCGCTTTGCTCTGAGCACCCGGGCGCATCGCCCCCAGCGCACCGGCATCGGGTGCCGGACACGACCGTTCTCATTGCCATTGGCCGGAGTCAAGCCGCTTTGTCGGAATCGTTAAAAATGGCAAAAAGATGCGCGCCGCCACTTCTAACCGGTGGAGGCGCGCTTTTCGGGTTGTGCGTTTGTAGTGCGAGGGGTTGAGCGCCGGTTCACGACGCTCCTGGAGTTCAGGTCAGTGCCGGCTCGGTCAGCCGCATCAGATCGTCTGCCTCCGCGGCTGCTGCCGCTAGACGATCGTTCTCCGCCCGGAGGCGGGTGATCTCGAACTCCAGAGCCTGCACCCTGGAACGCAGTCGGGTGACCTCGTCGAGGAGGCGCCGGTCGGGCGCCGCACCTACGTGGCCGTAGAGGGCCTTCGCCATCTTGACTCCTAGTGAGACGCTGCGTCTCTCATTGTGAAGCGCTGCCGGAACAGCCGGCCAACGCGCGCCCAGTTGTATCGCACGCCTGCACCCATGGGCACGCATGAGGTGCAACATCCTGCACCCCAAGCTAAGCCAAATAGGTGCAGATCCCCCAAGCCCGGGGCTAACCCGGACGCGGGTGGGCGCGACTGGCGACATCTCCATAGTCCGCCGAGACGCACGCTGCGTCAAGCCGTGGGCACCGCGTCGCCGGCGTCACACAAGTGAATCACGCCACGTGAGCGCCTTATCGGGAACTTATGTCTTTCTTAGCTGGCTGGCTGCGCCGGTAACAGGCTGCTTACCGTCTCCCGGGTCGAAACCTCTCGATCCACTTCAGTGACGTCAGGGATCCGGAGGCAGTGCGTGTACGGGCAAGCCGAACCCCCCGGCCGGGCCAACCGAACGGCGAGCGGGCGCCACCGCGGACGGCCGCGGATGCCGGCTCCGGTGGCGCTGGGCCTCACCGTGTTCGCCTTGCTGACCGCGTTCGGGCTGGGCGCCGCGCTGCTGCCGTCGAGTTTCACCGGCCCGGGTACCGCCGCCGAGCGACCCGCGGCCGCTGTGGGCGCTCTGGCGCCGGGTGCCGGTGGCGGGGTACCCGGCGCCAACGCGTCGACCTCCGCACCGCCCGCCTCCCCCTCGGTCACGGTGACGCCGAAGGCGAGCAAGTCGCCCACCAAGACGGCCAAACCGAAGCCCAGGCCGACCGCCACCCGCACCCGGACCGCTACGAAGGCCGCCGCCCCCCAGGTCGCCCCCGGCCTGGCCGGCCAGGAGAACGAGGTCATCCGGCTGACCAACCTCGAGCGGGACCGGGCCGGGTGCGGACCGGTCAGGCTCAACACCAAGCTCCGTACGGCGATGCGCCTGCACGTCCAGGAGCTGGGCCGGCGCGGTGACCTGTACATCAGTCACGTGAGCGCGGACGGCCGTTCGTTCGTCGACCGGGCGAAGGAGCAGGGGTACGACGCGCCCGGCGGCGAGAACGTGGCCCGGGGACAGCGGAACGCGGCCGACGTGATGAACAGCTGGATGAACAGCGACGGGCACCGGGCCAACATTCTGAACTGCAGTTTCAAGGCCATCGGCGTAGGCGCGGCGAAGGGCGTCGACGGCACGATCGTCTGGGGTCAGATCTTCGGCCGCGCCTGACCGGCGGCCGGGTGCGCCACGGTGCTCGCTGGCCCGACAAAACGGACAAACAGTGCGGCCGGATGTCGCCTAAGTGACAAGATCCCGTTACTTTTTCCCGCTGCGTCGTTGCGTCCTGCGTGATACCGCCCCCGTCGCCGCGCCCGGGCATGCGCATCTGTCTGCTCACCGGTGGCGGATACCCGTACCGGCGCGACGCGCTCGGTGGCTGGTGCCGGACCGTTGTCGAAGGGCTCTCCGACGTCCGGTTCGACCTGGTCACGGTCACCGACCGGGAGCCGCCCGGCACCCCGGCCTATCCGCTGCCGCGCAACGTGACCTCGGTGCGCGCGGTGAGTCTCGGGCGCGACGGCGCGGGTCGCGACGACCGTCGCCGGGTCAACCCGGACGACGCCGCGACCGCAGCGGCGATCGCGCTCTTCCGCGGGTTGCTGGGCGGTCTCGACAACGCCGACGCGATGGTGGCCGACGGGCTGCGGCGGCTGGCCCGCGGCCGGGCCGCCGTCACCGCCGACGAGTGGTCCGGGCGGCCCGCGCCGGACGGCGACGGTCAGCGCCGGCACGATCAGCGGCCGGCGATCCGATTGCGGCCGCCGGGTTCGGCCGGGATCGCACCGCGGCTGGAGCCGCTCCCCGGATTCACCGGGCCGGTGGAGGCGATGACACCGTACGAGCCGATCCGCACGGTCGCGGAGCTGGTCCGGATGCCGCTGCTCGGGCCGGCCCGGGCCACCGATCCGCTGGCCGGTGTGCCGCTGGCCGAGGTGGTGCAGGATGCCTGGCGGATCGGCCGGTCGGCGGTCGCCGGCGATCGGCTGCCGCTGCCCCGGCTCAGCGTGCGCGACGCCCGTACCGCGGCGGCTCTGCTGCGGTCCGCGGTGCGGGCCCTGGCCGTGCCGACGCCGCGCGCCGATCTGATCCACTGCGTCGGCGGGACGATGCCGCTGCTGGCCGCGCTGGCCGGGCATTGGCGCCGCGGCACGCCGCTGCTGCTGACCGAGGCGCGGGCCCCGGTGGCCCGGCTCCGGCCGGCGGAGGAGCGGCTGTCACCGGCGGTGCGCACGGTGCTGCGCCGGTTCCGCCGGGCGGTGGCGCGAGTGGGGTACGCCGAGGCCGGGCTGATCGCACCGCTGAGCGCGTACCACCACGGGTGGGCCCTGCGGCACGGCGCCCGGCCGGGCCGGCTGGTGTCGGTGCCGGCCGGGGTGGACCCGGTCGACTACAGCACCGCGCCGGAACCCGAGGTGGCCCAGCCGGCCCTGGTATGGGCCGGCAGCGGGGGGCCGGACAGCGGGCTGGATCCGTTGCTGGCCGCCTTCGCCGCCGTGGTGGCGCAGGTGCCGGGGACAGTCCTGCACCTGGTCGGGGTGACCGCCGCGCACGAGGACCACTGCGCCGAGCGGATCGAACGCACCGGCCTGGGCCGCGCGGTCCGGCTGCATCCGCTGCCCGCCGATCCACGGGACCGGTACGCGGCGGGACACGTCGTGGTGCACCTGCCGGGACCGGCCGACCCGCCGTACCGCCTGATCGAAGCGATGATGTCCGGCCGCGCCGTGGTCGGCGTCGACGTGGGACCGGCGGCCGAGACGCTGGGTGACGCCGGCGTCCTCGTGCCGGCCGGTGATCCCGCCGCGCTCACCGAGGCCTGTGTGGCGATGCTGCGCTCGCCGGCCCGGCGGCGCACGCTCGGCGAGGCGGCCCGGCGGCGGGCGCTGACCTACTTCACCACCGACCGGGTGGTCCGCGTCTATGGCGCGCTGTACACCGACCTGGCCGCACCGCCGCCGGCGCCGTCCTATGAGCTCACCCTCTCGGTGCCGGCGCCGCGATCCGACCTGCCGGCCACCGTGCGCTGGCTGATCCGGGAGGACCGATGACCCTTTCTCCCCCGCGTCATTCCCGCCCGACCGACGACGCTCCGGCGCGACGCACTCGCCGTCACGATCCGGCCTCCGCCGACGCCACCGCACGCCGCCCAGAAAAGGCCGACACCGGCGCACGCCGCCCGGACAAACCCGACACCACCGCGCGCGGCGCAGGACCAGCCGACACCAGCGCCCGCCGCCCGGAGCCGGTCGCTGACGGCGCCACCCCGCTGACCCGGTCGCGGCGGCGCAAGCACATCCGCGCGGCGGCCGGCCCGCGCCCGCACCGCCACGACCCCGCCGCGGACCAGGCGGCACGGCCGGAGCCCGGGACCGCGGACGCCGTACCGTCGTGGCCACCGCTCACCGCAGCCGATCCCGCCGCGATGCCGCCCCGCTCTGCGACAGCGCACCCGCCCCGCACGCTGACCACCAGCGCGGCGACACCGGAATCGGACGCGACGCGGACGGAGTGCGGCTCGGCAGCGTCCTGGCCGTCGATCGCCGAACCAGCCCCGGCGGCGGTGGCCGACCTGGCCGGCCGGCTGCCCGCGGACGACATCGTCGACGCCGACGACGTGGTCGGCGAGATGGTCGCACTGGGCCTGGACGACCGGCGGGCGCGGGCGCGCTACGGCATGTCGCTGCACGGGCTCGGTCTCGCGGTGCTCGGCCACCTGCGGCATCGCCGGGCGCAGCGCGGGTTGCGCCGGGCGCCGTCGGCCCGGCCGTACCTCATCGCCGCGCTGGTCCGCTGCGCGCTCTATCTCGGGCCGCTCGGTGTGGCGGTGGCCGCCGCCGGGCCGCTCGGCCGGGTCAACTGGGCCGTACCGATCGTCGTGCTGGTGCTGGGCTGGAGTGCCGCGCAGGCGTTGACCTGCCTGGGTGGTGCGGTGGCCCGGACCTCCGGCACCGCGGCGGCGGCCCGGCTGGTGGCCGGTGGTTTCGCGGCCGCTGCCGGCGCGTGGTGCGCGTTCGTCTGGGTGGCGCCGTCCGCCTGGCTGGGCCCGGACCGGATGCTGGCCGGGGTGATCGGCGTCGGCGGGCTCACCGCGCTGGCCACCGTCACCGCCGCCCTGGTCACCCGGGCCGAGGCCGGCGTGTTGCGGTGGTCGGTGCCGTGCTGGGTGCTCGGCGGGCTCAGCGCGGCGTCCGCGACCGGGCTGATCGGTGATCTGCCGATCGGGACGCTGCTGCCGGCCGCGATCGTGGTGGCGGCGGTACGCGCGTACCGGCCGGTGATCGGGCGTACCGTGCCGCGGCGCAAGCCGTTGACCGCCGCCGACGTCCGGCGCGCGCTGGGGTTCCTGGCCGCCGGGGCCGGGCAGGCGGTCTGTGTGGCAATGCTGTGGCGGGCCGGCCCGACCGACGTCACGGCCCTGGCCGCGATCCCGCTGCTGCTGGCCGTTCCGGCGCTGGAGATGCTGATCGGCTGGCACGTGTTCCAGGTCGAGTCCGGGATGGACACCGCCGAGAGCAGCCGGGACTATCGCCAGCACGTGCGCAGCGTCGCGGTCGCGACGGTAGCCGCCCTGCTGCCGCCCCTGGCCGCCGGCATCGCGCTGGCCGCCGCGGCGTACCGGGTGCCGTACGGCGCGACCTTCCGGGACGGCGTGCTGGCGCTGGCCGCCGGGACGCTGCTCGGCGGGCTGCTCGCGGTCACGCTGCTGCTCGCCGCGCGGGGTCGTACCGGTACGGCCGCCACCCTCGCGGCGGTTTCCCCGTTGGCCATCGTGGCACTGCCGCTGTTCACCCCGGCGCTGGCGCCGCTGCCCACGATCGTGGCGGTGTTCGCGGGCGCGCACCTGCTGGGCCTGCTCACCGTCGCGCACACCGCCACGGACGACCGGCGCGCGACCTGACCGGCCGCCGCCTGACACACCCACGCCGCTCATCCCCGGAGAACCCGTGAAAACCCTGTTTCCCCCGTACGCGCACCCGTCGCCCGAACTCGCGCTGGACACCGACACCTGGATCGTGCAGGCCCGGCCGGGGCAGCGGCGGTCGGCCCACCAGGTGCTGGGCCGGGTGGATCTGGACTGGGGCGGGCGCTCGCTCGCGGATGTGCTGGCCGATGTGGACGCCTGGCGGGAGGACGGCGTCGAAGGGCTGTTCCTGGACCGCGCCCCGGCCGGTGCGGGCGGGGTGGGCCCGGTGGCGTTGACGGTACGGCTGGCGGCCCGCCGCGGACTTCACCGGATCGTGTTGAACCCCGGCGTGCCCACCCATCCGCTCTACCGCGATCTGGGCGTACGGATCTGCACCTTCGACGGGCCGTGGAGCGCCTATCAGGGGTGGGACGGCGACGGGGTGCGGCCCGGCGACGGGCACATCGTGCACGGCGTGCCCACCGCGCTGCTGACCGCAGCCCGGCGGCTGATGGGCCGGCGCGGTGCCGGGTTCGGGCTGGCCACCGACGCCAGCCCGCCGAGCGGCCCAGCGGGCGCCGGCGGCGACGGGGCGGCCGGGGATGAAGGTGCGGCCGGCGCCGGGCAGACCGGCGGCAGTGCCGCACGCGGTGGCCAGGCCGCAAGCACCGGCGCAGCCGGGGACGACGGCACGGCCGGCACCGATGGCATGCGGTGGACCGAGGGCGTGGCCGCGGAACGGGCGGCGCGCGAGGCCTGAGTCAGCGCAGCGGCCTGCGCGGGCGCGGCTGGCACCGCGGGCAGCTGAACGACGACCGGTTCATGAAGTGCTCGCGGCGGATCGGCGTGCCGCAGCGGCGGCAGGGCTCGCCCTCGCGCCCGTACGCGTTCAGCGACCGGTCGAAGTAGCCGCTCTCGCCGTTCACGTTGACGTACAGCGCGTCGAAACTGGTGCCACCGGCCACGACCGCCTCGGCCAGCACGTCCCGGACGTGACCGAGCAGCCGCCGTACCGCGGGTCTGGTCATCGCGTCGGTGGCCCGCGCACCGTGCACCTGGGCCCGCCACAACGCCTCGTCGGCATAGATGTTGCCGACACCGGAGATCAGCGTCTGGTCCAGCAGCGCCCGCTTCACCTCGGTGTGCTTCTTGCGCAGCGCGGCCACGAACGCCTCGTCGTCGAAGAGCGGGTCCATCGGATCGCGGGCGATGTGCGCGATCTCGGCGGGCAGCTCGGCGCCGCCCTCGGAGACCGCCATGCCACCGAACGTGCGCTGGTCCACGAACCGCAGCTGCGGCCCGCCGTCGGTGAAGGTGAACCGGACGCGAAGGTGCGGTCCGTCCGGATGCGAAGCCGGCGCGATCAGCAACTGACCGCTCATGCCGAGGTGCCCGATGATCGCATCGCCGGAGTCCAGCGGCAGCCACAGGTATTTGCCGCGGCGGGACACGTCCAGGATGGTCCGGCCGGTGAGCATGGCGATGAAGTGCGCGTCGCCGGGCAGGTGCCGGCGGACGGCGCGCGGGTGGTGCACCTCGACCGTCTCGATGGTCCGGCCGGCCACCCACTTGGCCAGGCCCTGCCGGACGGTCTCGACCTCGGGCAGCTCGGGCACAGCTCTCTCCTACAACGTGTACGGCCAGACGACGACCAGGTAGGCGCCGTACCAGAGGCCGAACAGCGCCCACGCGACGATGGCCGCTGCCGCCACCCGGGGCCGGGCGCGGGCCGCGGCGAACACCGCCGGCAGCAGCGTCAACAGTACGGGCAGCAGCAGCCGCGGCTTGGAGTGGTAGAAGCCGGCCTGCCCGTAGACCAGCACCATGGCCAGCACGCCGTACACCGCGAGCGGCCGCCAGGGCCGCCGGGCGAGCGCCACACCGGCGGCGGCCAGGGCGGCCAGCAGGATCAGCGCCACGCTCATCGCCACCCAGCCGTCGCCGGTGGTCAGCGTGCGGCCGAGAAACGTCACCGTGCTGGCGCCGAAGTCGAACGACGTACCCCACCCGGCGGCCTGGATCCGGAACCACGCGTCCGGGTCACCGACCCGGAGGGCCACCCAGCCGAGGTACGCGGGTACGCCGGCCAATGCCACCAGGGCGGCGACGACCGGTTTCCAGGTACCGCGGAGCCCGCTCGCCCGTGCCTCGCGGACCGCGACGGCGGCGGCCACCGCAAGCGCGAGGGCGGCCGCGGCGCCGGTGGGCCGGGTGAGCGCGGCGGCCAGGCCGAGCAGCCCGGCGGCCCACCACACCCGCCGGTGCGCGGCCACCAGCATGCCGGCCACCAGGGCCAGGAACAGGCCTTCGGAGTACGCCATGCTGAGCACCACCGAGACCGGCGCCGCACAGCAGATCGCCACCAGGGCCCAACCCGCCCGCCGGCTGTGCAGCGTGGTGCCGAGTAGGTGCAGGGCGACCGCGGCGCCGACCGAGGCCAGCCAGCTCACCGCGATCGCGGCCGAGCCGGCGTCCAGGCCGAGCGCCGCGACGCCGCGCACCAGCATCGGGTAGAGCGGGAAGAAGGCGAGCTCGTTGGCCTCGAGTTCGCCGTTCGCCCCGAACGTGTAGCCGTGCGGATACCCGTCGGCGGCGACCCGGACGAACCAGCCGCCGTCCCACTCCAGCAGCCACTGCCGCAGCGTCACACCCTGGTCCGAGGCGGCGCCGAGCCAGATCAGCACGGCGAACTGACCGATCCGGGTGAGCGCCAGGATGCCGATCGCCCGGGCCACGCCGGGCCAGCCGCCGGCCTTGTCCCACAACGGTTCCGTCGTCACCGTCGTCGCCTCGGCGGTAGCTGTCATGGGAGGTGGCCGCCACCGGCCACGGCCGGGGGCGGGGTGTCGGCCTCGGCGCGGTCGGTGAGGATGCGCCAGGCCGCGGCCGCGGCGCGCTGCTCGGCCTGCTTCTTGCTGCGTCCGTCGGAGCCGCCGTACCGCTCGCCGGCCACCACCACCCAGGCGGTGAAGGTCTTGGCGTGGTCCGGGCCGGCGTCGTCGATGACGTAGTCCGGTACGCCCAGGCCCAGCGCCGCGGTCAGTTCCTGCAGGCTGGTCTTCCAGTCCAGCGCGGCGCCGCGCCCGGCGGATTCGGCCATCAGCGGGTCGAACAACCGGTGGATCACGTCGGCGGCGGTGTCCAGGCCGTGGTTCAGGTAGATGGCGCCGAGCAGCGCCTCCAGCGTGTCGGCCAGGATGCTCGCCTTGTCGCGGCCGCCGGTGGTCTCCTCGCCCTTGCCCAGCAACAAGTGCCGGCCGAGGCCGCCGGGCCCGAGGCTGCGGGCGACGTCGGCCAGTGCATGCATGTTGACCACGCTGGCACGTAGCTTGGCGAGCTGGCCCTCGGGCAGGTCCGGGTGGTTGTGGAAGAGCGCCGACGTGATCACCACGCCGAGCACCGAGTCGCCGAGGAACTCCAGCCGTTCGTTGGTGGGCAGGCCGCCGTTCTCGTACGCGTACGACCGGTGGGTGAGCGCCCGCTCGAGCAGGTCGGGCTTGATGGGCACGCCGAACGCCTCCTCCAGCGGCTGGGTCGGCGGCCGGTGCCGTTTGGCAGAGCTCATCTGGTCACCTCGTTGTCCATCCACACATCTCGGTACCCGCCCGGGCGGATCATCCGGTCACCTCGTTGTCCGCCATGAGCGCCGCGATGGCCGGCACCGCGCCGCGCCGATGCAGGGTGGCGGCCAGCGCGATCCCGTCTGCCAGGTCCGCTGCGTCGGCGGCGCCGTGGCAGACCACCACGGTGCCGGAGACGCCGAGCAACACCGCCGCGCGCGGCGGCGTTTCGGCGTTCGGGGAGCCGACCCGGGCGTACGCCGTCTCCAGGCCCTTGAGCAGGATGTTGCCGGTGAAGCCGTCGGTGACCACGACGTCGGCCGTCGCTCCGGTCACCACGTCGTTGCCCTCGACCAGACCCACGTACCGGCCGGCCGGCAGGGTGGTGGCGGCGAGCACGGCGGGGGCGGCGCGGCGCAACCGGTCGCCCTTGCCGCGTTCGGTGCCGATGGTCAGCAGGCCCACCCGCGGGGCGGCGACGTCGTGCCCGATGCGGGCGTACCCGGCGCCCAGCCGGGCGTGCATGGCCAGGGTCTGTTCGTCCGGGTCGACCGAGGAGCCGACGTCGAGCAGGATCAGCCGGCCGGCCACGGTGGGCAGGACGGCGGCCAGCGCCGGGCGGCGGACGTCGGGCCAGCGCCCCAGCCCGAGCGCCGCCGACGTGACCGTGGCGCCGGTGTTGCCGGCCGAGACGGCGGCGTCGGCGTGCCCTTGGGCGACCGCGAGCACGGCGGCCCGGACACCGGACTCGACCCAGCTCTCGGCGACCCGGGTGGGCCGCTCGCCAGCGGTCGTCGCCGGATCGGGCGATGCGCCGGGCCGGCGCGACGCCTCGGAGGGGCGCCTCGCCGCCGGATCGGGCGATGCGTCGGAGGGCCGCGGCGGCGGCGGCGCGGGTGGCTTCGAGGGCTGGTCCGCGTCCAGCCGGGCACCCTCCGCGCGGGGGGTGACGCGGGCGAGGTCGGCTCGGTCGGCCGGTGCCGTGATCGCCCGCACCCGGGCGCGATCGGCCGGGGCGAGGGCGGCAAGCACCGCGCCGGCGGCTTCGACCGGGCCGACGAGGAGGAGATGAAGGGCCGGATCGGCCTGCACGGCACGCAGAGCGCCGTCAACCACGACGGCGGGAGCATGGTCCCCGCCGAGGAGGTCGACGGCGATCCGCGCGGCGCCCGGCACCACGGCGGCGCCGGGCGAATCCGCTCGGCCGGCGCGGGGCCTCGGGACACCGGGCGTCCGCCGCGCCGGTGCGATCCGACCGGAGGTCGGCTGCGTCACGGGCGGCCTGGAATCAGACCTCGATGATCTGGCGGCCGTTGTACGTGCCGCAGACCGCGCAGGCGGCGTGCGGCAGCTTCGCCGACTTGCACTGCGGGCAGGCCACCGTCGGGACCGCAGCTACCTTCCACTGCGCCCGGCGGGACCGGGTGTTGCTGCGCGACATCTTGCGCTTGGGGA
>DASSAL010000061.1:0-10567 GCA_035685405.1 Actinoplanes sp. | reverse complement strand
CCGTCGGCCGCCCCGCCGTCGGCCGCGCCGCCGTCGGCCGCGCCGCCGTGCCACCCGCGGGTGAGCACCGGCCCGCGGCCGGAGTGGGCGCGGGCCGGCTTCAGCGACGACGGCAGCGGGATCCCGCACGTGATGAGCCGGGGCGGTGACATCCTCGGCGTGCTCTTCGGCGGCGAGCTCAACGCCCCGCCGGCGGCCGGCCGGAACAACAAGATCCTCTGGGTGGCCCGGGTGCCCGGCCGGCCGGGGGAGTCGCTGGAGATCACCGCGATCCGCGACGGCACGTCCGAACCGGTCCGCCGCACCGTGGCCGGCAGGCCCGGCCCGTCCATCGTGGACCTGCCGGCCGCCGGGTGCTGGCGGCTCGCCCTGACCTGGTCCGGGCACACCGACACGATGGACCTGGTCTACCGGCCGCCCGCGCCGCCGACCGTGGCCGGCGGGATCGGTGCGAGCAGCGACGGCAGCCCGCCGCGGCGGACCGGCACGGTCACCGGACCATGCCGTTGGTGCTGATCTGCCGTGCCTTCCAGCGGTCCCTGGCGACGCAACGGCACGGGCGGTGAACCGGGTGGTGCGGCGGCCAGCGTCAGCTACGCCGCCGATGGGCGTCGACCGCGATCCCCACGCCCAGTGCGCTGACCAGCCCACAGGTCAGCACCACTCCGACGACGCCCCAGGCGACCATCGCCACGGACAACAGCCCCCAGACGAGTCCACCCACGACCGCGGCGGTGATCACACGGCGTCGAGACCAGCGTCGCCGGCCGGCCAGCGAGGGATAGTCGGCGGTCAGGCGGGAGACGATCCGGTCGAACTGGTCGTGATCGTTGGTACTCATCGGACTGCCTCCCGGCCAGGATCTGCCTGTGCCTCGCTCTCGAGCGTAGGCAATCACTCCGGCGTACCGCCCGTGCCGTTAGCCCCATACCGCCGGGCCATGTGCCGGAACGAGTTCGGTGACCCCCGGGTCCGTTCGAGCGCCGGTCACCGCGGGTTCGAGCAGCAGGTCCTTCCCAGCGACGACCTTCGGCACTGGTGGCCGGCCCGCACCAGGAGGTACCGGTGAAGGTGGACACGACCGCGCAGCAGGTCATCACGGGACGGAGGCGATGGCAATGGCGGCGAGGACGGTGGAGCCGATCAGGCGGGGACGGATGCCGATCCGGGATGTGCGCCTGTTCGTCGAGGTGGTCGGCAAGGGATACCCGTTGTTGCTGATGCACGGCGGTCCGTCGGCTGATCACCGGTCGATGCACTCGTTCCGCCGGTGCGCGGACGAATTCATGTTGATCTTCTATGATCACCGCTGCAACGGGCGCTCCGATGGCGTTCCGGTGTGGTCGATGACGTGGAACAACCTCACGGCGGACGCCGACGCGCTGCGCGAGAGGCTCGGCTTCGACCGGTGGGCGGTCCTCGGACATTCGTTCGGCGGGCATGTGGCGCTCGAGTACGCGCTGCGCTATCCGGAGCGGCTGTCGCACCTTGTGCTGCTGGACACCGGTGCGGACAACCGGTGGGCGCGGCAGAACGCGCCGGAGCTGCTCGCCCGGCGCGGCTACGACCCCGGCAAGGTGGAGTTGGTCCGGCGCTGGTTCAACGGCGAGTTCACGCCGAAGGAGTATTACCGCATCCTCATGTCCATCGGCGATGCCTACGCGTACGGCGCGAGCTGGCCGCTGCTCGCCCGCTATCTGATCCACGGTGGGTGGCGGTCGAAGATGCGTCCGGAGGCGCTGATCTTCGCAGGCCGCCAGCTGCTCAAGGGCTGGACGGTCGTGGATCGGCTCGGCGAGATCACGGTGCCCACGCTGGTGATGGCCGGACGCGAGGATTTCGTCTTCCCGCCCGAGTGCCAGCGCGAGCTGGCCGCGGGAATCCCCAAAGCCCGCCTGCGCCTCGTCGATCGCGCCGGGCACAGTCCGCAGGACGAACGGACCGCGGAGGTGATGAAGGCCCTCACGGAGTTCATCGTCACGGACGCGCCTGCACCGCCCGGCCTGACCGCAGACCTGGGAACCTAGCTCGAGGAGCAGCCATGTCCCGTGCCGGCCCGGCGTGGAACAGAAGCTCGCCCGGTACGGTCGCGGGCGTACCGGCGCCCGTTCCTGAGCGGCTCAGGCGGTGGTCTGCCGGCGCTCGGTCAGGAAGCGGCTGAAGTCGCCGGCCGGCAGCGGCCGCGCGTAGTGGTAACCCTGCGCGATGTCGCAGCCCAGCCCGTTGAGCGCGGTCACCGTGGAGTCGTCCTCGACGCCCTCGGCGACGACCACCAGGCCGAGGTTGTGCCCCAGGTCCACCGCCGACTCGACCAGCACGTAGTTGCTGTGGTCGGTGACCATGTCCCGGACGAACGAGCGGTCCACCTTGATCTCGTCCACCGGCAGGATCTTCAGGTACGCCATCGACGAGTAGCCGGTGCCGAAGTCGTCGATGGCGGTGCTCACGCCCAGGTCGCGGATCCGCCGCAGCACGTCGATGGCGCGATCCGGGTCGGCCATGACGGTGTTCTCGGTGATCTCGATACAGAGCAGATCGCCGGGTACGCCGGCCCGTCGCAAGGCCTCGGCCACCGCGTCCGGGAAGGCCCGGTCCAGCAGGCACCGGGTGGACACGTTGACCGCCACCGGGATCGGGTGACCGTCGTCGAGCCAGCGCCGCACCTGCGCCAGGGCCAGGTCGATCACCACGGCGGTGAACCGGTGGATCAGGCTGGTGCCCTCCAGCACCGGGATGAAGTCGTTCGGCGGGATCAGGCCGCGGACCGGGTGCCGCCACCGGGCCAGTGCCTCGGCCCCGATGACCGCGCCGGAGCGGACCGAGATCTTCGGCTGGTAGTGCAGCTCGATCTCCCCGGCGTTGTCCAGGGCCTGGCGCAGGTCGCCCAGGATGGTCAGCCGGTTGGCCGTCTCGTGCGCCTGGCCGGGATTGAACCGGGTGTGCCCCAGGCGGTGCTCCTTGGCCGTGTACATCGCGATGTCGGCGTGCCGCAGCAGGCCGGCGGTGTCGTCGTCCGGCCCGCAGGCGGCGATGCCGATGCTGACCTCGATGCCGAGGGTGATCCCGTCGATCACGAACGGCTCGCCGACCACCTCGGCGATCCGCATCGCGGTCGCCTCGCCGGCGTTGTCGTCGGCATCGACCAGCAGCACCGCGAACTCGTCGCCGCCCAGCCGGGCCACCGTGTCGCCGGTCCGCAGCGCGCCGCGCAGCCGGGTCGCCACCTCGATCAGCAGCTGGTCGCCGGCGTGGTGGCCGAGGTTGTCGTTGACTTCCTTGAAGCCGTCCAGGTCGAGCAGCAGCACGGTGGGCGGCGCCCCACCGGACCGGGCCGTGCTCACGGCACGGTCGGTGCGTGCCTGGAAGGCTGCCCGGTTCGGCAGCCCGGTCAGCGCGTCGTGCGCCGCCATCCGCTCGACCAGCAGCCGGTGCGTCCGGTTCCACCAGCCGACCAGGCCCAGCACCGCCAGCCCCAGCAGGAACGCCAGCATCGTGCCCCACTGCAGCAGTCCGGACTCGTGCTCGGCCTGGTCGATCAGGGCGGTGTACTCGCGCACCTGGTTGCCCGCCGCCAGCCGCAGGCCGGTGACCAGGTCGCCGGAGACCGGTTCGATCCGGGACTCGAGCGTTTCCTGGGCGCCGTCGACGTCACCCGCGTCGAGCTGGGCGAGGTACTGCGCGACCGCCGGCTGCAGGTCCAGTTGCAGGCGCACCAACCGCGCGTTGCGCTCCGCCTGCGCCGCATCGTGCGGCTGCAGGGTCCGGATCGCGGCCAGCGTCCGCCCGCCCGCTGTGGCGATGGCCTCGCGCTCTTCGCCGTCGGACTCCTGCAGGAGCGCCTGCACCAGCGTCGCCTCCACCGTGGCCAGGTACGCGGCCTCCTGGTAGGCGTCGGTGTGCGCGCTCTCCCGCGCCACCGTGTGCACGATCGCGGCCTGGCGCCAGCTGCCCACCACCGCTGCGACGGTGAGCGCGCACAGCGTGCCGATCAGCGCCACCGCAGCCCAGCGCTGCAGCGAGCGGCGGCGGACGGCGACGCGTTCGGATCGGGGCATGCGGCAACCGCTTTCTCGCAGGCGGCCGATGCCGCCGGGACCTGGCCACTGTCCGTTCGGCCGGATCCGCGCCGGACTGAGGGCCGGCGGCGCAATCCTCCTGATTCGTCCGCTGGATGGGCGGTGCCGAAGAGTTCTCAGCCCGGCGGGGCGCCGCGGACGGCGTCGCCGCCGGACCGTTTCGCCACGTACATCGCGTCGGCCGCCCGGCACAGGACGCCCCGGAGCGTGTCGGCCGGCCGGCCGACACGCCGACGCTGATCGTCGCGGGGCAGTCCGGGACGGCCCGGACCGCCTCCACCATCCGGGCGGCGACGGCCGACGCTGCCGGCAGGCTCGCCCCGGGCAGCAGCACGCCGAATTCGTCACCGCCCAGCCGGGCCACCGTGTCACCGTCGCGGACCGCGCCGCGCACCGCCTCCGCCACCGCCTGCACCGCCCGGTCGCCGGCCGCGTGACCACCGGTGTCGTTGATCAGCTTGAGCTTGTCCATGTCGACGATCAGCGCGGTGACGAGCCGGCCGCCGGCATCCGGACGGCCGCGCAGGTCGTCCACGGCGCGGTCGAAGCCACGCCGGTTGCGGATCCCGGTGAGCACGTCGGTCTCGGCGGCCAGCGCGGCCAGCTCGTGCTCCACCCGCAGCGACTCGTACGAGCGGAGCGCCGCCGCGGTCTGCAGCGTGCCCAGCCGTTGCCGCCACAGCGCGCCGGCGGTCCGGTCAGGTGGCCGTCACCCGCTGGTGCAGGGGTGACCGCGGCCCGGGCGGAGGCCAGGGCGCCGTGCTGCCGGGCCATCGCCCGGCTCAGCTGGTCACCGGCGAAGAAGGCCCGGCCGGGGCCAGGCCCGTCGCACCCATCGTGGCGAAGAGCGGGCCGGCGCCGCCGCTCACCCCAACGGGCTGCGGCTGCCGGAACCGCCGCCGGGTGGACCGTGCCCGACCGGCTGCGGGTCAACGTCGCGACGAGATCACGACGGATCAGGACCAGGCGGTCCGCTCGGCCGGCATCAGCACCCACAGCAGCGGGTAGATCAGGATCTGGCTGCCCGGGATGAGGAACAGGGTGAGGACGAACAGCAGCCGCGTCACTCCGGGGGTGAGGCCGAACCGGCGGGCCAGACCGGCGCAGACGCCGGCGATCATGCGGCCGTCCCGGGGACGGGACAGGCCCTGCCGTGCCATCGATTCGTGGACGGCGTTCATGTGTCACTCGCTTTCTGTGGGTCGATGTCGTCTGACCTCTCCTACTGTGACCCACCGCCGACCCGAGAAACATCAGGGAGCGGCCCCTAATCAGCCGCGCTGCATCGCCAGCCAGATCCGGTCGGCGGTGAACGGCGGCTCGGTGAGGCGCATCCCGGTGGCGTCGCGCAGCGCGTTGGCGACGGCCGGCGCGACCGGGTTGAACGGGCTCTCGCTCATCGACTTGGCACCCAGCGGCCCGATCCGGTCGCTGGTGCGGGCGAAGTGCACCTCGGTGCGGGGTATGTCGGCGAACGTCGGCAGGTGGTACTGCCGGAACCCGGCCGTGGTCACCGCGCCGTCCGCACCGAGGTCCACCCGCTCGGCCAGGGCCGCGCCCAGCGCCTGCGCCACGCCGCCCTCGACCTGGCCACGGCATTGCAGCGGGTGCATCACGGTGCCGGCGTCGGCGCTGTGCACGCTGCGCAGGATCCGGACGTGCCCGGTGCCCGGGTCCACCGCAACCCGGAACCACTGCGCGTTGAAGGCCACCGACCGCGGGCTGCCGGCGAAGTGCCCCTCCGCCCGCAGCGGTCCACCGGCCCGGGCGGCCACCTCCTTGAGCGTCGGGCCGCCGGCGACGCCGTCCGGGGTGAGGGCAGTGCCGCCGGTCAGCGACAGGATGTCTGCGCGCAGGCCGCGGGCGGCGTGCAGCACCGCCTTGCCGGCCACCACCACGCCGGTGGACGCGAACGCGCCGGTGTCGTGCGGAACCAGGTCGGTGTCCGACTGGCGCACGCTGATCCGGTCCGGCGTGGTGCCGAGGGCGTCCGCGGCGATCTGGGCGTGCACGGTGGTGCTGCCGTTGCCGAACTCGGCGGTGCCCACCGCGATCTCGTACGTGCCGTCCGGCAGCAGCGTCGCGGTGGCGTCGGCGAAGTGGCCGCCGGGCGGCCCGGCGGCGATCATGGCGATCGCCATGCCGTCGCCGGTCAGCCAGCCGTCCGGCGCCGGCTCGGCCGGTTCCCGGCGGGCCGCCCGGATCACCGACAGGCACTGGTCCAGGCCGTAGCTGGCGATGGTCAGGTCGTCGGCGTGGTCGCCGGGCGCGGTGAGCGGATCGCCGGGCCGCACCACGGTGCGTTCGCGCATCGTCACCGGGTCGATGCCGAGGTCCCGGGCCAGCTCGTCGAGCGCCGACTCGACCGCGAACGTCACCTGGCCCAGGCCGTACCCGCGGAACGCGCCGGACGGCACGGTGTTGGTGTAGACCGCGTACGCGTCGGTGCGCTTGTTCGGGCACCGGTACACCGCGAGCGACTCGTGGCAGCCGTGGTACATCACCGACGGCCCGTGATTGCCGTACGCCCCGGTGTCCGTCACCACCCGCAGCTGCAGCGCGGTGAGGGTGCCGTCGGCGCGCGCGCCAGCCTTGACCCAGACCGTGAACGGGTGCCGGGTGGTCGCCGCGGTGAACTGCTCGGCCCGGGTGAACTCCCACTTCACCGGGCGGCCGGTGCGCAGCACGGCGAGCGTGACCAGATCCTCGGTCAGCATCTCCTGCTTGCCGCCGAATCCGCCGCCGACCCGGCCGGTGACCACCCGGATCCGCTCGGCGGGCAGGTCGTACAGCGCCGACAGCGCGCGCCGGGTGAGGTACGGGGTCTGGGTGCTGGACCGCAGCACCAGCCGGCCGTCGTCCAGCCAGCCCACCGCACCGAGCGTCTCCAGGGCGGCGTGCTGGACCCGGGACGTGCGGAAGGTGTTCTCGTACACCGCGTCCGCCGCGGCGAACCCGGCCTGTACGTCGCCCAGTTCGTCGTGCAGCTCGCCGACCACGTTGGACGATCCGTGCAGCAGCGGGGCGCCCGGCGCCAACGCGGCCGCCGGGTCCAGGACGGCGGGTAGCACGTCGTACCGGACCACCAGCCGGCGGCAGCCCTCCTCGGCCGCCCCCTCGGTGTCCGCGACCACCGCCGCCACCCGTTGCCCGGCGAAACGCACCACGTCGTCCAGCACCCGGGTGTCCGCCGGGTCCTCCGACGCGTGCTCGTGCCGGGCCGTGGAGAACCGCCGGACCGGGGCGTCGTGGTGGGTCAGCACCGCCCGGACGCCGGGGACGGCCAGCGCGCCGGTGGTGTCGATCCCGGTGATCCGGGCGTGCGCGTGCGGCGAGCGCAGCACCTTCAGGTGCAGCACGCCCGGGACGTCCAGATCGAAGGTGTACCGGGCGGTGCCGGTCACCACGTGCGGCCCGGCCGGTGCGCCCGGGCTGGCCCCGACCGCCATGCCGGGCAGCGGCTCGTCCACGTGGCAGGCGCCGTCGACGGCATCGGCGATCGCCCGGTATCCGGTGCACCGGCAGAGGTTGCCCTTCAGCGCCCGGGGCAGGTCGCCACGCCGGCGGTCGTCGAGCGCGGCGGTGGTCATGATCATGCCGGCGGTGCAGAAGCCGCACTGGAAGCCCTGCGCGTCCAGGAACCGCTGTTGCACCGGGTGCAGGCCGTCCGCCGGTGCCAGCCCCTCGATGGTGGTGACCCGGCGGCCACGGGCCCGGAATGCGGGGAAGACGCAGGAGTGCACCGGCCGCCCGTCGACGTGCACCGTACAGGCGCCGCAGTCACCGGTGTCGCAGCCCTTCTTCACCCCGAAGCAGCCGCGCTCGCGCAGATAGGTCCGCAGGCACTGGCCCGGCCGGGGCGGCTCGGCGTGCACGTCGCCGTTGATCGTGACGTTCATCCGGCCAGCTCCGTGCGGATCTCCTCGGCGTATCGCCGGGTCAGGTGCCGGCGCCAGGCCGGCAGCCCGTGCACATCGTCCACATAGTCCGGCGCGCCGATCCGTTCGGCCAGCGCCACCTGCAGCATCCCGGCGTCCGGCGGGGCCGGGAAGACCAGCTGGTGTGGGCGCCCGGTGGCGGCGGTCACGGTGATCACCAGGCCGCCGCCGGCATCCCGCCGGCCGATCAGCAGCGCGGCGGACCGGCCGTGCGGGTGCAGCGAGCCTTGCCGGTACGTCGTCACGCCGGTCAGCGCGGCGGCCGGCAGGTGCACCGACCGCAGCAGTTCGCCGTCGCGCAGCACGGTGGTGCCGTCGCCGGTGACGAAGTCCAGCACCGGCACCCGGCGGTCACCGTCCGGTCCCTGGATCAGGCAGACGCCGTCCAGGGCGGCGGTCAACGCGATCATCGGCCCGGCCGGCAGCGCCGCGCACAGGTTGCCGCCGACGGTGGCCACGTTCCAGATCTTGAACGAGGCGAGGAACGCCGAGCAGCAGCCCTTGGCGATGCCGTGGAACGCCTCGAACCGCGGGGCGCCGGAGAACTCGAACACCTCGGCCACCGTGCAGGTGGCCGCGATCTCCAGGCCGTCCTCGTGGACGGTGAACGCGGGCCAGCCGGCCGCGGCCAGGTCGAGCAGCCGGGTGACCGGCGGCGGGTGCGGCTGGCCGAACAGCGCGGTGCCGCCGCCCAGCCAGGTGTCGCCGGGCCGCCAGTCACCGACGCGCGCCGGGCTCACCACCTCGGTGACGGTGTGCAGGTCCACGCCCGAACGGTACGCGCCCGGTGTCGTGCGGCGGCGGCATTTCCCCAGCCGGTCAGCGGTCGCCGTAATCGACGACCTCGCCGGCCGAGCGTCGCGGCGCCGCCGGCGGGGGCCCGGCCCCCGGGTCGGCGTATCCCACCCGGACCACCAGGTACGGCGTGCCCACGCCGTCGAGCAGATCGGTGAGCAGCCGCCGCGGCCACTCCATCTCCATCGCCTCGCTGAACGGCGACGCGGCCAGCCCGGCGGCCTCCGCGGTGAGCAGCAGCGCGGACAGCGCCTCCCCGCCGCGCAGCCACCCGGCCGGGTCGTCGTCCGCGCCGAACAGGACGAGGTACGCCGCCCCGTCGACGTGGCCGGTGTCGCGCAGGCCGGGTTCCTCGCCGGGGAGCAGGAACTCGCGCATCGGCACCGCCCGCGGCGCCGGGTCCACCACGGTGGCCGCGGGGACGCCGTCGCCGGTGTCCGCCGAGCGGTGCGTCCAGTTGTCCAGCTCCACCCGGTACGCCGGGTCGGCCTGCTGCTCGGCCGCCGCCCGGGACACCGCCGCGGCCAGCGACGGCACCTGCTCCGGGCGTACCTCGTGCAGATAACATCCCCGCGCCTCGACCGCCCGGCGCAACCGCGTCATCACCTCGGCCGGGACCGGGCGGTCGAGGAACGCGCGCCGGTCGGTCCGCCGCCGGGCGATCGCCGCGGCCAGCCGCTGGGCCTCCGGATCGGTCGGCGCGTACGGGCCGAGCCGCAGCCGGGCCACCTGGGCGGCCGAGCCGTCCGGTTCGGACGGCGCCGAGAACCCGGACCCGGCGAGGGCGGGCTGCCGGGACACCACCGGCGTCCAGCCCTCGGCGGCGACCGTGACCACGGCGTGGTGCAGCGCCGCCCCGAGGCTCACCAGCAGCAGCCGCCCGTCCGGGTCGGTGACCGTGAGCCGGCGCCCGGGCTCGGCCAGCAGGACCGCCTCCGGTCCGCTGATCTGCCATCGCCACGGCTGGGTGTTGAAGATCGACGGGGCCCGCAGGGCGTTGCGCGCCGCGATGCCGAGGGCGGCCTCCGCCGCCGTGTGCGCGTGTCCGCTCATGCGTTCCACGGTACGGGCCGGCCCCCGGCCGGTCAGGGCCGAAGGTCCCGATCTGCATGAGTCCGGCGGCACGTGACACCACGGCGGTTCGGCCCTGACCGGCGGGCCGCGCAGCGGGGTAGGAATAAGACATGATCCGGGTGTTCCTGCTCGACGACCACGAGGTGGTCCGTCGGGGCCTCGTCGACCTGTTGCACGGTTCCGGTGACATCGAGGTGGTGGGGGAGTCCGGTTCGGCGGCCGAGGCCGTCCGGCGCATCCCGGCGCTGCGGCCGGACGTCGCGGTGCTGGACGCCCGGCTGCCGGACGGCAACGGCATCGACGTGTGCCGCGACGTCCGGGCGGTGGACTCGTCGATCCGCGGGTTGATCCTCACCTCGTACGAGGACGACGAGGCGCTGTTCGCGGCCATCATGGCGGGCGCTTCCGGTTACGTGCTCAAGCAGATCCGCGGTACCGACCTGGTGGACGCGGTGCGCCGGGTGGCCGCCGGCCAGTCGCTGCTCGACCCGGCGGTAACCCGGCGGGTGCTCGAGCGGATCCGGCACGGCGTGGAGCAGCCGCGCGAACTGGCCGACCTGACCGACCAGGAACGGCGCATCCTGGAGTACGTGGCCGAAGGGCTGACCAACCGCGAGATCGCCGGGAAGATGTTCCTGGCCGAGAAGACCGTCAAGAACTACGTCTCCAGCGTCCTGGCCAATC
>DASSAL010000060.1:0-14511 GCA_035685405.1 Actinoplanes sp. | reverse complement strand
TTTTTTGTTGCGCGAGGTGTGGTCATCGAGAGGGAGGCTAAGGGTATGCTACTGGTGGTGATGGGGGCGGGCAGTTCCCGGGCGGCGGCGGAGGCGGTGCGCGAGAAGCTGGGGGAGGCCGGCCTCGACGCGGGCGTCTTCGAGGGCGCCGGGCACGTGCTGGTCGGGGCGGAGGGGGAGGTACCCCCGGAGACGGAGGCCAGCTTGAGGGCGATGACCGGGGTGCGGGGGGTGATGGGCGCCGGGGAGAACGGCGCGCCCGAGACGCGCGACCTGCGCATCACGGACACCCGGCCGCTATTGCCGGCTGAGATACTGCTGGAGCAGTTGCCGCTCTCGGGGGAGGGTGCGACGACGGTCAATCGGGGCCGCGGCGAGGTCGCTGACGTCTTGGGCGGGCGCGACGACCGGTTGGTCGTGGTGGTCGGGCCGTGCTCGGTGCACGACCCGGAGGCCGCCGGCGAGTACGCGTCCCGGCTGCGTGAGCAGGCCACCCGCCTCGCCGACGACCTGCTCGTGGTGATGCGGGTGTACTTCGAGAAGCCGCGCTCGACGGTCGGCTGGAAGGGACTGATCAACGACCCGGCACTGGACGGCTCCGGCGACGTCGGCACCGGCCTGCGGGTGGCCCGCAAGCTCCTGCTCGAGGTGGTCCGCCGGGACCTTCCGGTGGCCGTGGAGTTCCTCGACCCGATCACCCCGCAGTACATCGCGGACACCGTCGCCTGGGGTGCGATCGGCGCCCGTACCGTCGAGTCCCAGGTGCACCGGCAGCTCGCGTCCGGCCTGTCCATGCCGATCGGCATGAAGAACCGGCCGGACGGCAGCATCACCACCGCGATCGACGCGATCAACGCGGCCGCCGTGCCGCACGTCTTCCCCGGCATCGACTTCTCCGGCGTCCCGGCCATCCTGCACACCACCGGAAACCCGGACTGCCACCTGGTCCTGCGCGGCGGCGGCGGCGAACCGAACTACCGGGCCGCCGACGTCGCCGACGCGCTGGACCGGCTCGCCCGGGCCGGTCTGCCGCGGCGGCTGGTGATCGACTGCTCGCACGGCAACAGCAACAAGGACCACCTGCGACAGCCGCTGGTCGCCGACGACGTGGCCGGCCAGCTGGAGGCCGGTCAGCACGGCATCACCGGGGTGATGCTGGAGAGCTTCCTGGTGCCGGGGCGGCAGGATCTGGGCGGGCCGCTGACCTACGGCCAGTCGGTCACCGACGCGTGCATGGGCTGGGAGCCGACGGTCGCGGTGCTCGAGCGGCTGGCGGCAGCGGCGGCGAAACGCCGGACTCACCGATAGGCCACCGGACTGCCCTGAGGCGGCCGCCGCACCGCCCGTCCGGGTCGGGCCGGGCCGGGCCGGAGTTGGTAGACCGGTTACCGGCGTGGTCGGTGGGAAACCTGGCACGTCACGAGGCAGCGGTGCCCCGACCAGCGGGTAACAATGGCAATCGACCGGGCCGCCCGACCCGGTCGATGCGCTTGACCGGCGGCCGGACGGGAGGGTGGCGAGATGTTGAGCAGGGAAGACAGCCGACGCCTGGCGCAGCTGGAGCGTCAGCTCCGGCGCGAGGACCCGGAGTTCTGCGCGCGCATGGCCGGCGGCGGCCGGCTGGAGCCGAAGCGGATTCCGCTGTCGCTGGTGCTGGTGGCCATGGTGATCTGGGTGGCCGCCCTGATCCTGGCGGTGGCCGGCTGGTGGATCGCGGCGGCGCTGGCCGCCCTGTGGGCGACCGTTCTGATCTGCGCCATCGGATACCGGTTCCACGCATCCCGGCGTCACCGTCAGCCGTAGCTGACCGTCGCCTGCGGTACCCCGCGGGCCCGGGCCACGGCACCGGATGCCTCCTCTTCGACCGCCTTGCGCACCTTCGCGCTCAGCGGCGCGAACGCGGTCACGGTCAGATCCACCCGCTTCTGGCCGGCCATCTTGGCTCGCCAGACGCCGGCGATCTCGCCGTCCACCACCAGCGCGCCCGGGTTGCCGAGGATCCGCCACACCTCTTTCTGCTGTTTCTTGTCCGGTACCAGCAGATCGCGGTCACGGGCCTGGAGCAGCGCATCCATCGGCGGCACCAGCCGGACCCCGGACGGCGACTCGGCCGAGGTGAGGTCGGGAACCGCCGCCGACGGCAGCCAGCCCCTGCGCCCGTCCACCGCCACCTCGGTCAGATCGTCCGGCCAGACCCTCTTCATCTCGGCGGCCGAGCTGCCGAAGTACCTCGCCACCTCGGTCGGCGTGGCCGGGCCGAGCATCCGCAGGTACAGCGTGATCAACCGGCCGATGCCGTCGTTCTCCGCCGGGATGCCCGGCCAGTTCTTGATCGGCCCGAGCGTGGCGTCCTTGCCGCGCGACTCCACCTGGACGCCGCCGTGCAGGCCGGCGTGCTGCCACACGTTTCCGGCGATGTGCCGGGCCTGGCAACTGCGGCAGTCGTACGTGAGCGACTTCGGCACCAGCTTGCTGACCTCGGTGCTCACCTCACCGCGCGGCATCGACCGGGTGACCACCTTCTGCATCGCCTCGGCGGTCGCCGTGAACGCCGCGATGCCGAGTTTCATCCCCTCCGGGATCTGCCCGCTCTGGATCCGGGCGGTGGCGTCCGCGTCGCTGACCGGCCACAGTGCCCGCGACAGCGCCGGCAGCTCGCGTCGCCGGTGCAGGTGCGGCGCTCCGCGCGCGGCCCAGACCATCACCAGCCGGTTGTCGATCAGACCGGCATCGGTACGGGCGGCGAGCGCCACCTGCACCGACCCCGGGGTGTACTCCTGCACGCCGAGGTCGAGGAGCGGCAGGTCACCGGGGCGGTCGGAGACCCGCTCGGCCAGCCCGAGCGCCCCCATCCGGTACGCCATCACCCGTGCCCGATCAACCCGTACGTCCGCTGCCATGAACCAGACCGTACCGCCGAAGCCTGACATCCACGGTCAGGTACGGCGTCCGTATCGCCGCGCGGCGACGTTACGCAGCCGATCCCGTCGACTGCCCGTCTGCGCCTCGACCAGTTCCCAGGTGTCCAGGCTGCTCGGCCCGTACGGTCCCTCCTGCAGGATCGGCGGCTCCCCGGTCAGCCGGTATCCGCACCGCCGGGCCACCGCCGTGCTGGCGCTGTTGCCCGGGTCGATCCGCAGCAGCAGCCGGCGCAGTCCGAGCGTGCCGTGCGCGTACCCGGACAGCAGGGTGAGCGCCGCCGCGGCCAGGCCGCGGCGGCGAAACGGCGCACCGATCAGATAACCGAGCTCGGCCTCCTTGAGCCCGGCGTCCACGCCGAACAGCAGCACCTCCCCCAGCGCCCGCCCGCCGTCGGTGGTGATCGCCAGCTGGATCCGCTGCCCGCTGATCCGGCCCTGATGCGCCCGCTTCAGATACGCGATGCCGGCCTCGACGTCGAACGGCGACGGCATCGGTGTCCAGCGAGCGATGTCCGGCTCGTCCAGCAGCACCACCAGGTCGTCCAGGTCCTCCGACCGCCACTCGCGCAGCTGGACGCCCTCGCCGGTGAGCGAGATCGGAAAGGGCAGCCGCACCGAGGTCATGCTGCGCCGTCCCTCGGTGCGGCCAGGTGCCGCTCCATGCAGGCGGTCATGCGCCGATCCTGCCCGTAAGGCACCGGTTCCGGCCAGTAGCACCGGTTATGAATGACGTGAGTGATCGGTCATGGCATGGTCTTGCTCGGCAGGGCGTCGAGCAGTGCCCAGTCGTGGCTGATGTCCGCCGCGGTGCGCAGCAACAACGGCAGGTAGTCGCCGGTCAGCTTGGCCACCGAGGTCTCCGCGGCGTGCACCGTCACGTTGATCGCCGCGACCACCTGGCCGTCGCCGTCGCGGATGCCGGTGGCGATCGAGCGGATGCCGGGTGCCAGATCCTGATCGGCCAGCGCCCAGCCGCGGGCCCGCACCTCGCGGAGCTCGCGGAGCAGCTCGGCGGGCGTCGGCTGCCAGCGGGGCGCGATGCCGGACCGGCTGGGCGTCTCGAGCAGCCGGTCCACCGCGTCCAGGTCCCGCGCG
The DNA here is from genome assembly GCA_035685405.1 of Actinoplanes sp. Classification (GTDB taxonomy): domain Bacteria; phylum Actinomycetota; class Actinomycetes; order Mycobacteriales; family Micromonosporaceae; genus Actinoplanes. Next base: position 10,495 of record DASSAL010000060.1, on the reverse strand, counting down.
GCCAACAGCACCTTCCCCATCGAGGTGGCGATCGCCGGGAACCGGGTGCCGATGGTGACCGCGAGCGTGACGATCTTCGGCACCGCAACCCGGGCCACGTAGACGATGTCCGCCTCGTCCAGCTGGGCGATCGAGCTGGACTCGCCGGTCTGCGCGACCAGCTTCTCCATGTGCGGCCGGGCGACGTCCCACCGGCCGAGCGAGTTGATATAGGTCATCCCGAGCTCGAGCACCCTCGGCCGGAGCTCATACCCCCGGTCGGCGGAGCGCACGTAACCGAGCGCCTCCAGGGTGAGCAGGATCCGGCGTACGGTCGGCCGGGCCAGCCCGGTGTCGGCGGCGATCTCGCTCAGCGTCGACACCCGGCGGCCCGGCCGGAAGCACCGCAACACCTCGAGCCCACGGGCCAGCGCCTCGATGAAGTCGGGTCCGGCCTCGTCACGTGGCATCCGCTAATGCTTCCACTGGGCTGATCCGGCGTCCCACTCGGTGTACTGATAGGGGTTGTCCATCGCCTTGGTCTCCGGGATGTCCGGGTACATGCCCTTGTCCCAGGCCTCCTGGCCCATGGTGCCGATCAGGTATTCGATGGTCGCCTCGACCTTGCGCCGCGCCCCCGCCAGGTCGATGCCGACCAGCTTGTGGTCGCGCTTGACCAGCTGGCCGTTGATCATGACGGTGTCCACGTCGCCGCGCTGGGCCTGGAACGCGACGTGACCATACGGGTTGATGATCGGGAACATCACCGGCGAGTCGTCGTTCTTGATCAGCACGATGTCGGCCTTCTTGCCGGCTTCCAGGCTGCCGACCACCGAGTCGAGGCCGAGCGCCTTGCTGCCGCCCCGGGTGGCCCAGTCGACCACCTGCTCGGCGCGCAGGTGCAGGTGCGTGACGGTCTCGGCCTTGCGGTGCGCCTCCAGGTGCTCCCGCGAGCGGTCGGCGCCCAGCGTGGTCCGCATGGCGGAGAACAGGTCGCCGCTCCACCACACGCTGGTGTCCATCGACAGCGAGACCGGGATGTTGTGCTGGCGCACCGCGTACGTGGACGGGTAGCCCTGCCCGGCACTCTGTTCGCTCTCGGTGGCGACCGACACCGATCCGCCGGTGGCGGCGATCCGCTGGTAGGAGTCGTTGGTCAGCGTCGCCGCGTGCACGTAGATGTTCTGCGGCGTCATGAAGCCGTTCTCGTGCATCAGCCGGATGCCGTCGTCGTTGGTCGCGCCCCAGACGCCGGCGTGCGTGGTGACCGGTACGCCGAGTTCGCGCGCCACCTCGAAGGCCGCCTTCTCCGGGAACGCCGGGTCGCCGGTCACGTCGAAGGCCATCTGGAAGCCGAGCATGTCGTTGCCCATGGTGATCCGGCGGTTGACGAAGTCCCGGAACCCGTCGCTGGCGGACCACTCCCAGGGACCCTGCTGGATGTTGCCGTACGCCAGCACGAACCGGCCGGGCACGGCCTCGAGGGCGTCCACCGCGGCGTCGGCGTGCTGCGGCGTCTGCAGCCCGTGCGACCAGTCCACCGTGGTGGTCACGCCGGCGTCGACGGACTCCAGCGCGGATAGCAGATTGCCCGCATGGATGTCCTCGGGCCGGAACAGCTTGCCGGACTCCAGGTAGTACCAGACGAAATACTGGGTCAGCGTCCAGTCGGCCCCGTACGCCCGCATGGCGGTCTGCCACATGTGCCGGTGGGTGTCGATCATGCCGGGCATGAGGATGCCGCCGGTGGCGTCGATCTCGATCGCGCCGTCCGGCGCGGTCAGGCCCACGCCGACCTCGGCGATCCGCTCGCCGATCACCAGCACGTCGGCGCCGCGGTGGATGGTGTGTGCGTCGTCCATGGTCAGAACCAAGCCGTTGCGGAACAGCACCGGCTGGTCGTGCGAGTCACTCATGCGCCGTCAGCTCCCCTGGAAAGGCCGGACAGACGTCCGTGTGGCGGTCAGTCTTCGCCCGGGAAATCACCCTGTCAAGGCGGTGTTGACACGCTATTTGCTCCGGGCCAGACTGGTTGAGCGGACAGGCGTCCGCAGAACGGACAGGAGCTGCATGGGACCGCTCGACGGACTGCTCATCGCCGACTTCTCGCGGATCCTCGCGGGCCCGTACGCGACCATGCTGCTCGCCGACCTGGGCGCCCAGGTGATCAAGGTAGAGAGCCCGGCCGGCGACGACACCCGCACCTGGATGCCCCCGGTTCGTGACGGCGCGTCGACGTACTACCTCGGCATCAACCGCAACAAACAGTCCATCGCCCTGGATCTGAAGGATCCGGACGACCTGGCCGTGGCGCAGCGGCTCGCGGCCCGCGCGGACGTGATGATCGAGAACTTCCGGCCCGGCGGCCTGACCCGGTTCGGCCTGGACTACGACACCGTGTCGGCCGGCAATGCCACCGTCGTGTACGCATCGATCAGCGGCTTCGGCACCGGCGCGGGGGCGAACTATCCCGGGTACGACCTGATGGTCCAAGCCATCTCCGGGCTGATGAGCCTCACCGGCGACCCGGACGGGCCGCCGTACCGGGCCGGCATCTCGGTGTTCGACGTGATGGCCGGGCTGCACGCGAACATCGGCATCCTGGCTGCCCTGCACACGCGCGCCCAGACCGGCCGAGGACAGCACGTCCAGGTGAACCTGCTGTCGTCGGCCCTGTCCGGGCTGGTCAACCACAGCAGCGGGTACGTCGCCGGCGGCACCGTCCCGTACCGGATGGGGAACGCGCACCCGAGCCTGTTCCCGTACGAACCCCTGCCCACCGCCGACGGCGAGCTGATCGTCATCGCCGGCAACGACGGTCAGTTCCGCAAGCTGTGTCAGGTGCTCGATCTGCCGGACCTGCCGCAGGACCCGCGGTTCGGACGCAACCAGGACCGCACCGCCAACCGCGACGAACTGCGCCCGCTGCTGGTCGAGCGGCTCACCAAGCGCACCAAGGACGAGTGGTTCCGGGAGTTGCTGGCGGCCGGCGTGCCGTGCGCGCCGATCAACACGATCGACGGAGGCGTGGCGCTGGCCGAGGAACTGGGTCTCGACCCCGTGGTCACGGTCGGCGACGTGCCCGGCGTCCGCAACCCGATCACCTTCTCGGCCACCCCGGCGACCTACCGGTTACCGCCACCCGGGCTGGACGAACACGGCGAGGAGATCCGCGCATGGCTGACCGGGAGCTGAGCTTCCCCACCTCGATCGGCACCTCGGACGCCGATCAGATCCGGCTGCTCGGGCAGGATCTGGCCGCCGACCTGATGGGGCAGGTCGGCTTCGGGGAGTTGGCGTACTGGCTGGTGGCCGGGCGGCGGCCGAGCGCGGGCGAGACACGGGTGTTCGAGACGGTGCTGGTGGCACTGGCCGACCACGGGTTCACGCCGACCGCGATCGCCGCCCGGCTGACCTACCTCAGCGCCCCGGACGCGCTGCAGGGCGCCCTGGCCGCCGGTCTGCTCGGCGGCGGGTCCCGCTTCCTCGGCGTGACCGAGGACTGTGGACGGTACCTGCACGCCCTGGTGGCCGAGCACGGCCCGGACGCGGACTGGGACGCGGTCGCGTTGTCCACTCTGGAGTCGAGTACCGGCCGCATCCCCGGTCTCGGCCACCCGGTGCACAAGGCCGAGGACCCGCGGACGCCGGTACTGCTGCGGATCGCCCGGGAAGAGGGGGTGTACGGGCCGCACCTCGCCCTGTTCGAGGCGATCGGCCGCGTGCATCCCCGAGTGCTGGGCAAGAAGCTGCCGCTCAACGGCGCCGGAGTGTGCGGCGCGGCGCTGGCCGACCTGGGCCTCCCGGTCGAGATGCTGCGCGGGTTTGCGCTGCTGGCCCGCGCCGCCGGCCTGCTCGGGCACCTCGCCGAGGAACAGCGCCGGCCGCTCGGCATGGACATCTATCTGACGGTCGACCGCAACGCGGTCTATCAAGAGTGAAGGAGCCGCCATGGCTACCGTCGTCGCGGTGATCGCTTCGACCCACCATCCGTTCTTCCTCAAAGCCAGCACCGCGACCGGAGCGGACCGGCCGCCGTTCGCCGACGAGTGGGTCCGCAAGATCATGGCGTTCCGCGAGACGCTCACCCGGGCGAACCCGGACGTGCTGGTGATGGTCGGTTCCGACCACTTCCACCAGCTGTGGCTGGACAACATGCCGCAGTTCCTGGTCGGCAAGGCGCCGTTCTACGACGCCAACTGGTACAACGAGGAACGCGAGTTCGGCCTGCCGCGGATGCTGCTCAAAGGCAACGAGGAACTCTCCGCACACATCCTGCGCGAGGGCATCGACCGCGACTTCGACCTGGCGTTCAGCAACGAGCTGCGGATCGACCACAGCATCACCTGCCCGATCATCACGCTGCGGCCGGAGGCAGATCTGCCGATCGTGCCGATCTATACCAACATCTTCGCGCCGCCGTTGCCCCGGCCGAAACGGTTCGTGCAGCTCGGCGAGGCGATCCGGGACATCGTCGAGCAGTGGCCGTCGGACCTGCGGGTGGCCATCGTCGGCACCGGCCACCTGTCGCTGGAGCTGGGCGGGCCCCGCCAGTTCGGCCCGCACGGCCCGGATCCGGAGTTCGACCGCAAGGCGGTGGAGTGGATCGCCACCGGCGACGTGGGCGGCTGCCTGTCCGAGGTCACTTTGGACAGTCTGCACCTGCCCGGCAACGCCACCCACGGGTTCATGGACTTCATGCTGATGATGGGCGTGGCGGGCCCCGGCGTGAAAGCCGACTACGTGGACAGCCTCGATCTGTTCCACACCATGGAGGCCTACTTCACCTGGTATCCGAACGGAGCCCCGAGCTAGATGGCCTCGCTTCGCTCGGCGGGCGTTGCTCCCCTGGGAGCCGTTGCCGGCGCCACCGGTTCTCAGCCGGGAAAGAGCGCCCGTCCGAGAACCGGCGTCACCGACAACGACGGGAGCAACGCATGAGCAAGTATCTGGTGGACAAGTTCCTCTACACCGTCGACCGCGACCCCGAGATGGTCGAGCGCTACCGTTCCGCACCGCGTGAATTCGTGGCCTGGTGGGAGGAGAACCGTGCCAACGCGGTGCTCAACTGCCACACCGGCGAGGCGAGCACGTGGCTGCGGTTCACCGACGCCGAGCGGGAAGCGCTGGCCACCCAGGACCACGTCAAGCTGTTCGAGCTGGGCGCACACCCGTTCCTGACCCTGACCCTGTTCATCGCGATGTTCGAACGCGACCACGGGCCGCTGGAATATCAGCTGGCGTTCGGGGCCCGGCTCAAGCACTTCCACATGCCGTACCCGGACATCGCGACATGATGCGCGCGGCCGTGCTCCACCGGTGCGGCGAGCCGCCCACCGTCGACGAGCGCCCGCGGCCGGCGCCCGGAGACGACAAGCGGACGGTACGGGTGACCGCCGCGTCGATCACCCCGCTCGACGTGCTGTGCGCCACCGGTACGTCGTACTTCGGCGCGCCTGCGACCCCGTACATCCCAGGTGTGCAAGGCGTGGGTGAGCTGGACGACGGTTCGGCGGTGTGGTTCGCCACGACCGCCGGCATGCGTCCCGGCGACGGCAGCATGGCCGAGTACGCGGTGGTCCGCCCGGTCGATCTGGTGCCCCTGCCCTCCGGCATCGACCACCGGTTGATGGCCGCGCTCGGCCTGTCCGCGGTGGCCGCGCTGATGTCCCTCACCTCCCGTGGCGGCCTGCAACCCGGCGAGCAGGTCCTGGTCCTCGGCGGTGGCGGCGTGGTCGGCCAGGCGGCGATCCAGCTCGCCAAGCTCCGCGGTGCCCGCCGGGTGGTGGCGGCCTGCCGCTCCGAGGGAGCCCGAGCCCGCGCCCAGCAGGCCGGCGCCGACGCCGTGGTGCCGCTGCACGACCGGGACGTGCCGGCCGTGGCCGCCGACCTGACGGCCGCCGCGGACGGTCCGGTCGACCTGGTGATCGACCCGCTGTTCGGCGTGCCCGCGGCGGCGGCCCTACGGACCCTCCGCAGCGGCGGCCGGCTGGTGAACCTGGGCGGCTCAGCCGGCGAGACGGCGCCGATCGACTCGGCCACGGTGCGCGGCGGCTCGTTGAGCGTGCTGGGTTACACGAACAACAGCCTGAGCGCCGGCCAGCGCGCCGACGCGATCGGGGTGATCGCCGGGTACGCCCGAAGCGGCCGGCTCACCCTGGACTTCGAGACGGTGCCGTTGGCCGGCATCAGCGAGGCGTGGTCACGCCAATCCACCGGCACCGCGGACCGGCGCCTGGTGGTCGTGCCCTGACCTGGGCTCGCGTATCCGGCACCGCTGCCGCCGCTTCCCCGCACCGCCGCGGCCCACCTTCCTCAAGACCGCGGCGGCCCAACCGATTGCCTGGTCATCAGGTCGGAACCCCGCAGTGATCTGAGCAACCGGCGCGTCAGCGCCCCGCGGTGTGGGAGAGGGGGTGTGCAATGCGAAAGATCATCGAGCCTGGAGTTCAGCCTCTGGACCGCGCCGCTCTGCCTCTTCCTGATCATCGCGGTCCGGGCAGCCGCGAAGATCTCCACCGAGCACGAGATCGCCGCGCTGCACGACGCGCTGACCGGACTCCCCCACCGCACGCTGATGCTCACCCGGCTGAACGAGTCGCTGGCCGCCGTGGACGACGAGCGGCAGGCCGCCCTGCTGATGATCGACCTGGACCACTTCAAGGAGATCAACGACAGCCTCGGACACGCCACCGGCGACGAACTGCTGACCCTGGTCGCGGACCGCCTCACCACCGCGGTCGGCTCCGGCGGCACGGTGGCCCGGCTGGGCGGCGACGAGTTCGCCATCGTGGTCGGCGACACCACGCCGGGCGAGGCCGATGCTCTGGCCCGGCGGGTGACCGGCTCGCTGAACGAGCGGTCCAGCTGTCCGAGCTCTCCCTCACCGTGGCCGCGAGCGTCGGTGTGGCGCTCGCGCCGCGACCGGACATCGACGCCGACACGCTGATCCGCAACGGCGATCAGGCGCTGTACGCGGCCAAGGAGGAACGCGGCCGGTACACGATCTTCAATCCCGGTACCGGATATTCGTCCTTCACCCAACTGCGCGACCTTCCGGTCAGCGAGATCAAGATCGACAAGAGCTTCGTCACCCGGGTCACCGGATCGTCGGCCAACTCGGCGATCGTCAAGTCCGCCATCGACCTGGGCCACACCCTCGGCCTGTACGTCGTCTCCGAGGGCGTCGAGACGTACGAGACCCTGGACGCCCTCACCGACATGGGCTGCGACGTGATGCAGGGTTATCTGTTCGCCCACCCGATGCCGGAGCGGGGCATCCGGCTCTGGTCCCTGGAGGGTGCGCAGTGCTGACCGTCTACATCGCCGTTGGCATGCTGGTGCTGGTCGCCCTGACCGGCCGGCCGGTGAAGCGCCTCGCCGAGGTGCACATCCGGCACGTGTGGTTGCTGTGGGCTGCGCTGGCCGACCAGATCCTGGTCATCTCCATCATCCCGGACACCCACCCGACCGCATTGGCGGCCGCGCACGTCGCCTCGTACGCCCTTGCTGCGGCCTGTCTGTGGCTCAACCGGCGGATCCCCGGAATCCTGGTGATCGGCGCCGGTGCTCTCCTGAACGGCCTGACCATCGCGGTCAACGGCGGCACGCTGCCGGCGTCGAGGTCGGCGTTGGAGGCGTCCGGGCACGCTGGGGCGCCGGGAGAGTTCGCCAACTGGGCGGTGCTGCCGGACGCCAAGCTGGCCATCCTCGGGGACATCTTCGCGACGCCGTCCTGGCTGCCCGGTAACAACGTGTTCAGCATCGGCGACGTGTTGATCTGGGTGGGGCTGGGCTGGCTGTTGTGGCGGACGTGCCGGCCGGGGAGGCAGGCCGGGTACGTGCCCCGCCACGCGGCAGCGGTGGCCTGAATCCGCGGTCCGCAAGGCGTAGCGCAGGAAACCCGAGGGTTGTACGGTCTTCAGCCACGCGACATTCGAACGGCCAGCGAGGACCCGAGCTTGCCTACCTGGATCCGGCATACCGGTGTGCAGTCGAACGAGGCCCATCCTGCGGGCTCGGGACACGCGGCTGCACCGCTGGTGGTCCTCGCGGTGGCACTGGGCGTCGTCGACGTGCTCGTGATAGCCGGCTACCTACGGCATCTGCTCTACAACGATGCGGCCGAGAGCCGGGATCCCGTCTTCTCGGCGGAAACCTGGAACGGCAACATCGACGGCTCCTTCGCGGAGTTCCTCGGGCATGTCCAGCTCATTTGTGCCTGCGTGGCGTTGTTCTTCCTGTGGCGGGCTGGCCGCACAGCGGCCTACGGCGCCTGGGGACTCGCCTTCGCCGCGGTCGTCGCCGACGACTTGTTCATGCTGCATGAACGGGGTGGCCGTGCTCTCGCCCAGGCGTTCGCCGTTCCGGCGGTTTCCGGGTTGCGTCCCCAGGACCTCGGCGAGCTTGCCGTCTGGGCACTGATGGGGGCAATCATCGCGCCGCTTCTCTTGGTCACCCACCTGCGGGCAGGCGCGGGAGCGCGGCGCCGTTCGCTGACGCTGCTGGCCTTGGTGGCCGCCCTGGCGGCCTTCGCGGTCGCGGTGGACCTGGTGCACACGCTCGCCAAGCCGTGGGTCCCACCGCTGGCCGACACGGCGGTGGCCGTTCTGGAAGCCACCGGGGAGCTGAGCGTCATGACGTTGATCCTTTTGGCCGTGTCCGGCATGGTGCTTGAGGACGCGTCGCGGTCCGCCCGACGGGCGAGCGGCACGCCGAGGCCACGAAGCACATCGGCAAGCTGGGACACGGCGGGCATCGGGCACGGACGCTCCGCAAGGTGATACGGCTGTGAGCTGGTGCCCCCGGTAGGAATCGAACCTACGACACACGGTTTAGGAAACCGTTGCTCTATCCCCTGAGCTACGAGGGCTTGCGGCCCACATCGTACCTACCAGCGGAAACGCATGAGTGCCCGGGCGTGCCGATCGGTCGCAAGCCGTCCCGTCGGGTGTCGTGGGAGCGGTTCCGCCACTGGTGGAGCACGCGCCGAGCATTTTTCGGCCGTTTGCGACCTCGAATGCTGAGCAGTTTCGGACAGGCCCCAGCGCTGCCATCGGGTGCCGGCGACTCACCGAGCACATGCGGGCCTTCGCGACTTGACCTTCAGGAACGTCCACGCGACTGTTCCTGCACCGGTACCGCGGGGTGCGGTTCCTGCGGCAGCGTCGCCGGGCCGCCTCACGCACGAGGCGCCCCGGCGCGTGGAGCCTCCCTCGCGGTGTTGCGCAAGAGCATCGGTCGGTCGAAGGCTGGTGGCACGAGTGCCAGCGCGACGCGGAGTGCCCGTTGCACGCAGTACCTAGCGATCGGTGGGGCTCGGACGAGCGGGTAAGCGTGCACAAAGAATGCCTGAGCATGTACGTGCACATCGGTTAGGATGGGAACGTACGTGCACAGAGTGGGTTGGCGATGCGTCTCAACAATGCCCGGGATCTCGGACTTTACGTCCGGAACCGGCGACATCGGCTGGGCACGACCCAGGCCGCACTTGCTACGTCCGCTCAGGTCAGTCGCCGCTGGCTATCCGACCTGGAGGCGGGCAAGCCAACGGCCGAGGTGGGCCTCGTGTTCCGGGTGCTGCACGCGCTGAATATCGTCCTCGACGCCTCGCCCGCCCAGCGTGCGCCCGGCCGTGTCGACCTCGACGAGATTCTTCAGGCCGGCCACCCGGACAGAGGAGAGGCCGATCGTGGCTGACGACAGGTGCCTGGTTGTACTAATCGAGGGACGCCGCGCCGGCGTCGTCACGATGAACACCCAAGGTCGTCTTGCACTGAGCTACGACGAGGATTACCTGAACACGGCCGACCCCACACCCCTTTCCCTCTCGATGCCGCTGGTCCAGCCCGATCACGGCGACGGCCCAGTGCGCGCGTTCCTCTGGGGCCTGCTGCCCGATAACGAGCGGGTACTCGAACGCTGGGCGCGCACCTACCAGGTCTCCGCGGGCAACCCCTTCGCCCTGCTGCGCCACGTCGGCGAGGACTGCGCCGGCGCCGCTCAGTTCGTGCGCCCGGAGCGGGTCGACGCCGTCGAAGCCGGCGAGGGCGAGATCCAATGGCTCGACGACAACCAGGTCGCCGAGCGGCTGGAGCTCCTACGCCGAGACCCGACCGCGTGGCACACGTTCGACACCGGGCAATTCAGTCTGGCCGGCGCCCAGGCCAAGACCGCCCTGCACTACGACCCCGCCTCCCGGCGATGGGGGGAACCCAGTGGTGCCATACCGACCACGCACATCCTCAAACCCGCCGTTATGGGGCTGGACGAGCACGATCTAAATGAGCACCTGTGCCTCCGTGCGGCCGCCTTACTACAACTCCCAGCAGCGTCCTCGTACGTCGAACGGTTCGGATCCGAGCGAGTCATCGTCGTCGAGCGCTACGACCGACTCCGATACCCAGATGGCACGGTTACCCGCATCCACCAAGAAGACATGTGCCAAGCTCTCGGCCGTCTACCCACGAACAAGTACCAGAACGACGGCGGTCCAGCCCCGGAGCAGATCATCGCT
>DASSAL010000059.1:0-5584 GCA_035685405.1 Actinoplanes sp. | reverse complement strand
GTGGCCCACCGGCGTGGGGTCACCGAGGTACCCGGCCTGTACTTCCTCGGCCTGTCCTGGCAGCACACCCGCGGCTCGGCCCTGCTCGGCTTCGTCGATGACGACGCCGCCTACCTGGCCGACCGCATCGCCGCCGGCGGGCAAGCCGTCACGTCGGCGAAGGTGGCGACCGGGCCCCCCTCCTCCCCGTAGCCGGCGCCGCAACAACGTGCCCTCGGCCGCCTCAAGCGGAGCTTCGACATCTCCTACCGCTCAGCGAGGCGGCCGAAGCACGCACCATCCAAGGTTTCATCAACCCGTACCTGGCGACCCGCGACAAGCTCCTCCCCTTCCGCCTCACTGGCCTGGTCCCGGGGAGGCATCCGTGACGACCCAACGGATAACCGTGACGAAGGACAGCTATGAACACCGCGACGACCACTGCGACGACCACAGGAACCATCGACTGGAGCATGCGCACCGGCGGGCGCCTCGCCGCTGCCGAGCGCCGCCGCCTGGTAGCCGACCTTGCCCGCGTGCAGGTTCGCAACGCTGTCGGCCGCCTGAGCCTCCTCGCACACCTGAATCCCGGCCGAAACGCGTACGTGCCACCGGCGCAACTGGTGCCCCCGGACTCGCCGTTGACTCGCGCGGCGACCGATGCCGCCACCCGCGTCCTTCCGTCAACCCTGCTCAACCACAGCTACCGCGCGTACCGATTCGGCCGCGCTCTGGGCGAGTTGGAGAAGATCGACGTGGACGCCGAGCTGCTGTTCGCGGCCGCGCTGCTGCACGACACCGGCCTGGTCGTGGCCAGCGGGCGGGACGACTTCACCCTCACCTCGGCCCGGGTCGCCAGGGACGTCGCCGAACGGGCTGGCCTGTCCACGACGGCGACCGAAACCCTGCAGACCGCCATCACCATGCACCACAGCCCTCGCGTCACCCTGGCCGCGGGACCGGTCGCGTACCTACTGTCGGCCGGTGCCGGCGTTGACGTGGTCGGGCTGCGCTGTTGGGACCTTCCGCGTGCCATGTTGGCTGACGCCATCCGAGACCACCCCCGGGAGGGCTTCAAGAAGTTCTTCAGTCAGGCGTGGGCAAGCGAGGCAGCTCGCGTTCCCGGCGGCCGGGCGCGGTTGCTGCGTCGGTACGGCGCGTTCACGGCCGCCATCGCACTCGCCCCATTCGACGAGTGAGCAGGCCCGGTCAGGCCCGGTCAGGTCAGATCGAGCCGACCGGCGAGCGCCTGGGAGATGAGGTGGCATGGGTGTGGACCGGCCGCGGGCATCGTTACGCCGGGTAGACCATCGACGGAGCCCCCAGTTCCCTTGACCTTGGACCGCACTCCAAGGTTTACCGTCGGAGTCGTGACCGCTACCAAGGAACGGGGACTGCGGGTCGGGGAACTCGCCACCGAGGCCGGCGTGGCACCGGACACTGTGCGCTACTACGAACGGGCCGGGCTGCTGCCGCCGCCGCGACGGACCGCTTCCGGGTACCGCGCGTACGAGCCGGCGGCCGTGGACCGGCTGCTGTTCATCCAGGGAGCGCAGCGGCTCGGGCTTCGCCTGCGGGACATCCGCGACCTGCTGGCTGTCCGCGACACCGGCGTCTGCCCCTGCGAACCGGCCGAGGGCCTGCTGCGCCGCCGCCTGGCCGAGCTCGACGCCGAGATGCAACGCCTGGCGGTGCTGCGCGGCGAGCTCGTGCAGATGCTGGCCGGGCTGCCCTCGCAGGACTGCCCCGACCCGGTGCCTGGTAGCTGGTGCCCACCGGAAGGGAGGTGACCACCATGACGCTCGTCCCACTGCAGGCATGCTGCTGCGACGATCCGGACTGTCCGCCGGACTGCGGCTGCGGCTGCGGCTGAACCGCCCGCCGAACGCGACAAGGGCGGTGCCTCCGGCGGGTAGGGCCTCCGGCCCTACGACCCGGACCAGGCCTCCGGCGGCCGGGGCTCGCCCCTGGACCCGAGCGACTCCGGGATGCCCGGACCGGCCCCGCGACCCGTCGCGCACCGGAGGCAACCAGACCGCGCCCGGGTGGCGAAGGTCGTTCGTCCGGTAGGGCGCTCCACCTTCACCACCCGGGCACGGCCCGGCCGAGCGAAGCCTGCGCGACGGGATGCCTGGACCGGTAGTGAGTAACCGCTCTTGATCGATACCGGGAGCGAACGGGGAGCCGATCTTGCGCTTTTGGCCGACATGAACCTCAGCACACCAATACCGACCCACGCCGTGACCAGCGCATATAGGCATAGGGGCATACCCAGCCAAGTGCCGAGCCTAATTCGGGACAAAAGAAGTCGCTGGTTCAAACGCGACAGCGACCCTGGGGACCAGCTCGGGACCACACGCTACAAGCGACTCCGCACCGGCCGCCTTCTCCTAACCTCGCCGATCTGGGCACACGTGCGTTGACAGGTCTGCCCGATCGCGTCCGGCAGCCCCTTGAGCCCGTCGCAGACCACAAAGCAGTAGTCGTCGACACCGCAGTTCTTCAGCTCGGTCAGCACTTGTAGCCAGAACTTGGCGCCCTCACCGCCGTCGCCGACACAAGGCCGAGGATGTCGCGGGTGCCCTCGACGGTGACCGCGAGAGCGACGTAGACCGGTCGGTTCGCGACACGCCCTAGTGTCGGCACGGCAGGCCCGGGCCGACCGACGACCCGACCGCACGGCATGCTGCCAACCGGGCGGCTGTAACTGCGGGGCCAGCACGAATTCATCCCGTAGAACAATCATGTATTTAGGGTCGACTTCGCCCTGCCGACACGAACCCCCACGGACGGCACCGCCTTGGGTGGCGCCACGAACGCATTCTTAGGAGCGGAACGTGGAGCCGCTCAGGTGTCAAGTGCGCCGTGACCTCGCCAGACTGGCCTGTAGTGGGCCGCCGGCCACCGTGATGATCGTTTTCGCATTCTGCATCGTCAGGCCCACCCGCGATGACCTGGACAAACGTCCAGGTCATTCTGCTTCTGGTCGGTGTGTCTTGTCGAGAGAGTGATCTCTTGGGTCATCAATTCGGCATGCCTTGTAGGGCAGCGCCTGCGGTCTGCCGCGCTGAGCGCAAATGGAGGACGCCGGAACGTGGATGCGCCGTGCCGGATGCCGGGCTCCGGTTGATGCGTTACGGATCCTGGGCGGATGATCCGTGACCGCTCCGGCTGATATGACTCCGGCGTGGCTCCGTCGCTGTTTGCTGATCAACTGCCACAAGGGGGCGGACAGGATCGGTGGCCGGGCGTGAGCCCGGTCTGATGTCCCGCCGGAGGTGTCCCTTGGGGATTGTTGAGCAGTCGATGTCCTGGACCGCGAGGACGGCAGAGGTTCCGCTGCGGCAGTTGGTGGCGGTGCCGGTCGATGTGGGTAAGGCGGCGGCGATGTTGATGGCCTGTGACTTCACCGGCCGGGTGCTGGTGCCCGGGGTGGAGTTCGCGATGACCCGTGATGGGCTGGCCGCGGTGCTGGCTCGACTGACCGCGGCGCTGCCGGCCGAGGTGCGGCTGGTGCGGATCGGGGTGGAGGCGGCCGGACACTATCACCGGCCGCTGACCGCGGTCGGGGCGTGGCCGGCCGGCTGGCAAGTGGTGGAGCTGAATCCGGCTCATGTGACGGCGCAGCGGCGGGTCAACGGCCGGCGAGGAGTCAAGACCGACCGGGTCGACCTGGCCGCGATGGCGGATTTGCTGCTGGCCGGGCGTGGTGTGCCGGTCAGCGTGGCGAGCGCATCGTTGGTGGAGCTGGCCGCGTGGGTGGCGCATCGCTTGCGCCGGGTGCAGGTGCGCACCGCCACGAAGAACCAGTTGCTGGGCCAGCTGGACCGGGCCTTTCCCGGTTTGACTCTGGCGGTCAGCGACGTGCTGGGTAGCAAGGTGGGTCGGCTGGTCGCCGCGCAGTTCGCGGATCCGGCCCGGCTGGCGCACCTGTGTGTCGAGCGGTTCCGGGACTTCGCCGCCCGCCGCGGCGTGCAGGTCAACCGGGTCGTCGCCGGCCGGTTGGTGGCAGCGGCCCGGGCCGCGTTGCCCACCGCCGAGGCGAGCGTGGCCCGGCAGGTCCTGGCCGCCGACCTGGCCCTGCTCGACGACCTGGACGCCCAGATCGGCCACGCCCCCACCCGTATCGCCGCGCTGTTGCCGGCCACCGAAGACGCGCTCGGCGTGATGTGGTAAGGCGACCTCTGCTCTGGTCACGCCAAGACGGCGATGGTCAGCACACCTGCGGCAACGACAAGGTAACCCACCGCGATGAACACGCTGCGTGGCTGCTTCTTTTCGGCGCCGAGGCGTTCGTAGATGGCGCTGAGGCGGCGGCGTACCCGATCGCCGCGGGTGATACCGGCGATGAGCAGCAGCAGGCACGGCAGGCAGTAGGCCAGCGCATAACCGGCAAGGATCAACAGTGCATGGGTGGTGCCGACATCGGCGTTGACGATGCGTTCGATGGCGATGAAGTACGGAAAGGCGTTGGGCAGGTCCGCTCCGGTCATGAACAGCCCGAGTACGGCTGCGGTCAGCGGGTTGACCCAGCCCGGCACGGTGACCGCAGGGCGGATCCGTGCCCTTAACCGGCGCAGACCCGCCACGGCCAACGCCACGGCCGCCACCGTGAACGCCACCCGCCGTACCCAGACGAGGCCGTTGCCGGCGGCGTCGGCGACGGTGTCGGCACCGACGTATACCACGGCCCCAAGTCCAAGCACGGTGAGGTAGGCGCCGGCCACGAACCCGGCCGCCGCCCGAACGGGGTGTGCGATCGGGGCGAGCAGCAGCAACGCCACCCCAGCAATCGTGGCGGGATTCAGCGCGTCGAGCAGAGCCAGGCCGGCAACACCGGCGAGCAGCGCGGCGGTCACGGCCGTGCCGCATCGGACGACGCCGTCCGCAGGCCGAGGTGGTGCAGGAGCTGCTCCACCTCGGGAGACGTCGGTGGCTGACCGGTCAGGGCAGCCATGAACAACCCGTCACCCACGAGCTGCACCAGCCGGGCCCGGACCGGGTTGCCCAGCTCAGCGGTCAGCATCTGCTGCCACCGCTGCTCGGCGGCGGCCACCTCGCCCGGCAGATCGAACTCACCGGTGGTGGTCAACCGCATCATCGACATCATCGCCCGGTACACCGTGCGCTCACCCGGCCCAGGCACCGACAACCGCAACCAGGCTGCGGCCATGAGTCCTTCGGCTGCGGCCGTGGTCAGCTGCTCGTCGAACCGGTGCACCGCCCGCGTCACCAGCGCACGCAGCAACGACTGCTTGTCGAAGTGATAGAGCAAGCCACCTTTGCTCACGCCCGCTGCCGCCGCCACCGCGTCCAACGCCGGCGGCACATGACCCAAGGCGATCAGTTCCTCGGCCGCATCCAGAATGCGCTCCCGTGCAGTTCCCACACTCACTACTGTACCGTCCGGACGGTACAGTAGTGAGACTCTGTTACGCACGTCCTAGACCGCACACACGGGCTCGGCGGGCAGAGACCCTACGAACGCCTCAAGCAGAAGACCAGGACCCAGGCATAAACGACCATCGTCGGCGGCCCCAACCGACAGCAGTCTGAGCCCGACAGGTCGCGTGGTTTGCCCGGACGTCACGGATGGCCTTGGACG
>DASSAL010000058.1:0-12292 GCA_035685405.1 Actinoplanes sp. | reverse complement strand
GGGAGAAGGGAAGGCGGCGGATGGAGAGGGGGAGGCGGCGGGATGGAGGGAGACGCCGGCGGCGGACGAAGGGGAGACGCCGGCGGCGGGGATGGGGAAGAGGCCGGGTTCCGGGGCCGGACCGGCCGCGGGTGGGTGCGCCGGCGGTGGCGGGGCCAGGTCGGCGATCGGCACCTCGGCGAACAGGTCGGCCAACTCGGGCTCCTGCTCGACCAGGCGGTGCCACTCCGGCTCGACCAGCTGCTCGGCGGCCGCCAGGGTGCGGTCGGCGGCCGGCAGGTCGAAGAGCCGCTCCAGCACCGCGTGCACCAGCGTGCCGCGCACCTGGTGGGCGCTGGGCCGTTCGGGCAGCCGGTCGATGGTGCGGAACCGGAACAGCAACGGGCAGGTCTTGAAATCGGCGGCCCGCGACGGCGACAGCGAAGGGCCCTCCGGCGGCCTGGGGGCGTCGGCCGGAACGGGCTGGGGCTCTGTGGTCACCGTCATGCGGAAAGGCTAGGGCAGGGGTACGACAAAACCACCTCCGTACCATCGATGCGTGGACGACCGAGCGCAACCGCCCCGCCGAGCCCCCCGGACCGGCCGGATGGTGGGCCGTGTGCTCGGCATCCCGCTCTATCTGAACGCCTCGATGCTGCTGCTCGCGGTGCTGGTCACAGTGGTGTACGGCGGGTTCGTCCGGGCCGAGCTGGACCTGCCGCCGACGCTGGCGTACCTGATCGGCTTCGGCTTCGTAGTCTGCCTGCTGGCGTCGGTGCTGCTGCACGAGCTGGGCCACGCGCTGACCGCCCGGCGGTACGGCATCGGCGTGCGGGGGATCACCCTGGAGCTGCTCGGCGGCTACACCGAGATGGACCGGGACGCGCCGAACCCGCGGGTGGACGCGCTGGTCTCGCTGGCCGGGCCGGCGGTCTCGCTGGTGCTTGGCGGGCTGGCCAGCGTGGCCGCGTACCTCCTGCCGGACCGCACCCTGCTCGGCCAGATCGCGTTCCAGCTGGCCGTCAGCAACATCCTGGTGGCCGTCTTCAACGCGCTGCCCGGCCTGCCGCTGGACGGCGGCCGCGCGCTGCGGGCGCTGATCTGGGCGCTGATCCGGGACCGCAACCGGGCCACCGTGGTGGCCGGCTGGGCGGGCCGGCTGATCGCGGTGGCCACCGGGCTGGCGGTGCTCACCCTGTACCGGCTGGGCGTGGTCACGATGTTCGGGCTGATCTTCATCCTGCTGGTGGTGTTCACGCTGTGGCAGGGCGCCGGACAGTCCATCCGGCTGGCCCGGATGACCCGCCGGTTCCCGCTGGTCGACCTGGCCGCGCTGGCCAAGCCGGTGCTGACCGTGCCGTCCGGGACCCCGCTGGCCGAGGCGCAGCGGCAGAGCGCGGCGGATCCCCGTACCGGTGCGGCGTTGGCGGTCGCCGACTCGTCCGGTCGGATGATCGCGCTGGTCGACGACTACGCGGCCGGCAAGGTGCCGGAGAACCGGCGGCCCTGGGTGGCGGTGGACAGCGTGGCCCGCAACCTCGGCAGCCTGCCCGCGCTCAAGGCCGATCTGACCGGTGAGCAGGTGGTCCGGGCGGTGCAGGCGTACCCGGGTGCGCAGTATCTGGTGGTCTCCGGCGAGGATGTGGTGGGTGTCCTGCACGTCGCCGACCTGGCCGCGGTCCTGGAACCCGGCCGTACCTCCGGCCAGCCCGCACCAGCGAACGCCAAAGTGAAAGAAGGACCGTGACCGCCCAGCCGACCACCGTCGTGGACGACCAGCCCGTGCCCGCCCACCGCGGACCGTTCCGCCCCGGCGACCGCGTGCAGCTCACCGATCCCAAGGGCCGCATGCACACCATCGTGCTGGAACCGGGCCGGGCGTACCACACGCACCGCGGCGCGCTCGAGCACGATGCGCTGATCGGGCTGCCGGAGGGCAGCGTGGTGTCGTCCAGCGGCGGCACGGCGTACCTGGCGCTGCGCCCGCTGCTGTCCGACTACGTCCTGTCCATGCCGCGCGGCGCGCAGGTGATCTATCCGAAGGACGCGGCGCAGATCGTCGCGATGGGCGACGTGTTCCCCGGGGCCAAGGTCCTCGAGGCGGGCGCCGGGTCGGGCGCGCTGACCTGCTCGCTGCTGCGCGCGGTGGGGCCCTCCGGAGAGCTGCATTCGTACGAGTTGCGCGACGACTTCGCCGCCATCGCCCGCAAGAACGTGGAGTCCTTCTTCGGTGGCCCGGTGCCGGCGTGGCACCTGCACCACGGCGACGTGGCGGACGCGCCGGAGACCGGGTTCGACCGGATCATCCTGGACCTGCTGACCCCATGGGAGGCGCTCGGCATGGTGGAGCGGGCGATCGTGCCGGGCGGGGTGTTCATCGGGTACGTGGCCACCACGCCGCAGCTGTCCGAGCTGGTCGAGGCGCTGCGCGAGCGCGGCGGCTGGACCGAGCCGCGGTGCTGGGAGACGCTGATCCGGGACTGGCACGCCGAGGGCCTGGCGGTCCGCCCGGACCACCGGATGATCGGGCACACCGCGTTCCTCATCTCCGCGCGCAAGCTCGCGCCCGGGGTCACCGCCCCGCCGCGCCGGCGCAAACCCAGCAAGGGCGCCGAGGCGTACGCGCTGCGCAAGGCCACTCGGGCCGCCCTCGCGGCGGACGGTGACGACACGGGGGTGTGATCGCCCCGTCGCTGTCGGGTAGGTTCCGGGTCGGGACTGTGGGAAGCGGGAGGATCGTGTGGGCGCGATGAGTTCTCCGCCGTTCGGCGGCAGCAACGAGATGCCGGCGGTCTTCCCGGACTGGTCGCCCTACTCCGACCTCGACTCCGCGGCGCGGGCCTACCTGCGCGACCCCGAGGTGGCCCTGGACGCGCTGATGGGGGTGCTGCGGGGCGCCGAGGTGCTGTGCTTCACCCTGGAGCGCTTCGTCAACGAGGTGAACGGCGTCTGGCAGGAGGTCGTCATCTGCGACGGCAGCCGGCTGGTGCTCTGGCACGGCGAGGATGTGGCGCCCGGCGACGGGCCGGTCGGCGCGATGACCTCGTCGCTGCGGGTGGTGCCGCTGTCCACGGTCACCGAGGTGGGTTGCCGGCGCCGGCTCACCCGCACCTCGACCGGCCAGGCGCGGGTCGACTCGATCGACGTCTACCTGCTGCTCAGCTCGGTGGACGATGCGGTGCCGCCGCCGGGCATGGCGGAGGACGAGACGCGGGCCGCGCTGCGCCACGACGCGCTGCGGTTCGGCAAGACGCTGGACGACGGCGGGCCCGGGCAGATCCAGCGGTTGGAGGAGTTTTCCCGGGTGGTGGCGTCGCTGGTGGGCCGCCCGACCCTGTGAGATATGCCCCAGCGGCGGGTTACCGTACCGAAAAAGGGTCTTGGTATGGGCGCGGGGAGGGCAGCCTTCAGACCGGTCAAGGGCGGTGGCGGGGTGGTCAGGACGGGCAGCCGGCGTCCGGGCCGGCCACCTCGACGTCGTCGGCGCGCCGCCGGACGTGGATGCACTCGCCCGGGCACTCCTTGGCCGCGTCGATCACCTCGAGCCTCAGCCGGGCCGGCACGCCGGTCCGCGCGCCGGGGGATTGCAGCAGCTCACCGGTGCCGTCCTTGACGTACGCGAGCCCGTCGACGTCGAACTCGAAGACCTCCGGGGCGTACTGCACACACAGCCCGTCGCCGGTGCACAGGTCCTGGTCCACCCAGACCTGCAGCTCGTCCGTTTCGGTCTGCGCCGACATCGCGCTCCTCCCGCATTCCGCCCGATCCGACGGTACCCGAACCCGCTGACATTCCCGGAATCACGGGTGACCACCAAGATCACACTTGGACGAAGCGCCGCCCCGCATGGGTCGAATTCCGGCTTGCAGCGGTTAGTGTTACTACCAAGACGTTCGAGCCCCCGGGGAGGTGGGAC
Organism: Actinoplanes sp.; assembly: GCA_035685405.1. Lineage (GTDB taxonomy): Bacteria > Actinomycetota > Actinomycetes > Mycobacteriales > Micromonosporaceae > Actinoplanes. The sequence continues at coordinate 8,397 of DASSAL010000058.1, read as the reverse complement.
GTGGCACGTAGCGACGAGGCGTCTGGCGCCGCACGTTGGGAGAAAGAAGCCAACGATCTCTCCAGCCAGGTTGCGTTCCTTCAGGAGGAACTCGCTCTGGTACGGCGCAAGTTGACCGAAAGCCCCCGACACGTCCGGCAGCTCGAGGAACGGCTCGCGGCAACGCAGGCGCAGCTGGCCCGACTGACCGAGAACAACGACCGGCTCGTGGCGACCCTCAAGGAAGCCCGGGCTCAGATCGTCACTCTCAAGGAAGAGATTGACCGGCTCGCCCAGCCGCCCAGCGGCTACGGTGTGTTCCTGTCCGCCCATGAGGACGGCACGGTGGACGTCTTCACCGGTGGCCGCAAGCTGCGCGTGGCGGTCTCCCCCTCGCTCGAGGTCGAGGAGCTGCGACGGGGCCAGGAGGTCCTGCTCAACGACGCGCCGAACGTCGTCGACGCGTTCGGGTACGAACGGGTGGGCGAGGTGGTCGCCCTCAAGGAAGTGCTCGCGAACCCGCTCGGCGGCCCGGGCGACCGTGCCCTGGTGGTCTCGCACGCCGACGAGGAGCGGATCGTCCACCTGGCCGATTCGCTGCAGGTGTCGGCGCTGCGGGCCGGCGACTCGCTGATGATCGAGCCGCGGTCGGCGTACGCGTACGAGCGCATCCCCAAGAGCGAGGTCGAAGAGCTGGTCCTCGAGGAGGTCCCGGACGTCGACTACGGCGACATCGGCGGCCTGCACTCGCAGATCGAGCAGATCCGCGACGCGGTGGAGCTGCCGTTCCTGCACTCCGACCTGTTCCGGGAGCACCAGCTGCGCCCGCCGAAGGGCATCCTGCTCTACGGCCCGCCCGGCTGCGGCAAGACGCTGATCGCCAAGGCGGTGGCCAACTCGCTGGCCAAGAAGATCGCCGAGCGCCGCGGCGAGGAGAAGCACACCAGCTACTTTCTCAACATCAAGGGCCCGGAACTGCTGAACAAGTACGTGGGTGAGACCGAGCGGCACATCCGCCTGGTCTTCCAGCGGGCAAGGGAGAAGGCCGGCGAGGGTACGCCGGTCATCGTGTTCTTCGACGAGATGGACTCGATCTTCCGGACCCGTGGCTCGGGCGTCTCCAGCGACGTCGAGAACACCATCGTCCCGCAGCTGCTCAGCGAGATCGACGGGGTCGAGGGCCTGGAGAACGTCATCGTGATCGGCGCCTCCAACCGGGAGGACATGATCGACCCGGCCATCCTGCGGCCCGGCCGGCTGGACGTGAAGATCAAGATCGAGCGCCCGGACGCGGAGGCGGCGAAGGACATCTTCGCCAAGTACATCCTGCGCAGCCTGCCGCTGTCCGACGACGACCTGAACGAGCACGGCGGCGACCGGGACGTCACGGTGGCCGCGATGATCGAGGCGGTCGTGCTGCGGATGTACACCGAGAGCGAGGAGAACCGATTCCTCGAGGTCACCTACGCCAACGGTGACAAGGAGGTCCTGTACTTCAAGGACTTCAACTCCGGCGCGATGATCCAGAACATCGTCGACCGCGGCAAGAAGATGGCGATCAAGGAGTTCCTCACCTCCGGCAAGAAGGGACTCCGGCTGCAGCACCTGCTGGACAGCTGCGTCGACGAGTTCCGGGAGAACGAGGACCTGCCGAACACCACCAACCCGGACGACTGGGCCCGGATCTCCGGCAAGAAGGGCGAGCGGATCGTCTACATCCGCACGCTGGTCTCCGGCGGCAAGGGCGCCGAGGCCGGCCGGTCCATCGAGACGGCCAGCAACACCGGTCAGTACCTGTAACACCGGTTCCGGTTGCGGGCGGCGGGGTTTCCCCGCCGCCCGCTTCTCGTTGCACCCTCGTGACCCCGACCCGCCTGGACTGGCTGGATGCGCTGCGCGGCTTCGCCGCCTTGGTGGTGGTGCTGTTCCACCTCAGCCCGTCGATGATCGGCCCGGACGCGCACCTGGCCGTGTTCCGGGTGATCGACCTCGGCAAGTACGGCGTCCTGCTGTTCTTCCTGGTCAGCGGCTACGTCATCCCGATGTCGCTGGAACGGCACGGCTCGCTGCGCCGGTTCTGGATCGGCCGGCTGTTCCGGATCTACCCGGCCTATCTGACCGCGATCGCGCTGGTCGTGGTGACCACCGCGGCGGTGCCGGCGGTGCTGCGCCGCGAGACGGTGAGCAGCCTGCTCGCGCACGCCACCATGCTGTCCGACCCGCTCGGGCTGCGCGGCGCGGTGCGGCCGTTCTGGACGCTGTCCTACGAGATGGTGTTCTACCTGGTGGTGGCGGGACTGTTCGCCTGGCGGCTGCACCGGCTCAGCGCACTGTGGTCGGCCGGGCTGGCGGTGGTCGCGGTGCTGGCCGGGCCGGCGCTGCCGGACGGGTTGCTGTCGGCCGGCTTCCAGTCGCGGCGGGTCACCGCTGCGGTGCTGCTGGTCCTGGTGGCGGGCTGCGTCGCCGGGTTCGTGACCGGCCCGCAGTCGCCGGTCATCCAGCGGTGGCCGCGGAGCGGAGCGGAGCCGGCAGCCCTGCCGGTGCGCGCCGCCGGTGCGGTGGCGATCGGGTTCGTGCTGCTGGTGGCGGTCAACGCGCACCCCACCGCGCAGAGCACCGTCGCGTCCTCGCAGCAGGGGCTGCTGCTGCTCGCGGTGATGTTCGCCGGAACAGTCGTCTATCGGACACAATACGGCCAGGTGCGCGGGCGGGTCGGCGTACCGGTGCTGCTTGTGGTGGGTCTGTGCCTGACCGTGTCGATCTCCTGGCCGACCACCGCAGCGGTGGCCGCCACCTTCGCGGTCGCATTCGCTCTGCGCGAACGCCGGATGCCGCGGACGCTGATCCGGCTCGGCGCAATCAGCTACTCGCTGTACGTACTGCACGTCGTGGTGTTGTCGGCGTTCGGCCGGCTGGTGCCCCACCTGGCCGGCCGCCCGCTGGAGATCCGGCTGGTCGTCGGCGTCGCGTTCCTGGTCACCGCGCTGGCGGTGGCGGAGACGTCGTACCGGCTGGTGGAACTGCCCGGGCAGCGGCTCGGCCGCCGGCTGGCAGGTTCCGGGCCGTCCTCGCGCGGCGCAGCGGAGGCGGCCGGCACGGAGCGTCACGTCCCGGCCGGTGGCGACGCCACCCACGCCGCAGTCAGCGGCGGCCCGGCCACCGGCGGCGCCGGTCACGCACGGTTCCCGGACCGCCGGCTGCTGGGGCATCGACGGCGGTGAGGTCGGTACGCATCGTGCCGCGCCGGGCACGGCCAGCGGACAGAACGCAACCGGAAGCGTCTAGGCTCGATACCAGGGCCGGCGACAAGGGTGGAGTAGACGGCATGAGCGTTCGACGGATCATGGGCACCGAGGTGGAGTACGGGATCTCGGTTCCCGGTCAGCCCGGCGCCAACCCGATGGTCACCTCATCGCAGGTGGTCAACGCGTACGGTGCCCGGCCCGAGCTGACCCGCGGCGGGCGGGCGCGCTGGGACTACGAGGAGGAGTCGCCGTTGCGGGACGCGCGCGGGTTCACCTACTCCGGCGCCGCGTACGACCCGGCCGACGCGCTCGCGGACGAGGACCTCGGCTTGGCCAACGTGATACTGACCAACGGCGCGCGGCTGTACGTGGACCACGCCCACCCGGAATACTCGACGCCCGAGTGCACCAACCCGCTGGACATCGTCCGGTGGGACAAGGCCGGCGAACGGGTGATGGCCGAGGCGTCCCGGCGGGCCGCCACCATTCCCGGCGCGCACCGCATCCAGCTCTACAAGAACAACACCGACAACAAGGGCGCCTCGTACGGGTCGCACGAGAACTACCTGATGCGGCGGCAGACCCCGTTCGCCGACATCGTCGCCCACCTCACGCCGTTCTTCGTCACCCGGCAGATCTTCTGTGGCGCCGGCCGGGTCGGCATCGGGCAGGACGGCTCCGGCGCCGGCTTTCAGATCTCCTCCCGCGCCGACTTCTTCGAGGTCGAGGTCGGCCTGGAGACCACCCTCAAGCGGCCGATCATCAACACCCGCGACGAGCCGCACGCGGACGCCGACAAGTACCGCCGGCTGCACGTGATCATCGGCGACGCCAACCTGTCCGAGATCGCCACGTACCTCAAGATGGGCACCACCGCGCTGGTGCTCAGCATGATCGAGGAGAAGGTGTTCACCGGCGAGCTGGGCATCGCCGATCCGGTGTCGGAGCTCAAGGCGGTCAGCCACGACCCGTCGCTGAAACACCTGATGCGGCTGCGCGACGGCCGCCGGCTCACCGCGCTGGACCTCCAGTGGGCGTACTTCGAGCGGGCCAGGGCGTTCGTCGACGAACGGTACGGCACCGACGCTGACGACCAGACCGTCGACGTGCTGGCCCGCTGGGAGAGCGTGCTGACCAAGCTCGGCGACGACCCGATGTCCTGCTCCGACCAGCTCGACTGGGTGGCCAAGCTGCGGCTGCTCGAGGGTTACCGGGAACGCGAGGACCTGGCCTGGTCGTCGCCCAAGCTGCAACTGGTGGATCTGCAGTACGCCGACGTCCGCCCGGAGAAGGGGCTCTACCACCGCCTGGTGGCCCGCGGCTCGATGAAGACGCTGCTGTCCGACGGCGACATCCAGCACGCCATGGTGCAGCCGCCGGAGGACACCCGGGCCTACTTCCGCGGCCGCTGCCTGGCCCAGTACGCGTCCGAAGTGGTCGCCGCCAGCTGGGACTCGGTGATCTTCGACGTCGGCCGGGAGTCGCTCGTCCGGGTGCCGATGATGGAACCGGAGCGCGGCACCAAGAAGCACGTCGGTGCGTTGTTCGACAAATGCGAGAGCGCCAAGGACCTGCTCGAGGTGATCACGAGCCGGTGAAGCGTTTGGTGACAGCCGCGAGGTAGGTTTTGACCATCCCGATGCGCAGTCGGGGCGATGGAGGGGGACAGCGATGGCAACCCGAGACACCGGCGGTCAGTCGCAGTCCGGCAAGGGCCGGCGCGACGAAGAGGTTCAGGACGTCACGGCCGAGGCGAACCCCGAGGTCGCCGAGCGGCTCGAGGAGATCAGTGAGGACGTCGACGACCTGCTCGACGAAATCGACGCGGTCCTGGAGGAGAACGCCGAAGAGTTCGTGCGCGGGTACGTTCAAAAAGGCGGTCAGTGAGAAGTATGCCCGCTTTGCTCGCTGAATAGCAGAAGAGTGAGGAGCTGCCGGCGGCCCCTGCGGGCCGCCGCGCCGTCAGCGGTGCCGGCGACCCCACCTTGATCGCCGGGATATTGTGCTTCAACTGCAGCGGCGGTCGCCATCCGGCCGGTGCGTACCCGTACCTGAAAGGAACCACGTGGCAGCGGCTTTTGATCCATCCGGGCGTCTACCAGATGTGTTCACCAACGCGGGGACGTCCTCCTTCACGCAGTTCCTGAGCCAGGCCGCGCCCGAGTTGCTGCCGGGTCGCCGGCCGCTGCCGCCGGGCCTGTCGGCCGACGTCGCGCCGCATGCCACCACCATCGTCGCGGTCGCCACCGCCGACGGGGTGGTGATGGCCGGCGACCGGCGGGCCACCATGGGCAACCTGATCGCCAGCCGGGACATCGAGAAGGTGCACCCGGCCGACGCGTACTCGCTGATCGGCATCGCCGGCACGGCCGGCATCGGCATCGAGCTGATGCGGCTGTTCCAGGTGGAGCTGGAGCACTACGAGAAGATCGAGGGCGCGATGCTGTCCCTCGACGGTAAGGCCAACCGCCTGGCCGCCATGGTGCGCGGCAACCTCGGCGCGGCCATGCAGGGCCTGGCCGTGGTGCCGCTGTTCGCCGGGTACGATCTGGCGCCGGCCGACCCGGCCCGCACCGGCCGGATCTTCAGCTTCGATGTGGCAGGCGGTCTGTACGAGGAGACCGGTTTCGACGCCATCGGGTCGGGTTCGCTGTTCGCCAAGTCGGCGCTGAAGAAGCGCTACCGGCCCGGCGTGACCACCGACGAGGCGATCCGCCTGGCGGTGGAGGCGCTGTACGACGCCGCCGACGACGACACCGCGACCGGCGGCCCGGACGTCACCCGCAAGATCTACCCGGTGGTGATGACGGCGACCGCCGACGGCACCCACCGGCTCACCGAGAACGAGATCACCACGGTCGCCGAGCAGGTGGTCGCGGGACGCATGGAGAATCCGGGCGGCTGAGCCCCGCGCGACGACGAGACGAGGAGTAGCCACCCGTGGCCATGCAGTTCTACGCATCACCCGAGCAGGTGCAGCGGGACCGCTCGGAGTACGCCCGCAAGGGCATCGCCCGCGGCCGCTCGGCCGTGGTGCTGACGTACTCCGGCGGCATCCTGCTGGTCGCCGAGAACCTCACCTCGCTGCGCAAGATCAGCGAGCTGTACGACAAGATCGCGTTCGCCGCGGTCGGCCGGTACAACGAGTTCGAGAGCCTGCGCCGGGCCGGTGTCCGGATGGCCGACCTGAACGGGCTGGCCTACGACCGGCGGGACGTCACCGGGCGGGCGCTGGCCAACGCGTACACGCAGACCCTGGGTGCGATCTTCAGCGAGACCACGAAGCCGTACGAGGTGGAGATCTGCGTGGCCCAGGTGGGCGCGTCGCCGGAGGCCGACGAGCTGTACCGGATCACCTACGACGGCTCGGTGATGGACGAGCCGGGCTTCATGGCGATGGGCGGCCAGGCCGAGGCGATCGGCGGGGTGCTGAAGGACCGGCACGACGTCAACGCGGACGCCGCGGCGGCGCTGAAGCTGGCGGTGGAGGCGCTGGGCAGCGTGGGCGGCGAGAACGGCGCCAAGCGGCAGCTGACGGCGAAGCAACTCGAGGTGGCGGTGCTGGACCGCAGCCGCAGGGGCCGGGCGTTCCGGCGGATCAGCGGGGCGGCGCTGGGCACGCTGCTGGAGGGTGGCAAGGACGTGCCGGAGAAGGCGCCCGGTGACGCCGGTGACGCCGCGCCGCCCGCGCCGGCCGAGGCGAAGCCGACGGTGTCCGCCGCCCCGGTTGATGCCGAGGGCGTGTCCGACGCCGGCGACAAGACCGGCGGCGCGGTCAACGGCGACGGTTCCTGACCGGGGGTCAGTCGCTGATCAGCGGCCGCCACCACTCCTCGTTGTCCCGGTACCACCGCACGGTCGCGGCCAGCCCGGCGTCGACATCGATCCGCGGCCGGTAGCCGAGCTCGCGCCGGATCTTGTCGTCGGCCAGGGCGTACCGGTTGTCGTGGCCCCTGCCGTCCGGCACGTCCACGACCCGGTCCCAGCCGGCCCGGCACAGCTCCAGCAGCCGGCCGGCCAGGTCACGGTTCGACAGTTCCGCCGTGCCGCCGATGTGGTAGATCTCGCCGGGCGTGCCCCGGGTGAGGGCCAGCGCCACGCCCCGGCAGTGGTCCTCCACGTGCACCCAGTCGCGGACCTGGCTGCCGCCGGACAGTGGGACGGTGCGGCCGGACAGCAGGCCCGTGACGAACCGGGCGATGAACTGCTCCGGATGCTGGTACGGCCCGTAGGTGCCGGCACTGCGGGTCACGACCACCGGCAGGTCATGGGTCCGGTGATGGGCCAGCGCCAGCAGGTCGGCGCCGGCCTTGGTGGCGGCGTACGGCGTGGGCGGCGCCACCGGCGAGCGCTCGGTCCAGGCGCCGGCGCCGATCGAGCCGTACACCTGCTCGGTGGAGACCTGCAGGAATCTGGTGACGCCGTGCCGCCGGGCCGCGTCCAGCAGCACCTGGGTGCCGAGCACGTTCGTGGTGGCGAGCCCGGCGGCGGCCCGCTCGTGGGCGAAGGTGACGATCATGTCGTGGCCGCCGGTGACCGCGTCGACCAGGGCGCTGTCGCAGATGTCGCCGGGCACGAAGTCGAGCCGCTCGTGCTCGGTCACCGCGGCCAGGTTGGCGAAGCGGCCGGCGTGGGTGAGCTTGTCCAGCACGGTGACCCGCGCGCCGGCCAGGCCGTCCAGCGCCCCGCCCAGAACCGAGCGCACGAACTGCGAGCCGATGAAGCCGGCGCCGCCGGTGACCAGTACCTTCATGTCGACCCCAGGATATCCGCGGCTAGAGCGGAGGGCAGCACGCTCGGTACCGGTGAAAGCGCGGGCGGTCACTGCCGCTGAAGGGTGAAAGGCGGTTAGGGTTTCGGCATGGAACGGCGAATTTTCGGCCTCGAGACCGAGTACGGAGTCACGTGCACCTACCGGGGTCAGCGGCGGCTGTCGCCGGACGAGGTGGCCCGGTACCTGTTCCGCCGCGTGGTGTCCTGGGGTCGCAGCAGCAACGTGTTCCTGCGCAACGGCGCCCGCCTCTACCTCGATGTCGGTTCGCACCCCGAGTACGCGACCCCGGAGTGCGACTCGGTCACCGATCTGGTCAGCCACGACCGGGCCGGCGAGCGGATCCTGGAAGGCCTGCTGGTCGACGCCGAGAAGCGCCTTCACGACGAGGGGATCGCGGGC